>CACLJX010000003.1 GCA_902607435.1 uncultured Alphaproteobacteria bacterium | reverse complement strand
CTCTTATAAGAAGAATTGATAATAAAAATGTAATTGAGCAAGCAGCAGTTATAAAAGCATTAAATCAAGAAAATATTGATAATCAGGAAATAGGTAAAGAAATAGCTAAATATTTACAAGTACGCCTAAATGCGATTTCTGATCTGTCAGAAAAAGGGTGGAAAGTAAAACTTGAAAATAAATCACTTAAAATAATAAAAGAAATAAGAGGAGTGAAAAATATCTATTTTATAGATAAAGAATTTTTTATTACCCCTGAAGCTCGGGCATTAAATTCTATTAGAGAAGAATTAATGAATAATTTTGGTATTCTTAAAAAAGGTAAGGCAGCGATTATTAAAAACAACTCAAGTGAATATAATATTAATGGTCCTTTGGATCTAATAGAAAAAGTACTTGAAATTGGTAAATCTGGTTTACAAATAAATAGATACAAAGGTTTAGGAGAAATGAATCCCAATCAATTATGGGAAACTACTTTAGATAAAAACTTTAGATCATTACTCTTAGTTAAAATTGATGAGGCTAATGAAGCTAATAGTTTATTTGAAAAATTAATGGGAGATGTTGTCGAAGGAAGAAGAATTTTTATAAAAGAAAATGCACTAAAGGTAGCTAATCTAGATATTTAATTCATTAATTTATTTAAATTTATCACATGTTTAACTTTTTAAAATTTAACAACAATATATTATTAAGCAATCTAATTAATATTAGGTGGATTGGAATCATTGGTCAGTCTTCTGCAATATTATTTGTTTATTATTTCTTATCTATTCCAATACCAATCATATTTTGTTCATTAGTAGTTTTAATTTCAATTATAATTAATCTTCTAAGCCTTGTTAAAAAAAAAGAAAATAATTATTTAAATGATTACGAAGCATTTTATTTTTTATTGTTTGATACAATTCAACTAGCAGTTTTATTGTATCTAACCGGAGGGATTTATAATCCTTTTTCTTTACTATTAATTGCTCCTATTATTATATCTTCCTCATATTTAAAAGTAGGATTCTCAATTGTTTTATCAATATTATCTATTTTAATAGTAATATTTATAAGTTTTTTTTATATTGAAATTCAATGGTCACAAGATTTTTTTGTACCTAGTTTATTCACTTATGGATTAATAGTATCATTAGTTATTTCATTAATATTTATAGCTGTGTATGTTTATATTTTATCTTATTCATCTAAAAAAATATCAAATGCTTTAAATCAAACACAAATAGCTCTTATTAATCAAAAAAAAATGTCTGAAGTAGGATCATTAACAGCAGCAGCGGTGCATGAACTCAGCACACCCTTGAATACAATTTTTTTAATTCTAGATGATTTAAAAAAAGATAAAATATTTAATAATAGTAATGACTTAAAATCAGAAATCAATCTATTGGAATCTCAAGCAAATAGGTGCAAAGAAATATTATTTAAATTATCAAAAAATCCACAAAAAATTAAGGATACCTTTTTAGATAAAATAACCTTGTCTGATTTAGTAAAAATAAATTACCAAAAATTCAAAAAAAATAATATTCTTATTGATATACAAATTGAAAATCAAGGTAATGAACCAAAAATTAAATTTTCTGATGAAATAATGTATGGCCTAGGTAATATTATTCAAAATGCTTTAGAACACGCTAATAAAATAATTCATGTAGAAATTTCATGGGAAAAAATAGTTGTTTTATTAGTGATAAAAGATGATGGAAACGGTTTTCCTAAAGAAGTTTTAGATAAAATAGGAAGCCCATTTATTTCATATAATAAATATGAAAAAAGTATGGGATTGGGTATTTTTATTGCAAAATATTTAATTGAAAATGCAGGAGGAAAAATTAAATTTCAAAATCAACGTAATTCGAATGGATCAATTGTTCAAATTCAATTAAAAAGAAATCTTTGAAAATTATGGATAATAGTTTGATAATTATTGATGACGATACGCCTTTTAGAGAGCGATTAGCCCGATCTATGGAGAAAAAAGGATTTAATGTAGAATATTTTGGAGAAGCTAAAAAAGCAATTGCTCGTCTTAAAGAAAAAAATTTTAATTATGCAATAGTTGATATGAGATTAGAAGATGGATCTGGTTTAGAAATTATTCAATCAATAAAAGTCACTAGCCCAGAAACAAGGTCTCTTTTTTTAACTGGTTATGGTAATATTGCAACGGCTGTTGCTGCAATAAAATCAGGAGCAATTGATTATTTACCCAAACCTGCAGAAGTTGACCAGATTTATGATGCTTTAATCTCATCTAAACAAACATTACCTCCACCACCTGAAAATCCTATGACAGCTAATAGGATTCGCTGGGAACATATTCAAAGAGTATTTATTCAATGTAATAGAAATGTGTCAGAAACAGCAAGAAGACTAAGAATGCACAGACGTACCTTGCAACGTATTCTTAATAAACATGCACCCAAAGAATAATATAAGCTATTTTATAATTTGGATAAAAAATATAACTAGAAATAATATTAAAATGATTATTTTCTTTTACTTTCTATGAAATTTTAAAATTTTTTATTTTCATTCCTAAAACTATTCCAATTACATAACAAATAAAAATCATGTTCCAATTTTTTATAAAACTACCTGTTGACATTATAGGCCAAAATATAACTAATAGAATTACAATACCAATAATATTATATTTATTTTTATTAAAGTGTTTAAATTTTCTAAATAGAGATAATACTAATAAAATAAATAAGATTAATCCCGGTAAACCAGTTTCAACAAGAGCTTGAATATAATAATTGTGAGGATGTGACCAACATCCAGAAATTTTGTTAAATTTTTTATAAGCAGATTCATTAAGACATACTTCTTCAAAATTATTTATTCCTATTCCTGTAATTTTATTATCTTTCCAAATTTCAAAAGCTGTATTATAAATCTCACCGTATGGAGAATGTTTAAAGTCTTTGAGGGTAACCAACATAGGTGGTTGCCTTTTAAAAGTTTTTTTACATTTTTTTTCTTCATCATTAGGACAGTTAAATTCACGTTCAATGATTAGTCCTTCGTGTTTAGCAGAGCTTTCAATTATTTTGTAATCTGTGTAATAAGGATGTAATAATTTGTTAGCTATAATGAATAAGCAAGCAAATGTTATAGATAGTAACATTAATTTTCTCATTTCTCTTTTTAAGAGAACAATGATAGCTATACCCATTAATGTAGGAGCCACTGCCATTGCTTCCCCTGCAAAAAACATAGTAGAAAAATTTAGACCTAAAATAACTATAAAAAAATAAAGATAGAAATTATGATTTATTTTTTTAATTGTCATAGAGGAAAACAAGACTAGAAAAAAATAAAATCTTGATAAATATGCTCCAGGCACAAAGTCTTTAAATGGGCCATTAAGTCTTCCATACGCACCATCTGGTAATATGCCAAATAAATCTCCTTTGAAACCAGTAGAATTTTCAAAATTATAGAATTGAAACAGTGTATCTATAGTTACAAAAATTGAAGATAGTAATATTGAATATAAAACAAATTTAGTCAATTGATCATTTTTTTGAAAAAAATAATAAATTGCAATAACAAACAAAAAGAATCTTATAAAAATTATAGAATCAATAAAAGATAACAATGAATTATAAGCAAATATACTTATTAAAATAAACCACATCCATAAAAACAAAAAAAAATAAATCCAATAATCATTATGAAAATTAAATTTTTTTTCTTTAAGTATACAATACAAAAAATACAATCCTAAAATTACGGCTAATATATCTGGAATCGCTGGTCCTGATATAATAGCAAAAGGAAACAAAATTATAATTATATTTTCTAGTTTTAAATTTTGATACAAATTATGAATCATGATTTTGAGTTAATTGTATAAATACATCTTCCAAATCACTCTCCTGTGTGTTAATTTCATCGAAAGTAATTTTGAGATTGTTAAGATCATTTAAGATTGATCTAAGTTTTGTTTTATTTTTATCGTATGTCAGAGATAAAATATTTTTGTTTAAAATTGGATTATAAATTTTTAATTTTTTTGGTAAATAATTTAAAGAACAATTTAAATTAAAATTTACTCTCTTTTTACCAATTAAATTTAACAAATTTTCTTTCGAATCACTTTTAAGAATTTTTCCTTTATTGATTATAGTAATTTTATCACATAAATTTTCAGCTTCTTCTAAGTAATGTGTAGTAAGACAAATAGTTGTGCCTTTTTGATTAAGTTCTTTAATATAATTCCATAAGTTTTGCCTTAATTCTACATCAACACCGGCCGTTGGTTCATCTAAAATTATAATTTCAGGATTATGGACGAGAGCTTTTGCTACAAGTAATCTCCGTCTCATTCCTCCGGACAATGATCTTGCATAAGCATTTTTTTGATCATGTATATTTAATTTTTTAAGAATTTCTTCAGTATGTCTTTCTTTTTTTCTAACCCCATACAAGCCTGCTTGCAGCTCCAATAATTCATAAGGTGTGAAAAAGGGGTCAATATTAAGTTCTTGTGGCACAATGCCAATTTTTTTTCTACTATTCTTAGCATTTTTGTCAATATCTATTCCGCATATTTTAACTTTACCATTATCCTTTTTTACAAGACCACCTAATATATTTATGAAGGTTGACTTACCCGCGCCATTCGGACCCAACAATCCATAGATAGATCCTTTAGGAATGTTAATACTAAAATTTTTTAAAGCATCAATTTTTGTATTATCTTTTTTTATAAACGTTTTATTAAGATTTTTAGCTTCAATAGAAAAATTATAATCAGACATTTAGTTAGATATGTCTTATATACTTTTTAATATGATGAATAAACAAAAGAGATTGATACTTATAGATGGCTCAGCATACATTTTTAGAGCCTATTATGCCCTTCCACCTATGAATAGGAAAGATGGAACTCCTGTAAATGCAGTATTTGGATTTACAAATATGCTTGTTAAATTAATTGAAGATTATAGTAGTGAAAAACTAGTAGTTATTTTTGATGCGGCAAGAGAAAATTTTCGAAATAAAATTTATCCTAAATACAAAGCTAATAGAGGTGAAACACCTGAGGATTTGATACCACAATTTGAAATAATTAAAAATTGTGTGAAAGCATTTAATATTCCACAGATTGAGTTAGAAGGGTATGAAGCAGATGATATTATTGCAACATATACAAATTTAGCAAAGAAAAAGAATATTTCATCTCTTATTATTTCTTCAGATAAGGATTTGATGCAATTAGTTTCTGATCAAGTTCAAATGCTAGATCCAATGAAAAATAAAAATATTGGAATTAATGAAGTCATTGAAAAATTTGGAGTTAAACCAGAAAAAGTAATACAAATTCAAGCTTTAACAGGAGATAAAACAGATAATATACCTGGAGCACTAGGTATTGGTCCCAAAACAGCTTTAGAGTTAATTAAAGAATTTGGTAATATTGAAGAATTAATTAAAAACGCAGATAAAATTCAACAAAATAAAAGAAAAAAAATCATTCAAGATTCTAAAAACAATATTAGAATTAGTTTAGAGCTTGTAAAATTAGAAAGTAATGTAACACTTCCTTTGTCAATAGATGACATAGTGCCTTACAGTGAAATTAATAATAATATTGAAAATGTAAAACAATTTTTATTTAATCAAGGTTTTAAAGTTATTATGCAGCGTTTGGAAAATAATTCATTCATCAATAAGGATAATATTAATACAAAAAATTATTATACAAATTTAAAACCAAAATATAGTTCAATTACAATTCTAAAAGATCTTCATAAAATTATTACGGAGATTATTAATAAAGGTATTTGTGCAATTGATACTGAAACAGATTCATTAGATATTGAAAAAGCTAATTTAGTAGGAATTTCTTTATGTTGCAATCAAGATTGTGCTTTTTATATTCCAATAAGTCATAAAAATATAGATGATAAAAAAACTAAAGAACAAATTTCTAAAACCAAAGTTTTGAAAATTATAAAATCTATTTGTTGTGATCCAGCAATATTAAAAATTGGTCACAATATTAAATATGATATTCGAATATTGAATAAGTATGGAATTAAATTTGAATCTATAGCAGATACTATGTTGATGTCTTATGCTCTTGATAATGGTGTTACAAGACATGGAATGGATGACTTAGCTTTTATGCATTTTAATCACTCAACAATAAAATTTAAAGAAATGGTTGGATCTGGAAAACAAAAAATAACATTTGATTACGTAAATATAGAAAATGCTACGAAATATGCAGCTGAGGATGCTTTTATTACATTAAAACTTTTTAATTTTTTTCAACAACGA
Organism: uncultured Alphaproteobacteria bacterium; assembly: GCA_902607435.1. Classification (GTDB taxonomy): domain Bacteria; phylum Pseudomonadota; class Alphaproteobacteria; order HIMB59; genus CACLJX01. The sequence goes on along the minus strand of CACLJX010000003.1, from coordinate 120,028 downwards.
CTATCTAAAGAAAAAAGTTCTTATATTTATACGAAGGTGGATAAACCATTAATTAATGTATTAAGCTCAATGGAGGATTTTGGAATAAAAGTTGATCAAAAATATTTAAAACAATTAAGTTTAGAATTTAAAAATGAAAGTACAAAATTAGAAAAACAAATATTTCAGATTGCAAAAAAAGATTTTAATATTGGCTCGCCCAAACAATTAGGTGAGATTCTGTTTATAGATATGGGAATTAAGGTTGGGAAAAAAACAAAAACAGGTAATTATTCTACAGATTCTGGAATATTAGAAGATATAGCACATCAAGGTTATAATATAGCTAAACTTGTTCTTGAATGGCGAGAATTAACAAAATTACGCTCTACTTATACTGAAGCACTTCTTGATCAAATTTCACAAAAAACAAATAGAGTTCATACATCTTATGCAACAGCTACTACACTTACAGGCCGTTTAAGCTCAAATGATCCTAATCTTCAAAATATTCCTATTCGAACAGAAAATGGAAAAAAAATTCGTCAAGCGTTCATTGCTGAAGAAAATTATAAATTGCTCAGTTTTGATTATTCCCAGATTGAGCTAAGATTAGCAGCAGAAATATCACAAGATAAAAATTTTATTGAAGCATTTGTTCAAGGAGAAGATATTCATACTTCAACTGCAAAAGAGATTTTTAATTTAAAAGAAAAAGAGATATCTTCTGATCATAGACGTAAAGCAAAAGCTATTAATTTTGGTATAATTTATGGTATTAGCCCTTACGGATTAGCAAAACAATTATCTATTTCTAATACAGAAGGAAAAAAATATATAGAAGAATATTTTTCGCGTTTTCCAAGAATAAAAGATTATATGGATTCTCAAATTAACTTTTCAAAAACAAATAACTATGTAGAAACTATGTTTGGTAGGAGATGCAATATTAGAGGTATAAATGATAAAAATTTTTCTATTAGAGGATTTGCCGAAAGACAATCAATTAATGCTCCAATTCAAGGAACAGCCGCGGATATAATTAAAATTGCCATGATTGAAATTCACAAGAATATTTCAGAAAAAAAGTTCAAAGCAAAGATGCTTTTACAGGTTCATGATGAATTAGTATTTGAAATAGAAGAGAAATACTTAGATGAATCTATTCCGAAAATTAAGAAAATTATGGAAACTACGCATTTAAATTATAAAGATTTTAAAGTTCCTCTTGTGGTTGATTTTGGGTCTGGTATAAATTGGAGTGAGTCCCATTGATCTAATAGAGCAAGGATAGAAAAGCTGGTGAATATAAATACTATTTTAGCAACAAAAGCAGAACCAATACTAAAAGTTGGAGTAGGTACTATATCGATAATTTTTTTTGGTGATTTAAAATCTTCTTACAAAAAGAAATCAAATCCTATTGCAAAAGATTTGAGAACACCAAAATATAAACAAAGGTCAGTTAAAAGTAAAAAAATCTACAATAGAAAGAAAAAAAATATTTAATTAAAAATCTTCCTCCGGTAGGTTAAAAGCAAGCCATTTTTCTAATTCATGATAACCCCCAATATTTTTATTATCAATTATTATTTGAGGAAATGTTTTGGCATTGGGAAACATTTTAAAAAATTCATTACGTGTATAATCTTTATCAAGCATATGAATTTTTGGATTATATTTTTTTAATCTTATTTTAGCTTTGTTGCAAAAAACGCAATTATTTTTTGAATAAATAACTACATTCATTTAGAATGCTTCATCAAAAGCAAGAGCTCTATCAGTAGGTCTTTGATACTCTGATACACGCTTTTCAAAGAAATTGGTTACATTCTGCACATCAAGAGCTCTCATAAAATCAAAAGGATTTTCTGTATTAAAAACTCTCTCAAATTCAAATAAATCAGCGATACGATCAGCAACTGCTTCAATATATTGGCACATTAACTCTTTATTCATTCCAATTAGGTCAACAGGAAGTCCTGCAGTGACAAATTCTTTTTCAAAAGATACTGCTTCTCTAACAATTTCTTCAAATTCTGTTTGGGCAACGTCACCATCAATCAAGGCGATGTCTTTAATATCTGAATCAGAGAGCGTTCCATTATTATATCTATCTCTTAGTGTTTTAAACATCAAAGCAGAAAAACTAAAGTGCATGCCCTCATCTCGAGCTATCCAATCATTAGATAAAGCTAAACCAGGCAATAAACCTCTTTTTCTAAAATAATAAATTGAACAAAAAGATCCAGCAAAAAATAAGCCTTCAACTAAACCAAAACCAATTAATCTAGTTAGTAAATTTTGCTCTCCATTTAGCCATTTAGCAACCCATTGTGCTTTGTGATTTATGCATGGAACATTCTCAATAGCTGAAAAAAGCTTATCTTTTTCTTCTGGATTCGTTACATAGGCTTCTATTTGTAGAGCATACATTTCAGCATGTATGGATTCATTTAGCATTTGCATAGAAATAAAGCATCGTGCTTCAGGAATTAGAATTTCTTTATAGAATCGACTAGCAAGATTTTCATTTATCATGGCTTCAGAATTAGCAAAAAATGCTAGCACATTTTTTATAAAATGCTTTTCACCATCATTTAAAGTTTGAAGATCTCTTAAATCATCATGCAAAGATACTTCTTCTGGGGTCCAAAAAGCTTGAACATGCAGCTTATATCTATCCCATATATCTTTATGCTTAATTGGAAATATTGATTTACAACCTTTAGAGATCATTTAACATCTTTTAATATTTTATGCACTGCATGTTAAGCATTCTTCTAGTTCATTTTCTTCTTTATTGTTGAGAAAATTTTCTTTAGCTATTTTTTCAGAGGATACTGTAACTTTAACAGCATCAACAGCGGAGCGACTTCTTAAATAATACATTCCTGTTTTAAGACCTCTTTTCCAAGCATACATATGCATTGAGTTAACTTTTCCAAAAGTAGGATTTGATAGCCATAGATTCATGGACTGTGTTTGGTCGATGAATGGAGCTCTATCAGCAGCCATATCAATTACAGTTCTTTGAGATGTTTCCCAAACAGTTTTATAAATATCTTTTAAATCATCAGGAAAATCAGGTATATTTTGAACAGATCCATTTTCAACTATAATGTTATCTCTCATTGCCTTATTCCACAAATTTCTTTTTGATAATTCTTTAACTAAATGTCGATTAACTAACAAGAATTCACCAGACAAGGTTTGTCTTTTGTATATATTTGAAGTTTGAATTTGGAAGGTTTCTGTATTGCCTAAAATTATCCCAGTAGATGCCGTTGGCATGCAAGCAGTAGTTAAAGAGTTTCGAACACCATGTTTCTTTATTTGTTCTCTTAAATTATCCCAATCCCACATTTCTGAAGGTTTTACTCCCCATAAATCAAATTGAAATTTTCCTTCCGAAAGTGGAGATCCTTGAAATGTTGAATAAGGTTCTTTTTCTTTTGCTATTTCCATTGAAGCTTCAAGGGCGCCAAAATAAATTGTTTCAAATATTTTTTTATTAACTTCAGCTGCCTTTTCACTATCATAAGGAATTTTTAAAATAAAAAATACATCAGCTAATCCTTGTATTCCAAGTCCTATTGGACGATGTAAATTATTTGATTTTTTGGTCTTGTTTGTTGGATAAGAATTAACATCAATTACTTGGTCAAGATTTCTTGTTGCTAGCTTTGCAGTTTCATAAAGTTTGTTATAATCATATTTTTTTTCTTTATTGATAATAAATTTAGGCAGAGCAATTGAAGCAAGATTACAAACAGCTGTTTCGTCTTTAAATGAATATTCAACAATTTCGGCACAGAGATTAGATGATTTTATTACACCTATATTTTTTTGATTGGATTTCTCATTTATTGAGTCTTTATAAAGCATATAAGGTTGTCCTGTTTCGATTTGTGCTTCAATTATTTTAGACATTAAAGTTCTTGCTTTAATTTTTTCTAAATGATGAAATTTTTTTTCATACTTTGAATATAATTTTTTAAACGCTTCTCCATAATTATCAGATAATCCTGGGCATTCATGTTCACTCATTAATGTCCAATCTTCATCATTTTCAACTCTTTCCATAAAGAGATCAGGTATCCAAAGTGCATAAAACAAATCTCTTGCTCTAAATTCTTCAGCACCTGTATTTTTTCTCAACTCAAGAAATTTTTCTATATCAGCATGCCAAGGTTCAAGATAAATAGCGAAAGACCCTTTTCTTTTGCCACCTCCTTGATCAACTGATTTAGCTGTTTCATTAAAAATTTTTAAAAAGGGAATTAAACCATTAGATTTACCATTAGTTGATTTGATTCTGCTGCCACAAGCTCTAATATTATGGGCATGTAATCCAATCCCTCCAGCAGTTTTTGAGATTAAAGCACAATCTTTTATAGTATTAAAAATTCCATCTATTGAGTCATCTTCCATTCCTATTAAGAAACAGGAAGATAATTGTTGCATTTTTAAACCACTATTAAATAATGTAGGTGTTGCATGTGTGTACATCCCATTTGATAAAGCTGAATATGTATTTTTAACACTATTATAGTCGAATTTCTCAGAGGAAACAGTTAATGCAACTCGCATCCAAAGATCTTGTGGCCGTTCGATTGTTTTATTTTCTAATTTGAGTAAATAAGCTCGCGTTAATGTTGTAAGGGCAAAATAATCAAAATGATAATCTCGATCATAATCAATTATTGATTCTATATCATCAGAATTATTTATTACTTTTTCATAATAATCTTTTTTCAACAATCCATCTTCATAAAGATTTTTTGTAGTTATAATAAATCCCGGCGTTTCTTTATGTAGAGCATTTGCTTTAATTCTTGCAGCTAAATATGAATAATCAGGATGTTCAACAGTAAGAGATGCTGCTGTTTCAGCTAAATAATTATCAATTTCTGTTGTAGTTATTTCATTAAATAAACCTGGTATTGCTTTTTGTGCGACAACTATTGGATCGATTTGTAATCCTGTTGATAGTACTGAAATTCTATTTGAAATTTTATCTAAGGATACTGGCTCTTTGTCACCATCGCGTTTAATTACCATCATTGAGGAAACTTTTCCTCCAATTTGTTCTTTTAGTTTTTTTGTATGGTATCTTTGTGCTGCTCTTTGTTCCCTATACAAAACATAAGCCCTAGCAACTTTATGGTGTTCATCCCTCATTAAAGCTAATTCAACTTGATCTTGTATATCTTCAATATGAATCATATCGCCATCAGCAATACGTCGCGTAAGAGCAGATACAACCTTACTAGTTAAATTATCAACCGTTTTATGAATATTATTTTTTTGTTCGGTATCTTTATCTTTATTGTTTCTGATTTTTGTTTGAGCTAGAAAAGCTTTTTTAATAGCATTGGAAATTTTATCTGATTTAAAAGGAGTAATTGAACCATCTCGTCTAACAACACTTAAACTTAAAAGATTAATGTTATTATTTGAGATATCTTCCTTTAAACGAGATGAGTGTTCTGTCATATATTGTTTTTTTCCAAATATATTTTTCTAAAAATTATTCTTGATAGCTACAATATGTAGTGTCACTAATAAACTGACAATACAATATTTGCTCAATATCGCAATAAGAACAAAATAAGAACATAAATTATTTTTATTCTAAGTCAAACATTAGTATTGAAAAAGATACTTTAACTTAGTCAAGTAACTGAAATCATTAAAAAATTATTATCAACAGTTTTTTTAGATTCTTTGAATATATTAAATTAATATTATTATAAATATAAGGATATATTGACTTAAATCTGCCATAAAAATTCTTAATTATTGTATTTTAAAAAAATATATGACTCGTATAGCTTTAGTAGATGATGAAATTAATATTTTAACTTCTGTTTCATTAGCTCTTGAAACTGAAGGATTTGAAGTTGACACTTTTCAAAATGGTGAAGAAGCAATTAATGGATTCAAAAAAAAAAATTATGATCTTGGTCTTTTTGATATCAAAATGCCGCGAATGAATGGTAATGAATTATTAATGAAAGTTAGATCAAGCAAAAATTTAGAATTGAAAAATATGCCAATAATATTTTTAACTTCTAAAGATCAAGAACAAGATGAAATTATTGGTTTAAAAATGGGAGCGGCTGATTATATTAAAAAACCATTTTCACAAAAACTGCTTAATGAAAGAATACGAACAGTATTACGAATACATTCTAATAGATTAATTGAAGATGAAAAAATAATAGATAAAAATGCTAATTTACAAAAAGGAGATCTTGTTCTAGACCATTTAAAACAACTTTGTTTTTGGAAAAATGATATTATTGAATTAACTGTTGCTGAATTTAATTTAATTAATTGTTTAGCAAAACATCCAGGAGTAATCAAAGATCGCAATCAATTAATGGATGCAATGTATGGTGATAATGTTTATGTTGATGATAGAACAATTGATAGCCATATTAAAAGATTAAGAAAAAAATTTAGATTGTACGATTCATCATTTGATCAAATTAGAACGCGATATGGCTCAGGCTATTCATGGCGTGAATAAGAAACTAAGTAGACTATCTCTTTCTTATTATTCTCTAGCAACTCAGATAATAATAATTAATCTTTTTACAGCAATCATAGGGTTAAGCTTTTTAGTTTTTTTTAATTATTTTTTATTAACAAATAATAGCAAAATAGAAATTAAAGCTAAACAAATTAATATGCAAACTAATGAAATCACAACCTACTTACAAAAAAATGCTGTGAAAAGAATACCTCAATTTAATGAAGAAGAATGTAAAAGACTAAATAATTTAGATAAAAAAAATCAAAATAATATTAGTTTTAATTGTGGTGCAAAAATATTATCTGAACCATTATTAGATCCTTCTGCAACACAAGATTATTTATTTAGCAAATTCTTAAATTTAAATAATCATATTAGAATATATGATGTTAATTTAATTAAATATGCAGACACAGAAAGTTTTTTTTCAGCTGCTGAAGTTGTAGAAGTTACTATTCAAGAATTACCAAATGATATTGAAGATCAAAAAAACCCTGAAGATATTAATATTTTTACGAAATATAAAGAACAATACTTTTCTCTGTTTCATAAGTTGCAATTATTTTTTGATAATAAAAAATTACTTAAAGATTCAACTGATTTTAGAGAAGATATTAATTTAGCAGTTGAAACGTTAAAAAAGCAAAAAATTTTATCAAAAATTTTTAAAATAGATAATAATCATTTTTATCTGACAAAATTAAGTCCAATAATTATTAATAATAATATTTATGGAATAGTAATAGTTTCAGGCAATCTAATTCAGGCAAATCCTGAAGCGGCATTAACTTCATTTAATTTATTGAATCTTTTTCTTATAATTATTTTTTTTATGTTTGTTTTATCTACTTTTTTTTCAAAAAGTATAGTTAATCCAATCAAAATTCTTTCCAAAATAGTAAAAATAGAACAAGATAAACTAATTCAGATTTCCAATAATCTCAATTATCCAATAAGAAATGATGAGATTGGCAGTTTAAGTAAAGAAATTAAAAATATGTCACTAGATCTTAAATTGCGTATTAATGAACTTGAAAATTTTGCTGCGGATGTTTCGCATGAATTAAAGAATCCTCTTGCTAGTTTAAAAAGTTCAAATGAATTATTATTAGAAAATAAAATAAAATCTGAGCAAAAATTTTTATTATTAAATAATATACAAAAAGATATTGAAAGAATGAATAGATTAATTTCGGATATTTCTAATTATGCTCTTACACAAATAGAAATAGATGGCGAATTGTTTATAAAATTTGATTTAATTGAATTAATTAAAGAATTAATTCAATCATTTTCAAACAACATAAAAAAGATCAAAATAAATTTTAAATATGAAAATAACCCAACATTGGTGAGAGCAAATAGAGATAAACTTGCTCAAGTTTTTATAAATTTAATTGATAATAGTTTTTCTTTTTCACCTATAGAATCAGAATTATCTATTATTCAATTAATTGAAAATAATTCGGTGATAATTTACATAATAGATCAAGGAAAAGGAATTGATAAAAAAGTTAAAGAAAAAATTTTCGATCGTTTTTATACAGATAGATCTCATACATCTGAATTTCATTCAGGGTTAGGACTATCTATTTCAAAAAAAATTATAGAAAGTTTTTTTGGATCTATCGAGCTTAGTGATTTCTATCTAAAAGGTTATAATGGCGCTTGTTTTAAATTAAAATTACCATTAAAAGAATAAAACATGAGTAGTGATTATAAAGTTAAAGATATTTCATTAAGTGAATGGGGATTTAAAGAAATAGCAATAGCAGAAACAGAGATGCCAGGTTTAATGGCTTTAAGGGCAGAATACAAAAATACTCAACCTCTAAAAGGAGCAAGAATTGTTGGATGTCTTCATATGACGATACAAACTGCTGTTCTCATTGAGACATTGGTTTATTTGGGAGCATCTGTTAGATGGAGTTCTTGCAATATTTTTTCAACGCAAGACCATGCGGCAGCAGCTATTGCGTCAAAAGGAATCCCCGTCTTTGCATGGAAAGGTATGAATACAGAAGAATTTTGGTGGTGCATTGAACAAACACTTAGTGGACCTAACGGATGGGAACCTAATATGATTTTAGATGATGGAGGAGATGCAACTAAAATCATTCATGAAAAATATCCTGAAATGCTTATTAAGATAAGAGGATTATCTGAAGAGACAACTACTGGAGTTCATCGATTACAAGAAATGGAAAGGCAAGGTGAACTTAAGGTGCCAGCAATTAATGTTAATAATTCTGTAACTAAATCAAAATTTGATAATCTGTACGGATGTAAGGAAAGTTTAGTTGATGGCATCCGAAGAGGTACAGACGTTATGATGGCTGGGAAAATTGCTGTGGTAGCTGGATATGGTGATGTTGGGAAAGGATCAGCTGCTAGTTTAAGAGGAGCAGGTGCACGTGTATGTGTAACTGAAATTGATCCAATCAATGCATTACAAGCTGTAATGGAAGGTTATCAAGTTGTTACAATGGATGAAGCTTGCTCATATGGAGATATTTTTGTTACTGCGACAGGTAATTCAGATGTAATCACGATTGAACATATGCGTAAAATGAGAGATAGAGCAATTGTATGCAACATAGGGCATTTTGATAATGAAATTCAAACTGAGGCTCTTCGCAATTATATATCGGAAGAAATTAAACCACAAGTAGATGAAATAGAGTTTCCTGATGGAAAAAAACTAATATTGTTATCGCAAGGTCGTTTAGTAAATTTGGGAAATGCAACTGGACACCCAAGCTTTGTAATGAGCGCTTCTTTTACTAATCAAGTTATAGCCCAAATAGAGCTTTGGAAAAATTATAAAAACTATGAAAATAAAGTTTATGTTTTACCAAAATATTTAGATGAGAAAGTTGCCCTTCTACATTTAAACAAAGTTGGGGCAAAATTAACTAAGCTTACTGATAAGCAAGCAAATTATATAGGTGTAAAAAAGGAAGGGCCATTTAAAAATGATACTTATCGATATTGATTTTTTTTAATAATTCATTTTTGAGAATAGAACTATGAAAAGACCTTTTTTGTTTGCAAGTGAATCTGTTTCCGAGGGACATCCAGATAAAATCTGTGATAGAATTTCTGATATGGTTGTAGATACTTATTTATCAAAAGATCCATTATCTCGAGTAGCATGTGAAACTCTTGCCACAACAAATAAAGTTGTGCTTGCAGGTGAAATAAGGGGTCCATCTATAGATAAAGAAGAAATAATTTCTAAAGCAAGAGAATGTATAAAAGATATTGGTTATGAACAAGAAGGATTTCATTGGAAACATTGTGACATACAAACTTTTTTGCATGAACAATCATCAGATATTGCTATGGGTGTTGATTCTAGTAGTAACAAAGACGAAGGTGCAGGTGATCAAGGGATCATGTTTGGTTATGCTTGTAAAGATACAAAAGAATTTATGCCAGCTCCAATTCATTATTCTCATCAAATATTATTAAAAATGTCAGAGGCAAGAAAAAGCGGTAAATCTTCAGAATTAGAACCTGACTCAAAAAGTCAAATTGCTATGATGTATGAAAATGGTAAACCAAAAAAAATTACTTCTATAGTTGTTTCAAGTCAGCATAAAAGGGGCTTAACCCCGCAAGATATTAAAGAAATAGTAAAGCCATATGTGAAGGAGAGCATACCTGAAAATTTACTAGAAAACCTTAAAGATGAAGAGTTCTATGTAAATCCTACGGGTAACTTCGTAATTGGGGGACCTGATGGTGATTCAGGCCTAACAGGACGAAAGATAATTGTTGATACATATGGCGGAGCGGCACCTCATGGTGGAGGTGCATTTTCTGGAAAGGATCCTTCTAAAGTTGATAGATCTGCAGCTTATGCAGCAAGATATTTAGCAAAAAATATTGTTGCAGCTGATTTAGCAGATGAATGTACAATTCAATTATCTTATGCAATTGGAATATCAAAGCCTTTGTCGATATATATTAATACTAATGGAACAAATCATGTTGATGAAACAAAAATTGAAAAAATTATTCCTGAAATATTAGATTTAAGTCCAAGAAATATTAGAGATCATCTTAAACTAAATAACCCAATTTATGAGCCGACTGCTGCTTATGGTCACTTTGGAAGACAAGCAAATGGAGAAGGTCATTTTACTTGGGAAAAAACAGATCTTATAGAAGAGTTTAAAAGGTCTTTTTAAATACATAGATTTTGAATAATTTTTTTCAGTTAAGTGTTAATCTTGAAATTCTTCAAAAATTAGCAGAAAAAATTGCTAAACAAGCACTCCAGGGCGATATTTTTCTTTTAGAGGGAGAATTAGGTTCAGGGAAAACAACTTTTTCAAGATTTTTTATTGAATCAGTTTTTGAAAAAAATTTATTGAGAAAACCAAATTCAATAAAGAGCCCTTCATTTCCGATTCTTATAAACTATGCACTAAAAAATTTTGAAATATATCATTATGATTTTTTTCGATTGAAAAATATAAGTGATTTTATTGAATTAGGCATATTTGAGAATTTTAGTAATAATATAACTTTAATTGAGTGGCCAAGAATTCTATTACAAAATAACAAATTACAAAACTATTATTTAATAAAATTTAGAATTGAAAATATTAATTTTAGACAATTAGAAATATCTCATACAAATAAAAATTTATATTTTAATACAAATGAATATTAATCTTAAAGATTTAATTCCAAAAAAATTTAAAAATTATAAATTGGAAAACATAAAAAGCGGAGCATCTTATAGAAATTATTATAGGCTTAGCAAAAACAAGCATTCAGTTATTTATATGGATTCATCCAAACAACCTGATGATTTTAATAATTTTTTACATGTTCATAAAATCCTATCTAAAACTAAAATTTCAGTTCCGCAGATTTTCGATATAAATACGCATTCTTGTACAATGATTTTAGAAGATTTGGGGACTTTACGGTTTGATAGGATTTTAAATTTTTATCATCTTAAAGATCTTTTATATCCAGCAATAAAAACATTGGTGCTTTTAAAGAATAAAATTAAATTTAATAAAAATTATCAAATATCAGTTTACAATTTTGATTTATTTAAAAAAGAAATCTCAGAATTTATAGATTTTTTTTATCCATATTCACAAAACAAAACGATATCAGCGGGACTTAAAGATGATTTTTATGGCTGTTGGAAAGAGCAGTATGATTCAATGGATTTTGATTTTCAAAATTTTGTTCATAAAGATTATAATTTAAACAATTTAATTTTTTTACCTAAAAGAAAAAATTTTAATAAGTGTGGAGTTATTGATTTTCAAAATGCTTTATGGAGTGATGACTGTTGGGATTTGTTTTCTTTATTAGAAGATTCAAGATTAAATTTTGATGATCAATACAATGATCATTTTATCAAATTTTTTTTTAAAAAAACGAATCAAAAAATATCACTTGAAGAATTTAGAAAAAAATATTTTTTTCTAAATTGTTCTCGTCAAACCAGATTATTAGGAAGATGGGTTAAATTAGCAAATGATTTGAATCAAAAATGCTATTTAGACTTTATAGATATAACTAATACAAGACTTATAAAATCATTAAAATTACCTCATATGATTAAATTAAAGTTATTGTACAAAAAAATATTACCAGATTTATATGATTAATAAACCCTTTTCAGCTATGATCTTGGCCGCAGGATTTGGAAAAAGATTAAATCCTTTAACCCTTAAGATGCCTAAGCCAATGATAAAAATTAATAATATAACTTTGTTGCAAAACACTATTAATATTTTATTGAGCATTAATTGTAAGGAAATAGTAATTAACACGCATTACAAACATGAGTATATAAAAAATTTTATTGATAAAAATTATGATCATAAAAATATTATTTTATCCTATGAAAAAGAAATTTTAGATACTGCTGGAGGGGTAAAAAATGCATTACCCTTATTTAGTAATAATGCAGTTTTAGTAGTTAATAGTGATGTTTTTTGGAGGGAAGAAAATTTGAAAGATATTATTAAATTAATAAATAATTATAAAGCACATGAGCAATGTAGACTGCTTTTAGTTCCAGAAGACAAAGTTCATGGTATTTCTAAAAAAAAAGGAGATTTTGTTTTAGAAAAAAATATTGTTAAGCGTTGTTATTCAAATAAATTTTATTTTTATTATTCTGGTCTTCAAATTTTATATTTGAATATTTTAAAAGATTATTCTCAAAAAAAATTTTCATTTAATTTATTATGGGATGATTTAATTTTAAAACAATCACTTTATGGAAGCGTTATGAATTCTCAGTGGTATCATGTAGGAGATATAAAAGGCTTAAAAGAAGCCAAAAACTCTATCACTTGAATATATATATTTAATGCTTAATTAATAAAATATACATATGACTACCAAACCAACTAATGATGCTAATTTTGAAAAAGATGTTCTGCAATCTACTATGCCCACAATAGTTGATTTTTGGGCAGAATGGTGCGGTCCCTGCAAACAGATTGGCCCTATCCTTGAAGAAATTTCAGAAGAAAAAAAAGAATTAATTAATATTATAAAGATAAATATTGATGAAAATCCTGAAACTCCTCAAAAATATGGTGTACGCGGCATACCAACCCTTATTTTTTTTAAAGATGGAAAATTGATAGATATAAAAGTTGGTAGCTTACCTAAATCATCGTTAGTCGAGTGGATAAACAACTCTTTAGATAAATAGTCTCCTGACTTTTCCAACTAAATAAAGAGAGCCCGTTATTACAATTCTTTCTGGTTTTATTGATCTTGATAAATATTGATTAGCAGATTTAATGTTTTTTTGTTTAATACATTTTATTTTCAATTTTTTACAAATATTAAAAATTTCTTGTGTAGTAAATGAATTTTTCTCTCCGGGAATTTTTATTGCTATTACACCTGATATAAAGTTTTTAATTTGAATTAAAAATTCATGTAAATCTTTATTATTTAACATGCCCAAAATAATCCAAGTATATTTTTTGTTTTTTTCTAAAAATTTTCCTATCTGTTTAGCCCCTGCAATATTATGAGCTCCATCAATGTAAACAGGTATTTTTTTTAAATATTTTTTTTCTAATCTACCAGGCCAATTAGTTTTTTTTAAAGCTGTATTTATTAAATTGGCAGCAAGTTGAAAACCTAATTTTTTGATTTCATAAGCTGCAGCAATAGCGATTGCGGCATTTTCTATTTGGTGGTAGCCAATTAAAGAAGGAATATTAAATTTAAGTATTTTGTTTTCTAAAGTTAAAATAATTTTTTTATCAGTAGTGTTCATAACTTTAAAATTTTCATTATAAAATAGTTTTCTATTTTTATTTTTTTTAATTTTACTTTTAATATAAAAAAGTATCTCTTTATTTTGTTTACCAATAATTACCGAACTAGATGATTTGATAATTCCAAGTTTTTCGTTAGTTATTTTTTTTAAATTGTTTCCAAGAAATTCTTTATGATCAAAACTAATTGGTGTGATAATATCAATAATTGATTGTTGGATTACATTTGTGGCATCTAATCTTCCACCCAATCCTGTTTCTAAAATTACAAAATCTGCACTTAATTTATTGAATAAATAAAATGCAGTAGCTGTGGTAATTTCAAAAAAAGTTATAGGTTTTTCATCGTTAATTTTTTTAATATATAGAAGTGTGTCATATAGTTTTTGTTTTGTGATTTTTTTATTTGATAAAATGAATCGTTCTTCAATAGATTCTAAATGTGGAGAAATATAACAATGAACTTTATAATTATTTTCTTTTAAAATTTGATTCAGAAAACTAAGAGTCGATCCTTTTCCATTTGTTCCGGCTATATGAATTGTTGGCGGTAATTTTAGGTGTGGATTATTAAGTTTTTCTAATAAGTTTAAAAGTCGCTTAAGAGATAAATCAATGTATTTTGGAAATAATTTTTCAAGTTGTATTAACAGCTTTTCTAATGGGGGGTTACCCATATGCTAATTATTATTTATATGATCTAAAATTTTTACAATAGTACCTTTTAAATCTTTTCGATGAACCACCATATCAACCATACCATGTGTTTTTAAGTATTCTGCTTTTTGAAAATCTATTGGTAATTCTTCTCTAATTGTGTCTTTAATTACACGTTTTCCTGCAAAACCAATAGTTGAACCAGTCTCTGCTATAGTAATATCACCCAGCATAGCAAAAGAAGCTGTTACCCCACCCGTTGTTGGATCTGTTAAAACTACTAAATAAGGAATTATATTCCTATGTAACAGTTCAATTGCTGCTACTGTTCGTGGCATTTGCATAAGACTAATTATTCCTTCTTGCATTCTTGCGCCACCAGAGCAAGTAAATATAATATAAGGCTTTTTTTGGCTTATTGCAGTTTGAGCTCCTTTGACTATTCCAGCACCTACAGCTCTTCCCATTGAACCGCCCATAAAATCAAAATTCATAAAACCAGTAATTGTACTATAATTTTCAAATTCACCATTACCTAAAATAAACGCATCATGTCGATTTGTTTTTTTTCTATATTCTTTTAATCTGTCCTTGTATTTTTTTTTATCAGTAAAATTCAAAGGATCATCTTTTAATTTTTCAAGTTCAATTTCTTTAAATTTATTTGTTCCGAACAATATTTCAATTCTTCTATCAACAGACACTCTAAAGTGATGATCACATGAGTTACAAACATGAAAATTTTCGTATAAATCTTTATGATGCATCATATTTCCGCAGTTTGGACAATTTTTCCATAAATTATCAGGAACATCTTTTCTGCTTCCAACAAGTGCACTTAGTTTTGGTTTAACAAAATTTGTTAGCCAGTTCATTTTTCTATACCTGCTTTTAATTGTTTAATAAAATTTGCTACAAGTGTTAATATTTTGTTTTTATCATTAAGATTCTCTTCAATAATTTTCACAATTGATGAACCAACTACAGCACCATCACTAACTTTGCACACTTCTCTAACTTGCTCAGCATTCTTAATTCCAAAACCAGACACAACAGGAAGTTTTGTTTGTTGTTTAATTATATTAATAGATTGATTTAATTCTTCAATATTTGCTGAATTTTGCCCTGTTATTCCAGTAATAGTTACATAATATAAAAAACCAGATGAGTGTTTTAAAATTGTTGAGAATCTTTCAGCATTAGTAGTGGGCGTAATTAAACGAATCAAATCAAGGTTAGTTAACTCTATGGCATTTAATAATTCTGGATCCTCTTCGGGTTGCAAGTCAACAATAATTAGACCATCTACTCCATTTTTTTGACAACTATCAACAAAACTTGAAATTCCATAATGAAATATAACATTATAATAACCCATAAGAATTATAGGAATTTGATCATTCAAGCTTCTAAAATTTTTGCAAATTGAAAATATGTCATCAAGATCTATACCTTGTTTGATTGCTCTTGTACTTGATACTTGTATTGTTGGCCCATCAGCCATAGGGTCTGAAAAAGGCATGCCTATTTCAATAATATCTGCACCACTTTCTGCTATAGTATTAATAATTTTTTTAGAAGTTTCTAAATCTGGATCTCCTCCAGTAACAAATGTTACAAGTTTTTTGCTATCGTTAGAAAAAGTTTTATTTATACGACTATTCATGAGATGTTAATATTAATAGCTTTTGCTACAGTAAATATATCTTTATCTCCTCTGCCACACATATTCATAACTACTACTTGTTCTGGGCGCATAGAAGGAGCAATTTTTTTAAGTATTGCAAGAGCATGAGCTGGCTCAAGAGCAGGAATTATTCCTTCAAGTCTGCAGCAATATTGAAAAGCTTCCAAAGCCTCATCATCTGTAGCAGATATATATTGAACTCTTTTTTCTTCAAATAAAAAAGAGTGTTCGGGACCAATTCCTGGATAATCCAAGCCAGCAGATATTGAATGTGCTTCTTCAATTTGACCTTTTTCTGATTGGAGCAAGTATGTTTTATTTCCATGAAGAACACCTGGTTTACCGCCTGATAAACTAGCTGCGTGTTTTCCTGATTTTAAACCTAGTCCAGCAGCTTCAACAGCTATCATTTTTACATCTGGTTCATCTAAAAACTCATGAAACAATCCAATAGCATTCGAACCTCCTCCGATGCAGGCAATCAAAAGATCAGGTAATTTGTTCTCAGCTTCTTGAATTTGTGTTTTAACTTCTTTTCCAATGATAGACTGAAAATCTCTAACCATTGAAGGGTAAGGATGTGGTCCAGCTACAGTCCCAATGATATAAAAAGTATTCTTAACATTTGTTACCCAATCCCTTAAAGCTTCATTCATCGCATCTTTTAAAGATTTTGATCCACTTGTTACACATTTAATTTCTGCACCAAGTAATTTCATTCTAAATACATTTGGTGACTGTCTTTCTATATCTTTTTCCCCCATATAAATAACACAAGGAAGATTAAAAAGAGCGCAAACTGTGGCTGTTGCCACGCCATGTTGGCCAGCACCAGTTTCAGCAATTATTCTTTTTTTACCCATTTTTTTTGCAAGAAGGATCTGCCCCATACAATTATTAATTTTATGAGCACCTGTATGATTCAATTCATCTCTCTTAAAATATATTTTAGGACCTTTTAAATCTTTTGTTATTCTTTCAGCCAAAAAAAGAGGACTTGGTCTGCCAACATATTTTTCAAGATAATATTCAAAATCTTTTTTAAAAGTTTTATCTTTTTTTATTTCATTATATTCTTTCTCAACTTCTATTATTAAAGGCATTAATGTTTCGGCAACATATCTGCCACCAAATTTACCAAAATAACCTTTATCATCAGGCCATTGAGAATATGAATTTTTATTTTGCATTTAATATTTCCAACAAATCATTAATTTTTTTTGTACTTTTAATTCCAGGACTTGCTTCTACACCTGATGAAATATCAATTCCATAGGGAATTAATTTTTTTAAAATTTCGCTAACATTATCTATGTTTATTCCTCCAGAAATAAACCAGGGCTTGTCAATATCTTTGTTTCTTAATAATGACCAATCAAATGATTTTGCATTGCCTCCAGGTAGATCATTATTATCAGGTTTATAATCAAATAAGTAAAAATCAGCATTGAAGTACATTTTAATTTTTTCTAAATCATTTTTTTCTCTAATTCCTATTGCTTTAATGATTTTTAAATCAAATTTATTTTTTAATTTCGAAATATAAATATTATTTTCATTTCCATGAAGTTGAATATATTTTAAATTTAATTTTTTAATTATTTCGGATACATAATTAATATTATGATTATAAAACACCCCTACTGGCATTGTTTTTAAATTTTTTTTATAGTTAATTAATTTCAAAGCTTGTTCAACACTTAAATTTCTTGGACTTTTTTTATAAAAAATTAGTCCATAAAAATTAACAATATTTTTGTAACAACAATCTAATATTGTTGTATCTTTTATTCCGCAGATTTTAATTTTAATTTTTTTCAATTTCAGAATTAATATTAATTATTTCTTTAATCGGATCAAGACTCATAGTAATTGGCCGACCTATCACAAGATAATCTGCTCCATAAGAAATAGCTTCTGCTGGACTCATAATTCTTTTTTGATCATCAGTTTTTTTATAAGAAGATGGTCTTATTCCTGGTGTTACGATTAGAAGATTATTTCCAGATAATTTCTTAACTTTTTTTATTTCATGTGGACTGCATACAATTCCATCTAATTTATTTTCTAGTGCATAGATCACATAGTCATTGACTAGTTTTTCAACATTTTTTCTTAGATAATATTTATTAACTTGATAGTTATTTAAACTCGTTAAAGCTGTAACACCAAGAATTTTAGTTTTTTTTTTATTTAAAAAAGCCATTTTGAGCATTTCATCTCCGCCAGAAATATGAACAGTTGTAAAATATGGATTTAAATCAGCAATTGCAACAATTCCGTGTTTTATAGTATTAGGAATATCGTGAAGTTTTAAATCCAAGAAAATATTAATCTTTTTATTCTGAATTTTTTTATAACCATCTAGACCAAAATTAAAAAAAAATTCATAACCTATCTTTACACCAAAAATATATTCTTTAATTTTCTCAATCAGGCTTTCTGTTTGTTTAAAATTATTTGAATCTAAGGCTACTATAACTTTTTTTTTGAAAGTCATCCTTTTATTTGATCAATAGAATTAATTCTTTTATGAAGAATTTTTCCTATTTTAAAATGTATTTTATGATTTTCTTTTTTAAAGATTTTTTCATTGGTTTTTGGATTTCTAACAAATTTTTCTTTGTTAATTCTTTTGCTAAATGTTCCAAAACCTCTGATCTCAATTTTTTTACTATTTTGGAGACTTTTTAGAATATTATTCAGAAATAAATCTAAAATTTTTTCAGTGTCATTTAAGCTTAAAGATGGATATTTATTACGTAGTTTGAGGATTAGCTCAGATTTAATCATTAATTAGATTGTTTATTTAAAGCATCACCTAAAATATCCCCAAGGGAAGCCCCAGAATCTTTTGAACCATATTCTGATAATGTTTTTTTCTCTTCATCTATTTCTTTATTTTTTATAGATAAATTTATTTTTCTTAATTTATTATCATAAGAAACAATCATAGAATCAATAGTCTCCCCTTTAGCAAAATGATCAATTTTTTGCTCATTTTTATTACTAGATAGATTACTCTTTTTTATAAAACCATTTATATTTTCTTCGAGATTCACAGTAATACCTTTTTCATCAATTGAGATTATTTTTCCACTTACAATTGATTTTATAGGATTTTTTGAGATATATTTTTGTACAGGATCTTCAGTCAAATGTTTAACACTTAAGCTCACTCTTTCTTTTGAGGAATCAATTTCCAGTATTTTAACTTTAATTTTATCACCTTTTTGCATAGACTGTAGGAGATTATTGCCTTTTTTTTCATCCCAGTCTAAATCTGATATATGAACCATACCATCAATTTCCTCAAAGATTTTTACAAAAATCCCAAAGTCTACTTTGTTAACTATTTGAGTTTCTAATATATCTTCTACTTTATAATTTTTTGTAATGGTGTCCCAAGGATTTTCTTTTAGTTGTTTAAGACTACAATTTAAGCGCCTTTTTTCTTTATCAATCTCAATTAATTTAACCGTTAATTGATCATCTATCTGAACTATTTTAGACGGATGTGGAGGTTTTTTTAACCAACTTAAATTTTGGATTTGAATAAATCCATCAAAATTTTCATGCATGTTTATAGTAACTACTTGATCTGAAATAGCAGTAACTTTAACTTCATAAGTACCATCTAATTTAAATTTATCATCAACACTATCCCAAGGATCTTCTGTAAGTTGTTTTATACCAAGACTTAAGCGAGTAATTTCCTCATCATATTTTAAAACTTTAACTTTAATCTCAGATCCTATTGTGAGTTCTTCAGATGGATGATTAATTTTTTTCCAAGAAATGTCAGTTACATGGACTAAACCGTCTATTCCACCTAAATCAATAAAAGCACCATAATCAGTAATATTCTTTACTTTACCTTTTACTATTGATCCTTCTCTAATAGTTGAAAGCAATTTATTTCTTTGTTCTTGAAGTTCTATATCAGAAATAGCTTTGTGAGAAACAACAATGTTTCCTCTATATTTGTCCATTTTTAAAATTAATAAATCAATTGGTTTATTAAGAAGTTCTTTTGTATCACGCATAGTTTGACGTGAATCTACTTGGCTACCTGGAAGAAAAGCGATAACTCCGTCAAGATCAACACTTAAACCACCTTTCACTCTATTAAAAGGAATTCCAACAACAGATTTTCCATTTGTAAAAGAATCTTGGAGATTATTCCATGCAGCTTGTTTTACTGCTTTTTCTCTTGATAATCTAGTTTCACCATTTTTGCCATCAACCTTATCTATATAAACTTTGTAATTATCGCCTATATTAATTTCAGGAGATTGTCCTGGTCTTGTAAATTCAGATATTGGAATCCTTCCTTCGCTTTTTAAACCTACATCAATGATAACATTTTCTTTGTCAATAGATACAACTTTACCATCTACAATTGATTTTTCTTTGTTCGTTTCAAAACTAAGTGATTTTTTAATTAAATCTTCATAATCAGTATTTGATATTTTTGATATATTCTTACTATCAATCATAATTTCAAAATTGATTTAATTTTTTTTAAAGCTTTATTAATTTGTATGATTGTAAGTTTAAAAGAATTTGAATTATCGATTATTACAGCATTAGCCGGCACTATAAGTGGAGATGCTTTTCTTGTTCTATCAGTTATATCTCGCAATTTAAGATCCTTTAAAATTTGGCTGTGTATAGGCTTTTCACCTTGTTCAATCAACTGTTTATGACGTCTTTTTGCTCTTATTTCTAATTTTACTTCTATAAAAAGCTTAATTTGAGCATTATTAAAAACTTTTGACCCAATATCTCTGCCATCTATCACACAACCTTTATATTTTTTTAATAATTTAGAGACAGCAAAACGCTGTTGATTATTTACAAATCTTCTTACTTGAGGATTAGTGGCTATTAGTGAAGTTTTTTTTCCTATTTCTTCATTTCTTAAACTTTTGTGTTTTCTATAGGATATTGTATTTAAAGATCTTAAATATTTATTAATTTGTATGAAATTATTACAATCTATTTTTTTTAATAAAAGTTTTGCTGCCAATCTTCGATAAAGAATACCAGAATCAAGATGATATAGACTGTACTTTTTTGCAATATACTTCGCTATTTTTTCTTTTCCAGATCCAGAAGATCCATCAATAGATATAATTATTTTATTCAGTTAAATTGCCTCCAAGTGAATTAAGTACAGATACAAAATCAGGAAAACTTGTTTTAATATATTCAGAGTCATTAATGTTTAAATTCAATCCTAATTTTGTTCCCATAATAGCGAATGCCATAGCAATTCGGTGATCACAATCAGTTTTAATATTATTTTTTATTGGAGAAAAATTATTAGTAGGATCGATTAATAAATCATCACCTATTATTTTGCAAAAAATACCACAATTTTCTAAATTATATCTTATTAATTCCAGTCTATCACTTTCTTTTATCCTAAGCTCACCAAGACCTTCAAAAATAGAAGGTGAATTTGCAAATGAAGCTGCAACTGCAAGTATAGGATACTCATCTATCATTAGCTTGGCTATATCTTTGCTTAATTTACAACCATTTAATTCAGAGCTCTTTACTTCTATATCTCCAATAATTTCACCATTAATATTTTTTTTATTTTTAATAATTATATTTCCTCCCATGAGATTTACAGCTTTTACAAAGCCATCTCTTGTAGGGTTCAGATTTATATTAGTCATTATAATATGTGAATTATTATTTATGAGAGCAGCAACAATTAAAAAAGCTGCGCTTGACAGATCTGAAGGAATTTTTATATTTTTTGGAGACAATTCTTTTTGACCTCTGACGTAAATATGATTGTATTTATCTTTTTTCTTTACTTCAATATTTGCTCCGAATGATTTAAGCATAATCTCAGTGTGATTTCTTGTTATATGTTTTTCTATTATTTCAGTTTTATTTTTAACAAATAAAGCAGCGAGAGCTATACCAGATTTAACTTGAGCCGAAGGTATTTCTAAAAAATATTTTATATTAGTTAATTGTTTTCCTTTTATATTTAGTGGAAGTTTTTCATTATTTGATAAAATATCAGCACCCATTTTTACAAGAGGGTTAATAATTCTTCCCATTGGCCTTTTAGATAAAGAATTATCTCCTATTAAATCAACCTCAAAATTTTGTGCAGCGAGTAAGCCGATAAGAAGACGAGCACTTGTCCCAGAATTTCCTAAATTAATTTTTTTTTTTGGTTTAGTTAAGGAATTTAGTCCTTTTCCATAAATTGTAATCGTTTCCTTAGTTTTTTCTATTTGAACACCCATTAATTTAAATGCATTTATTGTATTCATTACATCTGAAGATCTAAGAATATTAGTAATTTTACATGTTCCTTTAGTTATAGAAGATATAATTATTGAACGATGAGATATAGATTTATCGCCTGGAATTTTTGCAATTCCATTGATACCATTTAATACTTTTGAACTAATCAGCATATATTGTTAAATTGAAAAATTAGGTCCTAAATAAAATTTTTTAATTTTTTCATTTTTGACAGCTTCTTCAGGATTACCTTCAAAAAAAATAGCTCCTTCATTCAATATATATACTTTATCAACTATCTTTAATGTTTCACGCACATTATGATCTGTTATCAAAATTCCAATATTTTTATTTTTTAATTTTTTAATCATTATTTTTATTTCTTCGATTGATACAGGATCAATACCTGTAAGAGGTTCATCTAAAAGCAAATAGCTCGGGTTGGATGCAAGAGTTCTTGCAATTTCTAAACGTCTTCTCTCTCCACCTGATAGCACAATAGATTTAGATTTTTTAACATGTGCAATATCAAATTCATTTAACAGATTTTCTAATAGTATTTGATGTTTATTTTTATTCGTTTCTACAATTTCAATTATTGACATCAAATTATCCTCAACATTCATTCCTCTAAAAATAGATGCTTCTTGAGGTAAATAACTTATTCCTTTTTGTCCTCTTAAATAAATGGGCAGGTTTGATACATTAATTTTATCAACATAGATTGAACCAGTTTCAGGCTTCATAAGGCCTACTATCATATGGAATATTGTTGTTTTGCCAGCACCATTAGGGCCTAACAATCCAACTATTGCTCCTTTTTGAATATTTAAGTTTACATCTCTAACAATTTGTTTTTTGCCAAATGATTTTGAAATTTTGTTAACTATTAATCCATCATCTAACATACTAAATTTAGTCATTTATTTTATTAAGTAAAACTTTTACTTTTTTACTTTTATTTGAAGTAATTTTATATGTTTCATCAAGAGTATTTATTTTTGCATAATCTCCCGTAATAATTTCTTCGTTCCTAAATATTTTAACATTATTAAATAGCTCTATAATATTATTTTTTTTATCATAATCTGCTTTTAATGCATACATTTCCAGTGTTTTGGTTTTAATATAAATTTGTGTTTTATCTTCTACATTTAAATTTTCTACTACATTTTCACCATTGATAAAAATATAATTACCTTCTATTTTTAAACCTGTTATTTCAAGATCAGTTGTTATAATTTTTGAATTAATTCCAAATAAATTAAATTTTCCCGAGTTATTTTTTACCTCTATTGATCCATCTGATTTCATTATAATATTTTTATTACTTAAATATGATTTTTCTCCGCTAATGTATATATTCTCATTTTTTGTATTAAAATTTATTTCATTACCTGTTGCATTAATGCCTTGTTTTGATTCTAAAATAACATTTCCTTTAGAATAAATATTTATAATGTCATATAAATCTTTGTCAAAGAAAGCCTTTACTTGATTCGCTTTTAAATTAAAATTATCAGATTGAATGTCAACATTTTTTTTAAGTAAATAATATTTTTCTTTTTGATATACTTCTATACCTTCATCAGTTGTAATTTCTGTTTGACCAACCTCTCTTGCATTAATTATAGTTGTCAAAAAAATAAAAATTATAATAAACCTTATCATTTAATAAATTATTTATTTAATATTAATATTGTTTTACCATTAAATAAAATTATATCTCCATGCTCTGTTATTTTAAATCCTTCTGATACAATTGTTGTACCATCAGAATGGAATTTAGATGATTGTTTACTTTCAGCTGTTTG
The DNA here is from genome assembly GCA_902607435.1 of uncultured Alphaproteobacteria bacterium. Taxonomy (GTDB): domain Bacteria; phylum Pseudomonadota; class Alphaproteobacteria; order HIMB59; genus CACLJX01. The sequence goes on along the minus strand of CACLJX010000003.1, from coordinate 95,782 downwards.
ATTTTTTTGATTAAATGTAACTTTATTAGTTAGAAGTCTAAATTGTTTAGATTTAAAGATAACTTCATTTTCTAAAAGAATTAAATTTTTATTTAAAAATTTTCCCTTTTTAGCTTTTACTGAGATTTTTTTTCCTTCATTATTTATAGTAAAACTAGGATTTGCAATATCAAATGATGTGTTTTCTTCATTTGAGATTACTTCTTCTAAAGCTATTTTCATATTATTATTCAACACAATAATAATAAATAATACAGTTATAAATATTAGAATCAGTAGTAAAATTTTTTTGTTAATTTGAAGTAATATATTCAATTTATGAACTTAATCTCAAAAGATCGTGAATATGTACAATACCTATTGGTTTTTCATTTTTGCAAATGAATAAGCTAGTTATTTTTTTTGTATTCATGATGTTGAGTGCCTCTGCTACTAAAGTATCTTTTGAGGCTAAATAGGGTTTGTGTGTCATTACTAGTTTTGCTTTTTTATTAATAATGTTACTATCCATATTTCTACGAAGATCACCATCAGTAATTACTCCAACTAAATTTTTTTTATTATTAATCACACCAACACAACCAAAACTTTTTTCTGAAATTAATATTAATACTTTTGCCATCAATTCATTCTCATCTACAAGAGGTAGTTCAGATTTATCATGCATAATCTCCGATAATTTAACTAGATCTTTTCCTAGATTACCGCCTGGATGAAATTTTACAAAATTAGATTTTTTAAATCCTCTCATTTTTAATAATGTAATTGCTATTGCATCACCAATAATTAAACTCATTGTTGTTGAACTTGTAGGAGCTAAATTTAGAGGACAAGCTTCAATTGGCTTTTTAAAAACAATAGAAAAGTCTGAATTTTTTGATAATAAACCTTTTTTATTAGATGAAACACTGAGCAGTGGAATGCCAAATCTTTTTGCATAATTTATTATATCATTTAATTCATTAGATTGACCTGAATTTGAAAAAGCAAGTATGCAATCATTTTTTGTTATACTCCCTAGATCCCCGTGACTAGCTTCTGATGGATGAACAAAATGAGAGGGCGTACCTGTAGAAGATAAAGTTGCTGCAATTTTATTAGCAATATGTCCACTTTTACCAATGCCAGTTACAACAATTAATCCTTTTGTATTAAAAATAGTATTCACAATATTAAAAAAAGAATTATTAAAACTTGATGTAAGAGTTTTTGCTCCATCAATTTCAATTTTTAAAACTTTTTTTGCTTCTTTTATTATTTGATCTTTTTTCATAATAGAATTAATGTCTAAATATATCTTGTTCAGCCCATCCTTCAAGATCAAGATTAGTTCTGTGTTTTATAAAATTAAAACATGAATGTGCTAAATCCATTCTATTTTCTCTGATAAGCATTCTGTCTAACTTTTTTTTAATTTTGTGTAAGTAAAGTACATCTGTTGCAGCATATTTTTGTTGTGCCTTAGTTAATTGTGATCTACCCCAATCAGACGTTTGTTCATTTTTTGATATTTTTTTGTTGAGCAATTCTTTACATAAATCATTATAACCATGCTTGTCAGTAAACGTACGAGCTAATTTTGATGCAATTTTAGTACAATAAACATTTTCAATATTAATATTGAATGTAAATTTTAGAATTGCAATATCAAATCTAGCAAAATGAAATATTTTCAATATTTTTTTATTATTTAATATTTTTATTAAATTTTTTGGTTTAAAGCCAATATTTTCAAGCTTGATTAAATGACAAATATTATTGCCAGTCGATAATTGTATTAAACATAATCTATCTCTCAGCGGATTAAGGCCCATCGTTTCAGTATCAATAGCAATAGATTCAGAAAATTTTAGATTTGCTGGTAAATCATTTTTATAAAGCTTAATTTTCATTTTTCTTTTTGTTCTAGTCCTTTCAAATACAAAATTAAATTGCTATATCACTTTATAATTAAATCGTCATGAAAACAGTTGTTATTTTTGGAGGATCTGGTTTTGTTGGTCAAAATATCATTTATCGCGTTGCAAAAAAAGGCTATAAAATAATAGTCCCTTTTCAAAGGCCAATCAATGAAGCAAAATTGAGATTATTTGGAAATCTTGGGCAAATTATTCCAATAAAGTTTAGAAATTTAGAGGAAAATTTAATACAAAATGTTATTCGTAATTCTGATGCATTAATAAATTTAAAGACAATTTGGTATGAAAAAAAATTATTTACTTATAAAAATAGTATTCTGAACTTTAATTTTCAGCTTGTTGACTTAATTAATTCAATTGATAAAAATAAAAATTTTATCTTCTTCTCTGGGTTAGGTGTAAAAAAGGATTCTTCATCAATTAGATCTCAATATATAGAAAAAGTAGAAAAATATATTTCGCAAAACCTAATTAATTCTTCAATTATAAGACCAAGTGTTATTATTGGAGGTGGAGATAAATTTTTAGGAAAGCTTTTATTAATATTCAAATTTTCTTTTGTTATTCCTTTATTTGAAGGTGGTAATACAAAATTGCAGCCAGTTTATGTAGGAGATATTGCTAAAGCAATTGAAAATATAGTAGTTAATCAAATTAAAGGTAATCATAAATATGAATTAGTGGGGCCAGAAACTTTTACTTATAAAAGTCTTTATCAATATATTGCTAACTGCCTCAATGTTAGACGCGTTTTTGTTACAATTCCTTTTAATCTAGCTAAAATAGCTGTTTTTTTTATAGAGAAAACTCCTCTTAATTTCATTACCCTTGATCAGTTAATGTTATTTAAAGAAGATAATCTGATAGAAAATATAGATAAAAACTTTAAAGATTTAGGCATACAACCAAGAGATACCAAAGAAGTTATAAAAAAAACTATTAAAAAATAAGGTATTTTTTTTGAAATACTGTTATTTTTTAATCAATAGTAAATTTGTGGTACTAATTTTTGCTATTTTTTGTATCTTTTCATATTTAGTGTATGTATTGCCTAAATATATAATTAATTTTAGTACCATTATTTTACTATTATGCATAAATTTGTTAATATTTCTCTGGAAAGTCCTACCAAGCAATCATCAAGTAAAAGAAAAAAGCATTTTCAGGAGATTTATTCCAGGTATGCTAAAGTTAAAGCAGCTGAACAAGCTTCTAGATGTTCACAATGTGGAGTGCCATTTTGTCAAGTTCATTGTCCTTTAAACAATAATATACCAGATTGGCTAAAATTAACTGCGGAGAACAGACTTGAAGAAGCCTATGAGCTTTCCAGTGCGACTAATAACATGCCTGAAGTTTGTGGCCGAATTTGTCCTCAGGACAGACTATGTGAAGGTAATTGTGTTATTGAACAATCAGGCCATGGTACTGTTACAATTGGCTCAATAGAAAAATATATAACGGAAAATGCTTGGGATCAAGGATGGATCAAGCCAATTGAGATTCAAAAAGAAAAAAAACATTCAGTTGGAATAATTGGTTCAGGCCCTGCTGGACTTTCAGCTGCTGAAGAACTTCGTAAAAAAGGTTATCAAGTTACAATATATGATCGAAATGATCGGGCTGGAGGTTTATTAATATACGGTATACCAAATTTTAAATTAGAAAAAGAAATAATTATAAGAAGAACAAACAGACTTCTTCAGAGTGGTATAGAAATTAAATTAAATTGTGAAGTAGGATCAACAGTTAGTTTTAGTGATATTAAGAAAAAACATAATGCAATTTTGATAGCAACAGGAGTGTATAAGCCACGTGAAATTAATCTCAATTACAACAAATTTTCAAATGTTGTTGCAGCTTTAGATTTTTTAACTGCTAGCAATAGAAAAGGCTTAAAAGACAAAGTTGAAGAATTTGATAATGGAAAACTAAATAGTAATAAAAAAAATGTAGTAGTCATAGGTGGAGGAGATACAGCTATGGACTGTGTTAGGACAGCTGTAAGACAAGGTGCTAAATCTGTAAAATGTTTATATAGACGTGATCAAAAAAATATGCCTGGGTCACAAACAGAAGTTTTAAATGCCATCGAAGAAGGAATAGAATTTCATTGGTTAACATTACCAATAAAATATTTTGGCAAAAAAAATGTAGAAAATGTCAATATTATAAAAATGCAGCTTGGTTCTCAAGATGAAACTGGGAGAAGACAATCAGAACAATTACCTGGAAGTGAGTATGAAATTAAAAGTGATTTGATTATTGAAGCTCTTGGTTTTGATGCTGAGAACATTCCAATGATGTTTAATGAACCAAACTTACAAGTAACCCAATGGGGGACAATATTGATAGATTTTCAAAATATGATGTCAAAAATTGATGGAGTTTTTGCAGCAGGAGACATTGTTAGAGGAGCAGGTCTAGTTGTATGGGGGATAAAAGACGGTCGTGATGCGGCTAGTAATATACATAATTATTTCGAAGAAAAGAATTCAACAGTTGCTAATCTATCCAGCAAAAAAGCAGCGCATGCCATATAATTCATTCATAAAAAATTTTAAAAAAAATAAACATAAGTTAATTAAAAACCACGTTTATGATGAATTAAATGAACATTCATCTTGCGGTGTTGGTTTAATCGCATCTTTGCAAGGTATACCTAAAAGAGAAGTAGTTGAAATGGGTATTGAAGCACTTAAATGTTTATATCATCGAGGTGCTGTTGATGCGGATGGTAAAACAGGTGATGGAGCAGGGATACACTTAGATATACCAAAACAATTTTTTATTGAACAAATTGAAAGAACTGGCCAAAAATACAATAACCTTACTTTTGGTGTTGGAATGATTTTTCTTCCCAGAGTTGATTTTACTGCTCAAGAAAGATCCAGAAGTATTGTTGAGTCAGCAATACTCAGAGAAGGGTTAAAAATTTATGGTTGGAGACACGTTCCAATTAATACAAAAGTTATAGGAGAAAAAGCAAAAATTACACGTCCCGAGATAGAGCAAATATTAATTTCTAATGATATTTTTGAAGATGAAAAAAATTTTGAAACAAAATTGTTTATCATTAGAAAACGTATCGAGAATCAAATTAGAAAAGAAAATATAAATGATTTTTATATTTGTTCTTTTTCGTGCCGCTCAATAATTTACAAAGGTTTGTTTTTGGCAGAACAACTAGCAAATTTTTATCCAGATATATTAGATAAGCGATTTATTTCAAAGTTTGCTGTTTATCATCAGCGGTACTCTACAAATACTTTTCCAACATGGTCGTTAGCACAACCATTTAGAGTGTTAGCTCATAATGGTGAAATTAATACACTCAAAGGCAACAAGAATTGGATGTCAGCTCATGAACCACGTCTTCAGCATATAAATTTTGAAAACTTTATTGATGATATCAAACCTATTATTAATTCAAACGACTCAGATTCTGCTGCACTTGATGCAGCAATGGAATTACTTGTTCATGCTGATCGATCATTACCTATGGTTAAATTAATGATGATACCAGAGGCATGGGCTCATCGGAAAGATTTTACTGTAAAATTAAAAAATCTATACGCATATGCAAATGCTGTTATGGAACCATGGGACGGTCCGGCAGCAATTTGTGCTGTTCAAGGCGAATGGGCAATTGCGGGGATGGATCGTAATGGTCTTCGACCTTTAAGATATACAGAGACAGATGAATATCTTGTTGTAGGTTCAGAAACAGGAATGGTTGAAATTGAAGAATCTAAAATCAATGCAAAAGGTCGAGTTGGTCCAGGTCAAATGATTGCTGTGAATTTTAATCAAAAAAAACTTTATAAGGATAATGATCTCAAATCATATTTATCAAATTCAAAACCTTTTAGTAATTGGACCAAAAAAATTGTCCATATTGATAAATTAGTTCAGTCAGCGGAAGAACATTTTAGGAATATAGATAAAGCAGAACTTCGTAAAAGAATGACAGCTTTTGGATGGACTATAGAAGATTTAGAACTGATTCTTCAACCAATGATAGTTGAACAAAAAGAAGCAGTTGGTTCAATGGGCGATGATACCCCTCTTGCAGTCTTATCCAATAAATACCGTGGATTGCATAACTTTTTTCGTCAAAACTTTAGTCAGGTAACAAACCCACCCATAGATAGTTTGCGTGAAAAAGTAGTGATGAGTTTAAGAACTCGTATTGGCCATTTAAGTAATATTCTTAATGAAAGTGAAGACCAATGTGATCATCTTCAATTAAGTTCTCCAGTACTATCAATAAACCAATTTAAAACTTTGCGCCAGTACATGGGCGAAAGTGTTAAAATCATTGATACTACATTTGAAAAAAATAACAAAAACATTTCTTTTAAAAAAGAATTAGACAAAATTAATAAAGAGGCTGAACATGCTGTACGTAGCGGGTATGTTCATATTATTTTAACTGACAAAGAGTTTTCTGCAAATCGTATCGCCTTACCAATGATACTTGCAACAAGTTCAGTACATCACCATCTCATAAAGAAAAATCTTAGAACCTTTATTTCACTAAATATTCAGTCCGCAGAGTGTCTAGATATTCATTACTTTGCAGTATTACTTGGTGTTGGTGCAACAAGTATTAATGCGTATATGGCTCAGCAAGCAATTGCGGACAGGCATCAAAAAGGTTTATTTAATAATTTATCCTACGAACAATGTGTTGAGCAATATATTAATACAGTCAAAAACGGCATATTAAAAATTATGAGCAAAATGGGCATTTCAGTTGTAAGTTCATATAGAGGAGGGTGTAATTTTGAAGCTGTTGGACTCAGCAGAAGTTTGATGGCAGAATATTTCCCTACGATGACTTCACGTATTTCGGGAATTGGACTTCCTGGTTTAGAAAAAAGAACACTCGAGATTCACAATAAAGCATTTGATGAAGAAATAATAACTTTACCTATAGGTGGTTTTTATCGATATAGAAAAGGAGGAGATCGGCATGCTTTTGAAGCTACTTCTATTCATATGCTTCAAAGTGCAGTAGGTACCGAAAGTTACTCAACTTATAAAAAATATTCTGAAATCGTTAATAACTATGATCCAATTAATTTACGCGATTTATTGAATTATAAATCCAATAGAAAAAGTTTAACAACAGATAAAGTTGAAAGCACAAATCAAATAAGAAAAAAACTTACTTCACCTAGTATTTCATTTGGTGCTTTAAGCATTGAAGCTCATGAAACTCTTTCTATTGCGATGAATAGAATAGGTGCAAAATCTGGTTCTGGAGAAGGTGGGGAGGATCCAGAAAGGTTTGTTCCTAAAGTTAATGGTGATAATCCATCATCTGCAATCAAACAAATTGCTAGTGCGCGCTTTGGAGTAACTGCGGAATATCTAAATAACTGTAAAGAAATAGAAATTAAAATTGCTCAAGGTGCAAAACCAGGTGAAGGAGGTCAATTACCAGGAGGTAAAGTTTCATCAATCATAGCTAAGCTCCGTTACTCAATCGAAGGTGTGACGCTTATTAGTCCTCCTCCTCACCATGATATATATTCAATAGAAGATCTAGCTCAGCTTATTTATGACTTAAAACAAATCAACCCAGAGGCAAAAGTTTGTGTAAAGTTAGTTGCACAATCTGGTATTGGTACGATTGCAGCAGGCGTAGCTAAAGCAAAAGCTGATGTAATTCTTATTTCAGGTCATGTAGGAGGAACAGGCGCAAGTCCACAAACAAGTATTAAGTACGCAGGATTACCTTGGGAAATTGGACTTAGTGAGGTACATCAAGTTCTTTCTCTTAATAATCTTCGTGATAAAGTAATTTTAAGAACTGATGGAGGATTAAAAACTGGAAAAGATGTTGTTATAGCTGCAATGCTAGGCGCAGAAGAATATGGAATTGGCACAGCTAGTTTAGTAGCTATGGGATGTATAATGGTTAGACAATGTCATTCTAATACATGCCCTGTTGGTGTTTGTACACAAGATGCGAAGCTAAGAGCTAAGTTTACAGGAACACCAGAAAAAGTTATTAATTTATTTTCTTTTATTGCAGAAGAAGTAAGAGAAATCCTAGCCTCTTTAGGATTTACTAGCTTAAATGATATAGTCGGCAGAACTGATCTATTATATCAACTTAATAGAGGCAGTACTGACCTTGATGATTTAGATCTGAATCCAATTTTAACAAAAATTGATTCTGATATTGGTGACTATGCGGCGAAAAATCAAAATAGAAACGAAGTACCGCAAAGCTTGGATGTCGAAATATTAAAAGATGCTTCTAATCTATTTAATAATAAAGAAAAAATTCAATTAACTTACAACATTAATAATACTCAAAGGGCAATAGGTGCATACTTATCTTCAGTAGTAACAAAAAAATTTGGCATGCACGCTCTTGATGATAATCATTTATCTATTCGTTTAAGAGGATCAGCGGGCCAATCTCTTGGAGCTTTCACTGTAAAAGGGATTACTTTGGAAGTTTTTGGTGATGCTAATGATTATGTTGGTAAAGGATTATCAGGTGGTACAATAATTGTTCGTCCAAATACTTCTTCTAATATTGTTGCAAAAGATAGCGTGATTATTGGTAATGTATGTTTATATGGGGCAACAAAAGGCAAATTATATGCAGCAGGAATAACTGGTGAACGTTTTTGTGTTAGAAATTCAGGCGCAGAAACAGTAGTTGAAGGTTGTGGAGATAATGGTTGTGAATACATGACAGGAGGTAAAGCTGTGATACTTGGACAAGTTGGAAACAATTTTGCAGCAGGTATGACGGGTGGTATGGCTTTTGTTTATGATAAAGCAGGATTATTGCCTTTAAGAATTAACTTAGAGGATGTGATTTATCAACAACAAATGACAAGTTATTGGGAGAATATTTTAAAAACAATGATCGAAGATCATTGTGATAAAACAAAATCATTTCATGCTAAAGAATTATTGAACACATGGGAAAAAGAAAAACTATGCTTTTGGCAAGTTATACCTAAAGAAATGATAAATAAATTTGAAAAACCTGTATTAATTAATGAAGCTAAATCAGCTTAAATTAAATTTAATATATTTTCAATTGCATTATAAATTATCTTGAGATCGTTCTTACTTGATAATCTATGATCACTATTTTTTAAATATCTAATTTGAACATTTTTACTCGTAGTTTTGTTTAAGATTTTTTGGGTTATTTGTGACGAAACATCTTTATCTTTGAGACCATGTATAAGGATTATTGGTTTATTAAATAAAAAATTATTATTTAAAATAAAATTTTTTTTACCTTCTTGAAAAAATTTTTTTGTAAAAGTATAGTTATATTTCCATTTTTTTACTTTCGAAATTCCATTTTTATTAATTTCATTTTGAACTCTTTGTGGCAGTTCAGCAAAAAGGTATTTTGTAAAATCTGGAGCAGCAGCTAATCCCATTAGAGCTGCAATTCGAGATTTTCTTGCTCTGGCCGCAAGTAACATTAGCCATCCTCCCATGCTACTACCAATTAATATTTGTGGTCCTTTTGTGATGTTATCTAAAATATCAATTAAATCCTTTTTCCAGTCAGAAATAGTCAATTCTTCAAATTTACCATGTGATTTACCATGTCCTCTACAGTCAAAACGTAAGTATGATAAACCTCTTTTTTTTGCAAATTTTTCAATACTTATAGCTTTTGTGCCCTCCATGTCTGAATTTAATCCATGGATAAACACTATACCAGGCGACTTTCCTTTAAAAAATTTATATGCAATTTTTTGATTTAAATTATTTATGAAATAAGACATCTTATATAAAAAATTTTAGTTTATATTATAAAATATTTTCATGAAAGATTTAAAATTATTACAATTAGTTCCTTCGTTAGAATCTGGAGGTGTAGAACAAGGAACAATAGATGTTGCTAACTATATTGCTTCAAAAGGATTAAAATCTTTTATTGCTTCAAGTGGAGGAAAAATGTTGTATCAACTTAATAGGAAACATATTCACCATTTTAACTTACCTCTTTATTCAAAAAATATTTTTATTATGTTTAAAAATGCAAAAAAATTAAAAATATTCATTGAAAAAAACAATATTAATATTGTTCATGTTCGGTCCAGAGTCCCTGCATGGATTTTAAAATTTATAGCAAATAACAAATTTAAAACAGTATCCACATTCCACAATGTTTATGGTCATCAAAATTTTATAAAAAGATATTATAACCAAGGATTATGTAAGGTTGATAAAATTATAGCTATCTCTGAATATGTTAAAACTTCAATTATAGATATTTATAAAATTAATGAAAAAAAAATTACTGTTATTAATAGAGGTATAGATATAGATTTTTTTAATCCTGAAATTCAAGATGAAAATAAATATTTAGAATTTTTATCTAATTATCATGTACCTAATGATAAAAAAATAATTTTATACCCAGGAAGATTAACTGCCTGGAAAGGACAAATTGAATTTTTAAATATACTTGAACTATTAGATATTAAAAATTTAATTTGTTATTTTATTGGGGATGATAAAAATCATAGTTATACAAATAAATTGACTAACGAAATAAAAAAACGAGATCTTTTATCTAATTGCAAAATATTAGGACATTTATCTAGAGAGGACACACGATTTATGTATAAAAGCGCTGATATTGTTATTTCAGCACCTGTAAAGCCTGAAGGATTCGGGAGGATAGTAGCCGAGGGTTTAGCGATGAAGAAGATTGTATTAAGCTATAATTATGGAGGAGCAAAAAATCAATTATTGGGATTAGATAAATTATTCACTATTAGTCCATTTAATACAAATGAAATGATTGAAAAAATTAATCAAGTTTTTAAATTTTCACAAAATACAATCAACAATTTTGGTGAAGTTTCAAGAAATCATATAATACAAAATTTTTCAAAAAATATGATGTTGAAGAAATATTACAAATTTTATCAAGAAAATATTTAGTGAAAAAAATATTAATCATTAAACATGGATCTTTGGGTGATATTGTATTTGCTCTTCCAGTTTTAGCTTCAATAAGAAACAAATATATTGATGCAAAAATTTATTTACTAACAGAAAATAAATATATTAATATTTTCAATAGATGGAATATTTTTGAATTTTTGTTAGCAGATAATAGAAAAGAAAATTTTTTAAAAAGTTTGAAAACACTTTTTAAATTACGTAATGAGCAATTTGATTTAATCATTGATCTTCAAAATTCACAGAGAACTTTAATATATAATATATTTTTTCGTATTTTTTACTCAGCTAAAATTTGCAGCTGTAGACCATTTGCACATTATCGGTATCTTACAAAGCCCCAAGGAAGTGAAACAGCCACTTCTGGTTTATTTAATCAATTAAGCTTAATTGGAATAAAAAAAATAGATAATCAAAATTATAATTGGTTAAAAGTTAAACTGAAAGAAAACCCGAACAAACCATTGGCACTTATTATTCCAGGTGTATCAAAAGGCGCAAATTATAAACAATGGCAACCAGAAAAGTTTGCTAAAATTGCAAAATATTTTGAAGACTGCGGATTTATTATATGTGTCATAGGAACATATAACGATTTCAATGATATTTTGCCCATTCTTAATATTTGTAAGAATGTTATTAACAAAGTTGATCAATCGCCACCAGAAATTATTTATTCATTTGCTTTAAAATCTTCAATTATAATTTCAAATGATACAGGACCGGGTCATATAGCTTCGCTTGCAAATAAAAAGCTTATTTGGATTGCAAATGATAATAAAGTTTCTAAAGCTAATTTGTCTAGTGGAGATCATATTTATAAAATATTTTCTTCTTCTGTAAAAGATATTACAGTTAAAGAGGTCATTGACCTTATTGAAAAAAATAATCTATACTAAATTATTCAATATTTTTTCATTAAGTTTAACTTTAGAATTAGCTATAATATTGAAAAATTGTGATATATTTGTTTTTTCAAGATATCATTAAAATATTATTAAATCAGGTCTTGAACATTTAATTAAATCATTCTATATCCAATTTATAAAAATATGAAATTAAGTTTAATTTTTTCTTTATGCTAATTTTTAGCATTTCCATAACATTAGAGCATCTTTAGTTTTGAGTCTTAATTATAGAAAAAAAGATACTGGACCACGCACTAATGAACACATAACTGCAGGAGAGGTAAGAGTTATATCTTCTACAGGTGAGCAGTTAGGTATTATTAGTATTCGAGAGGCTTTAAATCGAGCTGAAGATGAAGGTTTTGATCTTGTTGAAGTTTCTCCTGAAGCAAATCCTCCAGTTTGTAAAATCATTGATTATGGTAAATTGAAATACAAAGAACAAAAAAGTAAAAAAGAAGCAAAAAAGAAACAAAAAACATTTGAAGTAAAAGAAATTAAAATGAGACCAGGAATTGATAAACATGATTATGATGTTAAAATAAAAGCTTTATCTAAATTTATTGCTGGAGGAAATAAAGTTAAAGTTTCTATGCGTTTTCGTGGTAGAGAAATGGAACATCAAAATCTTGGTATAGATTTGCTTAAAAGATTGATAGAACAGGTAGCTGAATATGCAAGATTAGAAGTTCCCCCCAAATCAGAGGGAAAACAAATTATGATGGTTTTGGCTCCTCAAATTAATAAATAAGTTTAAAAATAAGATCATTGATACTTTTAAAGTAATTCGATATAAGTCCCCTGAAATCAGTTATGGCATGCAGGGCAGCCTGGCGGTTAATATCATTTAAGGAGAAGAAATGCCCAAGCTTAAGACAAAAAGTAGTATTAAAAAACGCTTTTCTAGAACTGCTTCTGGTAAAATTAAGTTCAAACCATCTGGAAAAAGACATGGTATGACTAAGCGAAGTAATAAATTTATCCGCAATACGAAAAAATCAAGCATAATGGCCCCTAGCGACGCATCTTTGATTGATCATATGTTGCCTTACAATAAATAGGAATAAACTATGGCAAGGGTATCAAGAGGTGTGACAGCGAGAGCAAGGCATAAAAAAGTCATTAAAAGAGCAAAAGGTTATTATGGTAGAAGGAAAAATGTATTTAGAGTAGCAGTTCAGGCTGTTGAACGAGGTATGCAGTATGCTTATCGTGATCGAAGAAAAAGAAAAAGTAATTTTCGAGGTTTGTGGATTCAGCGTATTAATGCCGGTGTACGATTACATGGAATAACGTATTCTCAATTTATTAATGGATTAAAAAAAGCTACAATTGAAATAGATAGAAAAATATTAGCAGAATTAGTTGTCAATCAACCTGAGGTCTTTAAAGCTTTAGTTGAAAAAGTCCAATCTGCTAGGTAGTTTTTTTCCGTCACATAATTTATATATATATCTATGTCTTCAATATTTGATAAGAATGACATAGCAAACAAGATTGACACTGTATCAAGTTTGGCAGAACTTGAAAAATTACGTGTTTACTACCTTGGAAAAAAAGGTTTGTTAACCTTAGAGATGAAATCTTTGTCCTCTATGCCAATTCAAGAAAAAAAAGAAAAAGGAAAAAAACTAAATTTAATTAAAACCTTTTTTGAAAATGAATTGTTAAAGAAAAAAGATTCAATAGCAAATTCAATAATCAATGAATTAGTAAAAAAAGAGAAAGTTGATGTAACCTTACCTGCAAGAGATTATCAGTCTGGGAAAATTCACCCAATTAGTCAATCTTTATATAAAATTATTGATATTTTTTCTTCGATGGGGTTTGCTGTTGAAAGTGGCCCTGACATTGAATCTGATTTTAATAATTTTACGGCGCTTAATATACCATCACATCATCCAGCAAGAGAAATGCAAGATACTTTTTACATTGAGAGTTCAATAGAAGAAGAAGAAAAAGTATTACGAACTCATACAAGTCCTGTTCAAGTTAGAACTATGCTTGATACAAAACCTCCTATAAGAATTATTGTGCCAGGAAGAACCTATCGAAGCGATTCAGATGCTACACACACTCCTATGTTTCATCAAGTAGAAGGTCTTTTAATAGATGAGAGTTCAACAATGGCACATTTAAAAGGTTGTTTAGTTGATTTTTTAAAAGAATTTTTTGAGATTAATGATTTACAATATAGATTTAGACCAAGTTATTTTCCTTTTACAGAACCAAGTGCAGAAATGGATGTTGCTTTTACTAAGGATAATAATCTAATTAAAATTGGAGAAGGTGACCAATGGTTAGAGATTCTTGGCTGTGGGATGGTAAATCCACGTGTTTTGCAAAATTGCAAAATAGATTCAAACAAATATCAAGGATTTGCATTTGGTATGGGAATAGAGCGTTTATCTATGCTTAAATATGGTATTACTGATATGCGAGGATTTTTTGATAGTGATTTCAAATGGCTTAATCATTATGGCTCCAATCCGCTAGATATATCTTCATCATCTGGAATCTAATTATGAAATTTACTTTGAGTTGGCTAAAAGAACATTTAGATACTGATTCTGATATAAAACTTATTGAGAATACTTTAACAAATATTGGTTTAGAGGTTGAATCTATTGAAGATAGGTCTCAGGAACTCAAACCATTTACAGTAGCTAAAGTTATAAAAACAAGCAAACATCCTGATGCTGATAGGTTAAAAGTATGTAGCGTTAAAACTACTAGTGGCGATCTTCAAGTAGTTTGTGGAGCAAACAATGTTAGAGAAGGAATGCTTGGAGTTTTTGCTCCAGAAAATAGTTTTATTCCTGGAACGCAATTAAAATTAAAAAAATCAAAAATTAGAGGTGTTGAATCATGTGGAATGCTTGTTTCTGAAAGGGAAATGGGAATATCTGATGAACATGATGGAATTATTGAAATTGACCAAAAATATAAAGTTGGAGATTCATTTTGTGAAATTTATGGATTGAATGATCCTATAATTGAAATAAATATCACACCAAACAGATCTGATTGTTTATCTGTTAGAGGCATCGCGAGAGATCTTTTTGCAGCAGGTATAGGTAAGCTTAAAAATTTAACAATAAAAAAAATTGAAGGAAGTTTTGATAGTAAAATTAAATGGCAAAGAAAATTTAATAAAAATGATGAAAAATTATGTCCTTGTGTATCAGGTAGATTATTTAGAAATATAAAAAATATTGAAAGTCCTGATTGGCTTAAAAAGAAATTATTATCTATTGGATTGAGACCTATTTCTGCTTTAGTTGATATAACTAACTTTATTACTTTTGATCTAGGAAGACCTCTTCATGTTTATGATGCTGATAAATTGTCTGGTAATTTATCGATGCGTTTAGCCAGGGAAGGAGAACTTTGCAAAACACTTGATGAAGAAGAATACAAATTATCTTCTAATATGGTTGTAATTGCTGATAATGAAAAACTTCACGGTATTGGTGGTGTTATGGGCGGTTTTTATAGTGGTTGCTCAATGGATACAACTAATGTTTTTTTAGAAGTAGCTTTATTTGATCCAATAAGTGTTACTAAAACAGGAAGAGAATTGAATTTGCAAAGTGATGCTAGGTTTCGTTTTGAGAGAGGGGTTGATACTACTTCTATTGATTGGGGTGTTGATAAAGCAACAGAGATGATTTTAGATTTATGTGGCGGTGAAGTAAGTAAGATTACAATATCTGGTGATTATGAGATATCTGGACAAAATATCGAATATAATTTTAACAGAATCAATTCTCTTGGAGGATTAGATATAGATAAAAAAAATCAAGAAGAAATACTTAACAAATTAGGATTTAAAGTTTCAAATAATTCGGGTGAAAAATGTAATGTTAAAATTCCTCTCTATAGACCTGATATTGAGGGTGAAGCAGATTTAGTTGAAGAAATTCTTAGAATTTATGGATATGATAAAATTGAACCAAAGTCAGTTATAAAAAACACTAAAGTCAAAGAAGAAGTTTTAAATGATAACTTAAAAGCATTTTACAAATCAAAAAGAGTCATTGCAAGTAGAGGATATTTAGAAACTATTACATGGTCATTTGTTTCTTCAGAGTTTGCAAATATTCAAAACAATAAAGATTGTGTGAAAATTAAAAATCCAATCAGCACTGACTTGGATACAATGCGTACTTCTATTTTTCCAAATTTATTAAGTTCTATTAATAAAAATATTAGTCATTTTTATAACAATGGTAGATTATTTGAGGTTGGGCCACAATTTTCTGGTTATAGAGAACAGGATCAACAAATGATGGCGACAGGTATTTTATATGGAACAATTCAAGCTAATACTTGGAATGATGAGAAAAGAATTTCAGATATTTTTGATGTAAAAAGTGATGTATATTTCATTCTTAATCAACTTAATATTCCTGTTGCTAATTTATTGCACGAAGAAGTTACTAATAATTTTTTTCATCCCGGCAAATCTGCGCAACTAAAAATTAGTAATAATATTATTGCAAATTTTGGAGAAATACATCCTTATATTCTTAAAAAACTTGAAATAAAAACTAATGTTAGTGGTTTTGAGATATTTTTAGATCAATTAGGTCAATTTCAATCAAAAAAAACATCAACAAAAAATGTATATGATAATAATACATTGCAGGCAGTTGAAAGAGATTTTGCTTTTTTGTTTCCAAAAAATATTAAAGCAGGTGAAATTATCAATAAAATTAAAAAAATTGATAAGCAACTAATAAAAAAAGTTTCAATTTTTGATGTTTTTGAAGGAAGCAATCTTCCTGAAAATATGAAAAGTATTGCATTTAAAGTAGTATTACAACCAATAGAAAAAACTTTTACTGACGATGAAATAGAAAAAATATCAAATACTATTATTGATCTTATCTCAAAAACCTTTGAGGGTAAATTAAGACAATAATAATGACAGAATTAAAAAATATAAGAAATTTTTCAATAGTAGCTCATATTGATCACGGTAAATCAACATTAGCTGACAGACTTATTCAATTTTGTGGTGGCCTTCCTGGACGTGAAATGAAAGATCAAGTTTTAGATTCAATGGAATTAGAAAGAGAAAGAGGAATAACTATAAAAGCACAAACAGTCAGACTACAATATATAGCAAATGATGGCACAAATTATATTCTTAATTTAATTGATACACCTGGTCATGTTGATTTTTCTTACGAAGTATCTAGATCTCTGGCGGCTTGTGAAGGATCATTATTAATTGTAGATTCTACTCAGGGGGTTGAAGCTCAAACATTAGCTAATGCTTATCAAGCTATAGATAATGGTCATGAAATTTTACCTGTACTAAATAAAATAGATTTACCATCATCTGACCCACAAATAGTTAAAGATCAGATTGAAGATATATTAGGTATTGATTCAAAAGATGCAGTTTTGGTATCTGCAAAAACAGGGGAAGGTATAAAAGATTTGTTTGATAAAATAATTAAGATTCTTCCATGTCCATCAGGAAAAAAAGATGAACCATTAAAATGTATGTTGGTAGATAGTTGGTATGATAGTTATTTGGGGGTTGTAGTACTAGTACGAGTAATAAATGGTGAGTTAAAAAAGAATAAAAAAATTAAATTTATGGCAACAGGTGTAACACATTTAATTGATAGAGTTGGAGTATTTTCTCCTAAACCTAATGAGGTTGATTCTTTAACACCAGGAGAGGTAGGATTTATTAATGCTGGTATAAAAAATGTTTCTGATTGCAAAGTTGGAGATACAATTACTGAAGAAAAATATCCAACTTTAAATCCTCTACCTGGTTTTAAGCCTTCTCAACCAGTTGTTTTTTGTGGAATGTTTCCTATTGTTTCAGATGAATATGAGCATTTAAGAGATAGTATGGTAAAACTTGCATTAAATGACTCCAGTTTTTCTTATGAATCAGAAGTTAGTCCTGCATTAGGATATGGTTTTCGATGTGGATTTCTAGGTTTGCTTCATTTAGAAATTATCCGAGATAGATTTGAAAGAGAGTTTGGTTTAGAGCTGGTAACAACAGCTCCATCTGTCGTGTATCGAATTAAAATGAAAGATCAAAGCATAATTAAACTTCATAACCCAACCGATATGCCTGATTCAGTAAAAATTGATTCAATTGAAGAACCTTGGATTAAGGCCACAATTATCGTTCCAGATGAATATTTAGGAGCAGTTTTAGAATTATGTATTTCTAAAAGAGGAGTTCAACAACAATTATCTTACGTAGATTCTAGAGCCATGATAGTTTACAAGTTGCCACTCAATGAAGTGGTTTTTGATTTTTATGATCGCTTAAAATCTATTACAAAGGGATATGCAAGTTTTGATTATGAAATAACAGGTTATGAAATTAATGATTTAGTAAGGGTCAATATTCTGATTAATGGAGATCCTGTTGATGCACTTTCATTAATTGTTCATCGTGATAGATCACAACAACGTGGCAGAGCTTTATGTGCAAGATTAAAGGATTTAATCCCGCGACAGCAATTTAAGGTAGCTATTCAAGCTACGATTGGAGGAAAAATAATTGCACGTGAGACAGTCACTTCCTTTAGAAAAGATGTGACCCAAAAGTTATATGGGGGAGATGTTACAAGAAAAAATAAACTTTTAGATAAGCAAAAAAAAGGTAAAAAAAGAATGAAACAATTTGGAAAAATTAATATACCACAAAATACCTTTTTGAATGCTCTTAAAATGGAAGAAAATTGATTTAAAAAGATAAGTCTACATTAAAACTTATGACAATTCTTTCCTCTTCAGAATTATTATTATTTACAGAATGATGTAAGTAACTTGGAAACAAAACTAAAAGACCTTCTTTCGGTTGAACTGTAAAAATATTTGAATTTAATTTATTTGCATTTGAAGCAATAGGGGCTCTTATTGTTTTTGCTGAACGAGGATCAAAAAAAACAATATCTCCTGAATTTTCTGGAGCTTTGACATAATACGCCGAGCTAATAAAATTATTTGGATGAATGTGTCTTGCATTGGAAGAATTTTTTGAATTTATTATTGACCACATATCAGTAATTTTTATTTTATTTTTTTTTAAGTCCCAACCCATATCATTTAAAGATTCATTCAAGATAGGAGATATGGCATTAGTAAAAAATTGAGGATTTTCATCTTGAAGATTAAAATCCTCAGAATGCCATCCTTTTATATTAGATTTAATTTTTCCGATAGGATTAAAGGACTGAAGTGATTTAATATATTTATACATTGTTTCATTTATCTGTTTGAAATTTGGAACTATGGATGTCCAAACAGGAGTTGGGAAAATTAAACTTATATCAGATATTCTATTATTCATTTATTCTATTTATACCATACACTTTATCAATTTTAATCTATTTTATTTTTGTTTGTACACCATGATTAAAATACAGATCTAAGTATTTTTTGATTGAAATTGATATATTAATATTATTTTTAAAGAATTTGATTTTTTTTAATTAGAGTAATAATTTTTTAGTATTTCTGATCTAATAAAGTCTTGTTTTTTAACAAGTTCACTTGAATTAAATTTATAATTATTCCAAGCTTTTTGTTGATATTCATGAATCAAATTTTTATTTAATATTAGTTCAAGAATTTTTTCTTTTAAATTTTTTTCGTTTAAATTTTCTAATAATATACCATTTTGCCCTATAACTTCAGGCAATCCCCCTCTATTAGAACTTATAATAACAGTAGTTTGGCTCAGACCTTCAATAGCAGCTAAAGAAAATGGCTCATCCCATAAAGATGGAATTACTAAAATTGATGCCTCCATAATTTTTTTTAGTACCTTGTCGTTCTCAATATAACCTAAGTAATTTGTGTTAAAATTAATATTATTAAATTCGCTAATGAGTTTTTTTTCGTATTTGCTTTTAAACTGCAGTTTACTTAGTTGTGACGATCCAATCATTGTAAAATTCCAATCTTTAAATTTTTTTGCTATAGTTTTTATCGATTCACAGAAAATATGAGCACCTTTTTCAGGAACTAATCTGCCAACGAAAAGGATTTCTTTTTTTTTGTTTGGTATGCTTTGAATATTTCTTTCAACACTATTGTACAAGACATGCAAATTATTATAATTTTTACTTAATCCTTCAATAAACTTATTTTTTATAAATTTACTTACAAAATAAACTGCTGAGGCAGATTTAGTTATAAATTCCCTCTCTTTAATCGATTTTGAACCTTTCATTTGCTGTGGATTATTATGAAAATGAAGAGTCATTGGGAAATTAGGAATTTTTTTTATTAAATAATTAAAAATATATGGACGATTATGAATTTCAATTATTTTTTTTTTAAATGATTCATTTAAATTTTTTTTATAATAATGATACGCAAGTGATTTATTGTGTCCTCCATGTAAGATCCAATTATTATTTAAACCATGAAAATTCTTTTCAAAAAAAGGATTAGTCACGTGCTGCCCAAATATGCGAATATTATTAAAGTATTTGCTATACTTCATTGTATTTTTTACGGTCAATGATACTGCGCCGGCCGCATTCATTGAAAATTTTTCTTTAAAAGGTAATAAAATATCTATTTGCATATATTCAGCATTTTAATTCTTTGTAAATTATTTTTTCTTATAAATAAATACTTACAAAGTTATTCTGATCGTTTGAAAAGCTTCAGCGTATTTAAATCCATTTTGACTACCACGGAATCTTGCTAAAGCTTTAATAGCATCTATTGATCTAGATTCATTATTTTTTATTTGTGATTCGTAATAAGATAAAACTTGAATTTTTTCTTCTATTTGATTTGTTATATCAATAAAAAAATTTGGTATAAAGTTTGGCTCAATATTAGGAGCATTCCAATGGGTTTCAGATAAAGTTTCATAAGCTAAAATTGTTTTTGGAAAATAAGATAAATTAGGTCTTGAAGCAACTAAAGAAGAATCAAATATTATTCTATGATCAATGTGTCTGTCTGGGAAAGGTATTAATAATAAATCAGGTTTAAAAAAATCAATGTGTTTGAAAATTAAATTATTTAATTCCGACTTTGGTTTTTCATTAACTTTAGTCGCAGGTATTTCCAGAAATTCATTATATTCAATTCCATATTGTTTAAAAACTTTTAAAGATTCTTTTTTTGTAATTTCATAAGATGATTTAGGATATAAAGGAGGAAGATGACCGCTAACAACTAAACAAGATATTTTTGATCCCTGATCTCTAAATCTCAAAAGGGCTCCGCCCGCAGCAATTGTTTCATCATCAGGATGAGGTGAAATGATAGATATTTTTTTAAAATTATTAATCATATTTTAATTTTTTTAGGATTAGGCAAAGGCATTATTATATCAATACTTTTTTTATATTTTTTTCTCAAGATCTTAATAATATCATCTTTAAAATTCCATGCAAATATTATGATTACGTCAGGCTTGATGGTAGAAATTATGTTTGTATTAAAGATTGGTATGCCTGTAGTTGGAAGAAATTTATTTTGTTTTAATTTATTATCTTCCAAGATAGCACTAATTTTATTAGAATTCAAATTTGCAATATTTAGTAATAAGACTATTTTTGTTGGAGAGCCATAACCAATAATTATTTTATTATTTTTATACTCTTTTTCAACTAAACTATGAAATTTTTTCATTTTTTTAAATATAGCAGTTTCCCAATTTTTTAAGTAATTATTATTATAAATAATACTTTTTTTTTCTTTTTTTATAAAATTTATTACCTGCTTTGTGTTTGTAATTTTTTTTGATTTTTGACATAAGATTCTTATTGACCCACCTTGTATAAAGTTAGTTGATATATTTATTAGTGAAAAACCAATTTTATTTAAAAAAACTGATAATGATGAGGCATGATGATAGTCGAGATGTTCATGATATATTGTATCAAAATAATTTTTGGTAAGAACTTCATGTAAGTAACCCACCTCAAAACAAAAAAAACCATCTATGATTAAAACATCATAAATATTTTTAAAAATTTTTCTAAGATCATTCACATGAGCTAATACATTATGACTTGTAATAAAATCAAAAGAACCATATTTTTTTAAAATATAATTTGCGGTTTTATTGTCAAAAAAACTATTTATTGTCACAATTTTATTTTGATTTGCAATTTTCGCAGGCTTTTTTGCTGGATCTACACCCAGAACAAAGCAGCCAATTTTTTTAAAAGCCTTTAAACAAGTGCCATCATTTGATCCAATATCTAGAACTTTACATTTTTTTAAGTATGGAATTTTTTTATTAGACCATTTAACATAATCATTAAAATGTTTTATAAAAGATTGGCCCACACCGCTTAAATATGTGTAATTTTTTTTATATAAAATATGATGATCAACTACATGGCCTAATTGAAAATGATGACACTGATTACATTTATTTAATAATAGTTTGAATTTTTTTGCTTTTATAGCTAAAGATTTTCGATTTTCTAAATTATTTCCAATAGCTATTTTTTTAAAATCAATAATTTTAATTAAATCTTTAGAATAACACAATCTGCAATAGTTAATTTTAATAAAATTTGGCACTATTTACATTGATAGAAATTTTTTTAGATTGTTTTTATTTATGAAGTCTACTCTAACTGTATCTTTCTCATAATTAGATTTATTTCTTTTGTTTTTACTGCAAACAATCAAAGTTGTTTTAATAGGAAAATGAGTTGCATGAATTTCTTTAGGAGGAGTAAATATATTATCTCCCTGTTTAATTATTTTATAATTTACTATTGATGAATTTATTTTTTTATAAAAATAATTTATTTTACCATTTAGTACATACATATAATGCCAATCTTTTAAATGATAATGGTTGGACCTAATTGAATTTTTATTGCATTTTATAATTGAAACATTTTGCACACCTGTATTTACTAATGATAAGATTTCACCTCTTTTATCTTTGTTTCTCTGAACATTTTTTATTAAAATAGAATTTTTAAATAAATCTGACATAATTAAACTTTACTTTTATGAATAAATTTAAATTGTCTATAAAAATCTTTTAATATTAGCCTTAAAAGCAAGATTTTCTAAAACTTTTATAGTTGATCCCATAGCATTTAATCTATTTTTTTGATTTTTTTGAAAAAAATTAATCTTTTTTATGAAAATTTTTTCAAATGAATTATGATCATGAATATATGTTTTTTTTATAATTTTGTTTCCTTTTTTATATATAATTTTTTTTTCTTTTGCCACGCCATAAAAAAAATAATCATAAAAGAAAGATTCTTTTTTTGAAGTTTTAAACATAATGTTATTTTTATAAAATTTACTTATGCCAATGTGAATATTTATCTTTATATTGTTTTCTACAAAATATATTTTCATAGATTCTTTTGTAACTTTAAGAGGATTGTTGATTATAATATTGAAATTTTTTAATTTAAACCCAATATCTATTAGTAATGAAATTGGATAGCAACCTATATCAAAAAGAGAAGAATTAGTTATTTTTTTTGAATTTCTAAATGTATTTTTTGGAATTGCAGGAATTAAAAAATTTATATTTAATTCGCTAATAAATTTTTTTTTATAATGAAAATTTTTTAAAAAAATTTTGTAAATTTTTGAAAATTTATATGCATATAATTCAACTAAAACAGAATTATGAAGTTTAACTAGATCTGTGATCTCTCTATATTGTACAAATGATACAAAAGCAGGCTTTTCTATAAATACTTTAGCATTTTGCTTTAAAATTTCTTTTGCTATCGGATAATGAGTATTAGGCGGAGTTGAAATAATAAAATTTGTATCATTGCTTAACGTCTTTATTGCAGTTTTAGTATTTTTGTAATTTTTTATTCCATTTATTGATTTTTTTGAATTTCTTGTTACAGATACAATTAAGGTTTTTTTAATATTTAGTATAGTTGGTATAAGTTTTAATTTTGCATGTTTCCCAAGACCAACTATACAAAAAATTTTTTTATAAGCTATCAATTTAGAAATTTCTTAATTAATTTAAGAACAATTATATATAATAATAAAACAGTTAACAAATTATATATTAAAATCATTAATTTGTTTTCAAAAATATTATTTAAAATTAAATAATTACAAAACAAAATAATTAAAGGAAATAAATTGTTGGCGTAATGTACCAATACCCTTTTGTTTTCGATGCAACTCTTTGATATAAGTGATAATAATTTCTTACATACAAAAAAGATTCTCCTAAAATGATTCTTAAAAATAACACATAGATCACATCAATTATTGGTAAAATAAATGGAATGAGTCCAATATTATAGTTAAATTCGTTAGATAAAATACCAAATATAAGAATAAAATTTATAATATTAGCGATTACAAAACAACTTGAATCTCCAAAATAGTATTTATTGAAGAACAAATTAAACAAACTAAAAATTACAACAAATAATAAAACAAATACTATAATTTTCTCTATATTATTTGGAAATGAAGCTGAAAAATAAAGGAAAGAAAATATGGTGATTATCAAAATTGATACATTAAGATCATTGCCATCATAAAAATTGATAGTATTTATTAAGAAAATATTCCAGATTCCAAAAAATACACAAAAAATAAAAAAATAAAAATAATTATCAAAATAAATAGGATCCATTATTAATAAAAAACAAGCAAAACCAGAAAGAAACTGTAAGGATAATCTTAAACGAATTCCAAGTCCTTTGTAATCATCATACCAATATATAATTGCAAAAAGGCCAAGAGTAATAAAATATAAAATTAATGTGTTCTGAAAAGTAATAAAAAATAATATTAAAAATGGAAAAATTGCCCCAGGACCTGAAACGTTATTAGAATATTTATTAAATTTATTAAAAATAATATAATATAGAAGAAAATAAAAAATAATTGAAATAAAAAAAATAAAATAAACCGTCATATCGTTTTAATAGAAGTTAAAAAATATTCAGCAATATTTTTAGCTATATAATTATTTTTGTAAAAATTAATTATTGATTTTTGTTTTTCTAAATAAGATTTTGAGTCATAATTATATAAATTATTTAAAAATTGGTAAATATTATTGTTACTCAAATCAGAAATTCCAAAACCAATATTGTTATTTTCTATAAAATTACAAACATCCTTATCGCCCATAAATAGTAAAGGTTTCCCATAACTTAAGTAAGTTTGAAATTTACTTGGAATAATGTATTTTTGTCTACCAAAATTATTCAATGATAAAAAAAAATAATTAGTTTTAGCTGAAATTGAGTCCATCTTTTTTTTGTCTACCCATCCATAAAAATGAATATTATTAGCTTGATATTTGTTTTGCAGGTAATGTAACTCTGATCCATCACCACATATATTAAAATGATATTTATTTTTATCAAGTTTGATAAAATTTCTTATAAAGTTTTCAATATTTTGAGCTTTTCCAATATTACCATAGTATGAAATATTTATTATTTTTGATTGCACATTAATGTCTTCATTAATTTTTTTAATATTTTCATCACGCGAAGGATTATTTAAAGTAATAATTTTTTTATTTTTAAAATTTTTTTTCAAGTGAACTTCTAAGAGTTTTGATTGAGCAATTAATAAATCCGCAGATTGCCACATTAATCCCTGCATTTTATCAATAGTTTTAAAAAATATATTCGTTTTTTTTATATTGAATGAAGTCATTATTCCCTCTGGCCATATATCTTGAACCCATTGGGAAGATTTGCAATTTGCAATTATTGAGAAAAATGTGCCTAAATAACCAACTAAAACTGGAGATCCACAAAATGTAAGCACATGTACAAAAGAATTTCTCTTAAAAATACCATAAAAAAATAAAAAGAAAAAAGCATTGAAAAAAAAAGAAGAGTAAAATAAAAAAATAGAAAAAAATGAATTTGAGAATCTTGGGATAATAGGGAGTCTTAAGACTTTGCTACCGTAAATATTTTCCTTAAAAGGGCCTTTTATAATAGAGTAATTATTATAAAAACCATAATTTCTGTAATTGGGCAATGACGTTAAAATCTCAACATTATATTCAAGTTTATTTAATTCTTTAACAAATGAGTTGATTGGAAAATTTTCTGGGAAAAAATAAGGGGTAATTATTAAGATTTTTTTATTGTTTTTATTAAACATTTTCTTTTACATAATGTATGTATCTAAAAATACAATATTTGAATATTTGATTTAGCATTTTAAAATTTAGATTATTGAAATAGTAAGGAAAATTTAATAATTTGAAAACAAAAAGATTATTTATTTAGAAATTATTTTGCCATAGAATTTTGCAAGAAAATTAAGAAGTTCTTCTAGAGAAGACTTTATTCTCAACATTTCTTATTGTTAGTGGTAAAAGTAATTAACAAATGTCTAAAGAAAATTTTTATTTAAAAAAATTATTTAATTCTGCCCTACAGCATCATAAAGCAAATAATCCTCAGGTTGCAGAAAAAAAATATAAGAAAATATTAAAAATCAATCCTCATCATCTTAATTCAATTTTTCTTTTAGGATCATTATATTGTCAGATTAAAAATTTTAATAAAGCTAAGCAGTTGCTTAAACAAGTAATTGAAATTAATCCTAGTCATGTAGTGGCACATAATAATCTTGGAATTTCTTTGAGTGAATTAAATGATTGTCAAAAAGCAAAACACTGTTTGGAAAAAGCCATTGAACTTGATCCTAACTATGCAGATGCACATAATAATTTGGGTAATGTTTTTAAAAAATTAAATGAACCTCAAAAAGCAATGAGTTGCTATAAAAAAGTAATTGAAATTAATCCTAATCATGTAGAAGGACACAATAATCTTGGCAATTCATTTAATGCCTTAGGTGATTGTGAGAATGCAATAAAATATCTTGAAAAAGCAATTGAACTTAATCCTAACTATGGGACAGCATATAATAGTTTGGGTGTTGTGTTTGTTGATTCAGGTGACAGATTAAAAGGGAGAAATTGTTTTGAAAAAGCAATTATGCTGAATCCCAATTCTATAACTGCAATTTGGAATTTACATCAATTTGCATCAAACATCGATGAAGCTTTAATAATATTAAAAAAAATAATAAATATTGATAAAAATTATATTAGAGCAAAAGCAATCATAAGTGCTATTGAAGGGTACAAAGGAAACTTTAAAGATTTTGAAGTTTTGTTAGATTCTTTAGACTCTAATGAATTAAAGCATCCTTATGTTAGATCCATTAAATGGGTTTTTTCACTACCTCAACTTCCAAAGTTATTTTTTAATCGTTGGGATTTTTTTGATGAAATAATCAAATTGACAGATCAATCTAGACCTTTTTATGAATTTGGTGTTTGGAATGGAGTTTCATTTCAATACTTAATAAATATATATAAAAAAGGTTTCGGGTTTGATACTTTTACTGGATTACCTGATAGTTGGCGTGAAATAGCTGCGGGAACTTACTCAAGTTTTGGATCTGTACCTCGAATTAAAGGTGGAGATTTTATAGTTGGAAAATTTGAAGACAAACTACCGGATTTTTTTTCAAAGAAAAGACCAATAGCATCACTAATAAATTTTGATGCAGATCTATATTCATCAACTTTATGTGCCCTAAATAATACAAAAGATATTATGGATAAAAAAACAATTTTAGTTTTTGATGAATTTTTAATTAATACAAAATGGGAAGAGGATGAATTTAAAGCATTAAATGAATTTTGTAATAATTTTAATTTTAGTTATGATGTACTTGCTGTTTCGTTTTTTTCAAAACAAGTAGCAGTTAAAATAAATAAAATGAAAAATTTTTCATAACATGAACTTTTTGTAAAAATAGAAATTTAAAGATTATGTGCAGAAAAATCTTTTTGAATTAACAAAATTCTATAATAATTATTTTTGTTCTTAAATTATTGGAAGTAACTTTTTATTGACCCAGAATAGTATTTTTGTGTTAAAATGAATTTAGAAATAATTTTGTGTTCAAATTTGTGTTCAAAATGGAGAAGGAAAACTATGAACAAATGGGCTATTTATTATGATAAGTGAAATTGTCCCAGAAATTTCTAAAATAGGTTGGCGTTTTGATAACAGTTATGCTCGCTTGCCAAAGATGATGATGACACGACTTGAACCTGTTCCAGTGCAAATACCAAAATTAGTCATCTTGAATCATGAATTATCTAAAGAATTGGGACTTGATTTTTCTGCTCTTAATGATGAACATGTTGCTTTAATGTTCGCAGGAAACTTATTACCCCAAGGATCAGAATCTATTGCACAAGCTTACGCTGGGCATCAGTTTGGGCATTTCACCATGCTTGGTGATGGAAGAGCAATTGTAATTGGAGAACATCTCACTCCAGATAACAAGCGTGTTGATATTCAATTTAAAGGTTCTGGACGCACACCATATTCTAGAGAAGGTGATGGTAGGGCGGCACTGGGTCCAATGTTACGTGAGTATATTATTAGCGAGGCCATGCATAAGCTGGGCATTTCAACAACACGCAGCCTAGCTGTTGTTAAAACTGGAGAATATGTGATGCGTGAAAAATCTTTACCAGGCGCAGTACTAACTCGTGTAGCAGCAAGCCATATTCGTGTGGGTACATTTCAATATGTAGCTATGAGCGGAGATGTAAAAATTCTTAGGGAGTTAGTTAATTATTCAATCAATCGCCATTATCCAAATCTGCAAGATACAAAAAATCCAGCACTTGCTCTTTTAAAAGTTGTTATGGAAAAACAGGCTGAGCTAATTGTAAACTGGATGAGGGTTGGTTTTATTCATGGAGTAATGAATACAGATAATATGACAATTTCTGGAGAAACAATTGATTATGGTCCCTGTGCTTTTATGGATACGTATAATCCTGAAACAGTATTTAGCTCGATAGATTATCAAGGTCGTTACGCCTATATTAATCAGTCTATTATTGCACAGTGGAATTTATTTCGTTTTGCAGAAACGTTGTTACCGTTAATTCATGATAAAAAAAATATAGCAATTAAACTTGCAGAAGAGATTATTAATAGTTTTAGTGAAATATATAAAAAACGTTGGCTTGAAATGATGCGAAAAAAAATAGGTTTATTTAGAGAAGAAAATGAAGATGAAACTTTAATCACTACTCTGTTATCATGGATGCAGAAAAACAAGACTGATTATACAAATACTTTTTGTTCCTTAATTAAAAAAGATCTTTTAAAAGATAAATTATTTGAAGGAACTACGTTTCTTAACTGGTACAAACAATGGCAAACACGTATAACTAAAAACAAAAAACCTTTAGAATCATCTTTAAATTTAATGCGTAATACAAATCCTCTAATTATTCCTCGCAATCACAAAGTAGAAGAAGTTTTACATGCAGCTAGTAATAAGGGTGATTTGATGCCAATGTATAATCTATTAGAAGTTTTACAAAAACCTTATGAAGAACGATCAGAAATTATTGCTTATCAATACCCTCCAACACCCAGTGAACAAGTATATCAAACATTTTGTGGAACGTAATATACAGGCTACTTTAATAAAGAATACTTATCTAATAAATAATTTCTCTTTAAAGAAAGAAAAACTAACAAAATTTTTCCCTGTAATTTACTTATTTTAGTAATATATTTTCATTGATTGAAATGGCAATCAGCCTTATGTTTTGTAGATTAATTGTGCAAAACATATTCAGGGAGGAATATCGATGAAAGCTCAAGTATTAAGTAAATACGATCCTGCTATGGGAGAGGACGTTTGGGTTAAGGAAATGGAAATGCCTGATCCTGAATTAGAAAAATCTTCAGATATCATTGTTAAAATAGGTGCAGCAGGTGTTTGTCGAACAGACTTGCACATTATTGAAGGTGTTTGGAAACATATACAAGATCCTGATGGAGAGTTGTTACCTTGTGTAATGGGTCATGAAAATGCAGGATGGATAGAAGAAGTTGGAAAAGATGTCACTAATTTTAAAAAAGGAGATCCTGTTATTCTTCATCCTCTAATTTCTGGAACAGATGGGACTTGTCTCGATTGCAGAAGGGGCAATGACATGCACGCTGAAGCGGGCTCTTTTCCCGGGCTTAGTATTAAAGAGGGCGGATATTCAGAATTATTAAAGACTAGTGTTCGAAATTTAATAAAACTGCCAACAACACTAACTCCTAAAGATGTCGCACCTTTTTCTGATGCTGGCTTAACTGCTTATAGAGTGGTGAAAAAGGCTACACGACATTTATTACCAGGTCAAAACTGTGTGATTATAGGAGCAGGTGGCCTTGGTCATATTGCTATTCAGTGTTTGCGTGCAATGTGCGCCGCCAATATTATCATTGTTGAAAAATCCGATACTGCATTAAAGCATGCAATGCCACTTGGTGGTGATCATGGGGTGTTGATTGATGGAAATGAAGTAGAGCGCATTTTAGAATTAACAAAAGGTAAAGGTGCAGAAGCAGTTATAGATTTTGTTGGTGAAAAAGGATCAACTTCTATGGGTCTAAACATGACTTCTGGCGGAGGTTATTATTACATAGTCGGATACGGTGAAGAAATAAAAATTTTAGCTGTTGATGTCATCATAGCTGAAAAAAATATTATAGGAACTTTAGTAGGAACATGGTCTGAATTGTATGAGTTAATGGAGTTAGCGAACAAAGGACTCGTTAAGCTATCAATGCAAGAATACAAATTAGATCAGGCTAATAAAGCTCTGCATGATTTAAATAATGGTCAGGTCAAAGGCAGAGCAGTTTTAGTTCCATAAGAATTGTAGGAGGAAGGGGGAAAAATGACACTTAAATCTTACACAGGCGGGTTGCTTGTTGCGATGTTGATATTTGCACAAGGAGCATATGCCGATAAGTGGAGCGATCAGTTTCCACATATAAAAAATACTGGTGATATACCGGGAGCATGTTCATATGAAGCTACTTCTAAAAAAGATTATAGCGGAAAAACACTAACTATTAGTACGCATGCGGTTCCAGTCATGGGAGAACCAACAGCATTGCATGCTGAGCAGTTCAGTAAGTTAACTGGTGCAACAGTTGATGTTGTACATAGTCCTGCTGGAGATTTATACTCAAAAGCGATGGTTCCTTTTCAGGCAGGTCAGGCACCATATGATATAGTTTTTGGTTTCTCGAATTTTATTCGTGATTGGATGCAATATCTTGCACCAGTTCCAGATAAATATGTCAACATGCCTCAAATGCAGGATGTTACCAAGGCCCATCAGGGCGTTGCATCTTGGGATGGTCAAATGTATCAATTCCCAGTTGATGGTGACAGACATTATTTGAAATATCGAAAAGATGTTATCGATAATCCTGAGTACCAAAAAAAGTATAAAGCTGATACAGGAAGAACTCTTAAAGTTCCAACAACATGGAAAGAGTATGGAGAAATTGCTGCATATTTCAATGGTTGGGACTGGGATAATGATGGTGAGTTAGAATATGGCTCAGCAGAAGTTATGAAAAAAGATGATTTAATGTATGCTGCTTTCTTTAGTAGATCTGCTTCATACTCTAAAAATCCAAGAACTCCAGGTGGTTTCTATTTTGATTTAGAAACAATGGAACCTCTAATTAATAATCCAGGATTTGTAGAAGCTCTTGGAGACTGGGTTGAGGCTACAAAATATGTGCCTCCAGGAGGAATCAATTTTGGATTAGGAGATGAAATTAATTCCTTTGGTGGTGGACAAACCTTGTTTAGCTTTTCATGGGATGATGCTTTTGTTGCAGCAATGGAGGATGGAAGTCCTATTAAAAACAAAGTAGGTGCTGCCCCTCTTCCAGGTGCTGAGAGAGTATGGAACAGAGAAGATGGTTCCTGGGATATTGGACACAACCAAGCTCCTTATATTGTTTGGGGCTGGGCTGTTGGTGTAGCAGGAAAAAGCACAAACCAAGACATGGCATTTGACTATTTATGTTTCTTTGCAAACGGTGCAAATCACCGAGCAGATATTGCCATTGGTCGATTTGGAGTAAATCCTTTCAAAAAATCTGACTTTGATCCTCAAATATATATTGATCATCAAGGCTGGGACCCTTTGATAGCGAAAAGTTATGCAGCTACAATTGTTGGTATGGAAGAATTTAATACTAATCGTGTATTCCCACTAAGAGTACCTGGTGTTTTTCAATTCACAAGTGCTGTTGCAGTTGGCACATCTAAAGCATTAGCTGGACAACTTAGTCCACAAGAGGCATTAGATGAAGTTGCCGCAGAGTGGAATAAAATCCTCGATAGAGTAGGCAAAGATGTTGTTAGAGAAGCATACGCAGTTGGGGTTAAACTTGAAGACAATATAAATTAGATTTATATAAACTAGTGATCGCCTATTTTAGGCGATCACACACATTTATCCCAAACTATGAATTTTAAACATAAATTTGCATTTCTATTTCCAGGTTTGTTTGTCCTGATTGGAATTTTAATTTTTCCTATAGGTTTTATGATTCGTTTAAGTCTCTCAAGTTGGGATACTTTTTATCCTGGATTAGATTTTATAGGTATAGAAAATTATGTAAGATTGTTTACTGATGATAGTAGATTTTGGGAGTCTTTTTTTAGATTAAGTTTCCTGTCAGTTACTACAGTATCCCTTCAATACATCATTGGTTTTTCATTAGCTTTAATGGTTTGGAGAGATATAATTTTTAAAAGATTTTTTAGAGTTTTATTTTTAATCCCCATGATGACTACTCCAGTTATCATGACAGTTATTTGGAGAACTTTTTTTCATGAGTCATTGGGTCCTGTTAATGATATTCTGAGTATATTTGGAATTGCTCCTCCCTGGTTAACAAATGAACACTTGGCAAAAGTTACAATTATTATAGTTGAAGTCTGGCAATGGACACCTTTTATGTTTTTACTTTTATTAGCTGGCCTTCTGTCATTACCTAAGGAACCTTTTTTAGCAGCTTCAGTTGATGGTGCTGGCCCGATAAGAAAATTTATTTACGTTACATTTCCTCTTATGGCACCCATATCAATTGGAGCAATTATTATTCGACTAATTGAAGCATCAAAAATAATGGATACTGTTTATGTATTAACTTCAGGAGGACCAGGCACTTCCACAGAAACCTCAAGTTATTATATTTTTGTTAAAGGACTAAGAGAGTTTCAATTTGGTTACTCAGCGGCATTATCATTTACATATTTGATTATTATGATCATAAGTTTGACTATCATTTCAAAACTTCTTGTAAAATTACTAATTAAAAAATAATTAATATGAGAACCTTTTATATATTTATAAAATATTTTTTTATAACCATATGGTCTATGTTTGTCATAGCTCCATTTTTATGGGCTCTTTCAACTTCTTTTAAAGATTTTAATTCTGTTACAGGTGGAGCTAAATACATTCCTTGGTTACAATTTGAGCCTTCCCTTGAAGGATGGAGCGTACTAATTCGTTCACAAGGAAAAGGGGGTGTTAATATTATAGAGCCTTATTTTAATAGTGTATTTGTAACATGTTCCGCAAGTTTGCTTAGTATCATTTTTGGTACGCTAGCAGCTTATGCTTTATCAAGATTTACCTTTAAAGCAGGATTTATAAAAAATAACGATATCACTTTCTTTTTTATTTCTCAACGAATTATGCCACCTATTGTTTTATCAATACCTTTCTTTTTAATGTTAGGTTTTTTGGGATTGCTGGACAGTTTGTTAGGTTTGATTCTTGTTTATATGGTTTTGTTAATGCCTATTGCTGTTTGGATTATGGTAGATTTTTTTAATAGAGTTCCAAAAGAAATTGATGAGACAGCTTTAATTGATGGGTGCAATCCTTTTGAAGCTTTTTTTAAAGTTGTATTACCCAATTCAATTCCAGGTTTAATTGTTGCAGGGTTATTTTGCATTATTTTTGGTTGGATTGATTTTTTCTTCGCCTTTATTTTAACATTTACTAAAGTTCAATTATTACCAGTGGCCATTGTAGCTTTAAATTCATCAGTTACTCCTTGGTGGAGCTTATCTGCTTCAGCCTTAGTTTCTGTAGCTCCATTAATCATTGTAGCTTTTATTGTTGAGCGATACTTATCCAAAGGAAATCTCTCAGGAGCTTTAAAATAATATGAATCTGATTACTGAAAATTTATGCTTTAAACCTGAGCATGAATATTATTTGAATGATATTTCATTAGAATTTAAAGCAGGCAATTTATACACTTTATTAGGAAGAACACTTTCAGGCAAAACTTCATTTTTAAAAACTATTGCTGGTTTGCAACCCGTGGATTCGGGACAGATTACATTTGCAGGAAAAGATTTTAATTCTATTCCTGTTTGGAAAAGAAATGTAGCAATGGTCTATCAACAATTCATCAATTACCCCCATCTGACTGTATTTGATAATATTGCATTTCCTTTAAAACAAAGAAAAATGAAATTCTCTGATATTCAAAATGAAGTTTCTTCTGCTATAAAAAAAGTAGGTCTTCAAGGTTTTGAAAAACGAAAAATTCAAGAATTATCAGGTGGGCAACAACAACGGGTTGCTTTGGCTAGATCTTTAGCAAAAAAAGCAAAAATATTACTTTTGGACGAACCTTTAGTTAATTTAGATTATAAATTACGTGAAGATTTAAGAAATGAATTTAAAAATATTTTTAGTGGTGATTTATCTTCTCAATCAATCTTAATTTATGCCAGCACAGATCCTCTAGAAGCTATGCAACTTAATGGTAATATTATTGTCATTGATGAAGGAAAAATTCTTCAACATGATTCAGCTAAAGAAGTTTTTGAAAATCCATCAAATGTTAGAGTTGCTGAGATAACAAATGAACCAGCAATGAACATTGTGAACGGAAGTATTGAATCAAAAAAAATAATTTTGAATAAAGATGTTCAGATTGATTTACCTGATAAATTAAAAACCATAAAACCTGGAAAATATTTTTTTGGATTGAGAGCCAGTGATATAGTGTTAGATGATAGTGGTTTTCAATTTGTAGTTGATCTTGCAGAAATATCCGGATCTGAAACTATTTTACATTTGCATCAAGATAATCTTAAATTTGTATCATTAATTAATGAAGTAAAAAATTTTAATAACAGAGATAAAGTGATGTTGAAAATAATGAGTGAAAACCTTTATGTTTTTAATGAAAAAGGTAATCTTATTTTCTCTCCTTTTAAAAATAAATAAATGGCTGAGATTGAATTAAAAAATATTGCGCATTCTTATGATTATAAATCAGAAAACCCTACGTATGCCCTTAATCCATTTTCTTTAACGTGGGAAGATGGGGGCTGTTATGCAATTTTAGGACCATCAGGATGTGGCAAAACTACTATGTTAAACATCATGTCAGGTTTAGTTTCTCCTTCTAAAGGATCTGTTCTCTTTGATGGAACTGACATTACTTCTGTAAAAACTGAAAAAAGAAACATAGCTCAAGTTTTTCAATTTCCAGTAATTTATAATACCATGTCCGTTTATTCTAATTTAGCTTTTCCTCTTAAATGTAGAAATTTTGATGAAAATATAATTAAATCTAAAGTTATTGAAGTTGCAGAAATTTTAAATTTAAATTTATTTTTAGATAAAGCAGCAAAGGATTTAACTGCTGATCAAAAACAATTAATTTCTCTTGGTCGAGGGTTAGTTAGAGAAGATGTTGCAGCAATATTAATGGATGAACCTTTAACGGTAATTGATCCAGATCTAAAATTTAGATTAAGAAGAAAATTAAAAGAAATAAATGAAAAATACAATACAACTCTTATTTATGTAACTCATGATCAAAACGAAGCGATGACATTTGCTAAAAAGATTATTGTAATGGATTCAGGCAATATAGTTCAAGTAGGAAACCCAAAAGAACTATTTGAACGACCTCAAACAACATTTGTTGGATATTTTATTGGTTCTCCTGCAATGAATATTTATGATTGTGCGGTTTTATCTGATTTTGATGTTTCTATTGGCAATATACAACTAAAAACAAGCACTAATTTATCTAATGTGAAATCAGGCCAGTTAAAAATAGGCATTCGATCTGAATTTATTAAATTGGTTAATAATAAAAGCGAGAATACAATAGAGGCTAAAATTGAAATTGTTGAAGATTTCGGTAATTATAAATTAATTACTGTTAATAAAAACAATCTTATAATTAAAGCTAAAGTTGAGAGGGAAACTACTATACCACATGATGTTGTTTTATTAAATATCCCAGCAGAGCACTGCTGTATTTATCAAAATAAAAATCTCATTTAATATTTTGATCACAGTAATCCAACTCCCTACACAAATAATAACTATTTTTATTATTCAATAAAATTAATTAGAAAGCACCAACATTAGGTGCCAACCATCCTTGGCAACCTTGTAAAATGAAGGGAAGTAAAATAATCAATATGTAGAAAAAAATACGGTGCATATTTTGCATAAAAATATTTCTCCTTTGTTAATAAATCAATGATAGCAGTTAATATAGGGTATGTCATTAATGTGATAATATAATTTATATTATTGATTTTTTTTGTGATAAATCATAGGAAAAATAAGCCGGAGAGATGTGAGAGCGGTTTAATCAGCACGCTTGGAAAGCGTGTCGTGTAGCGTGACTCAAGAGGAATTAATCTAGGATAACCAACAAATATTACCAAAGAGAAACGCATGTAACATACTTGCGTCACATATGCGTCACTCGGAAAGGTATAAATGGCTTATTTAACTAAGCACGGTAAGAAGTGGCAAGCTCGCGTTCGTAAGAAAAATATTAGCATTGCAAAATCCTTTTGGAAGAAGAGTGATGCAAGCAAATGGGCTTATCAGATCGAAGCTCAGATAGAGACCGGGTCTTACTTAACGTTAAAGAAAGCAGAAAGATTAAATCAAATTAAGTTGGGCGAACTCTTGGATATCTTCTTCGATAAGACAAAAAGCAAGTCCAAGAACGTAAGGCGATTTGAATACGAGGTTAACTATCTCAAACGCTTTCCCATAGGTAATTTATACCTCTCTCAATTTGGACGGGGCTAATTTTAATTTTGCTTTGGTTGTTCTTTTGAGCAACTAAAAACCTATTCTTTCTCTAGTTATTTTCCCCCTTAATCCCGTATCGTAATCGTGGTAGGATGAATTGATGAAAATTTTAATTACAATCCTTGTTTTGTTTTTTTCTTTTTCAATACAAGCGTATGAAAAAAAACTTTATTGTAAAACTTCTACTGGTAATATTTATGAAACTCCTGGTATTCCGCCACCACGAGGTTTGACAGTAGAATATTATAACAAAGAAAAAATTTGTCCATTTTCAGACAAGGAAGTTACAAGGGAAGATTTTTTGAATTTTAAAAATATTGCTAGTACGAATGATCAAACACAGAAAGTTGAAACTAATTTGTTTGCTGAAGTAAAAATCTATGATGAATTGTCTGAAGATTTTTACACTGGCCAATGGGGTGGAGGAGAATATAAAAAAAATTTATACTTGTTTAGATTTGAAAATGAAGAATTATTCCTTCATAGGTCCAATTCTTATTTCAAAATACAAACTAAGCAAAATAAATGCTTAAGATTTGGAAACACTATTTCTATAAGAAAATGCAAAAATAGTGATGAATTCCTATTTAATGCAATTATTATAGGACAATCAGCGGGATTAAAAGGTGATGGTTCATACCAACCTCAACTTTCTTTTATGCTTCAACAAGTAAGTTCAGATAAATATCTTGGTTTTAAAGGAGACGGACCTTGGAATGGATATATAAAAACTAAAAATACTGAAAATGCTGCGGTATTTTATGCAAGGTCTGATCTTCCTGATTTTAATCCTTGCGAAAGTTCCAAAACTTTATACTCGGAAGCTAAAAGTGAAAAAAATTTCTACTGTTCCTGTTCTAGATTTGGAAGGCTTGGAGATAAATTTTCATCTAGATATTTTCGTATTCTACAAAAAATTGATAACTCAAAAATTTTTACTACTCTTAATAGAAATAAAATAGGTTTAGGAGACAATTATTGTTTAGTTGCACTGCAAACATATAAAAATTTTTCTAATTTATTTTATAACGAGAACGAAATATCAACTCAAGTTGCAAGTACTACAAAACAAAATACAAAAAAAACTGAAACAAAAACTCAAACTAAAACCCAAACAAAAAAACAAACTCAAACTAAACAAACAACAAATACAATTAATACTGACGGATACAATGATTGTATTCTTGAGAATATGAAAAATATTTCAAGTGATGAAGCTGCGATTGCTATAAAGGAAGCTTGTAAAAGTAAATATTCCTCGAACTCTTCGCAAGCCACTTCTAGTGTAGACTCAGATTTTAATAAAGATCCAATATTAATCGCAGATATTCCAAAAAATTTAAATGCGTGTGGAAGCACAACTAAAACACGCTTTCCAATATTCACGGGGTGTTGATGAAAACAATTTTATTAATCATATTCTTATTTTTTTCTTTTCAAGTTCACGCGGATTGGGCTTCATTTTTATCGGGTGCTCTAAAACAATTAAATGAAAATGCTGAAAAACAAGGTGCTAAACAAAAAGTAAAAGGATCTCCTGAAGACTATGCAATCCTTAAAGAATTCGCTGGCTGTATTCAATATGTTGAGAAACAAAGTAAGTATGATCATTTAAATAAAAAATCCCCTGTTCCGCAATTAATATCCTACCAACACCTTTCAGATAATGGGCGTGCCAATAATAGTGAAAAAGATATGATCGTTGCTTTTGTCGAAGAGATTGAAGTGTGCATTACTAGGATTGATCCCAATAAAATTAATAATAATTCATTAAAAAGCTTATTGCTTCAATCACAAATTATTTGGTCACAAACAATCATGGATTTTATTAATGTTTATAATGGCATGCTGACATGGGGAGAGTTAAATAAAAATATTCAACAAAGAGCAACTTTAGCCGAACAATATTTTACTCAATGGGAAATGGCTAGCGATGAAGTTTTAGCAAGTAAATATAAAGAAATTAAACAATATTGGGATGGATATTCAAATCAAAGAAAATTATCTAGAGATGAATTGTTCAATCATTCTTGCAAAAGAATGCAAGTGTATGATCAAGATGGAAATTTTATAAGTGTTCGAGATTGCAAGGATAAATATAATTGGTAACAATATTACTTAGGATAATTATGATGAAAAAACTCTTCTTACTTGTTGGTTTGGTTGTGTCACTTTTGCGTCACTTGGCGTCACTTAATTTCCCATTGAATACTAGAATGTGTTAATATGAATCAAGAATTAGAGTGAACAAGGTAGTAAAAATATTAGTGATTAACTTGGTTTTATCCTCCATTTAGCTCTTGCAACTTCAAACGGAGAGATGTGAGAGCGGTTTAATCAGCACGCTTGGAAAGCGTGTAAAGTAGCAATACTTTCGAGGGTTCGAATCCCTCTCTCTCCGCCAAAAACCTAGTATTTTCTTTAACGATTAATTTTCAAATAAGTTGTTCGGCAACCATACGACAACATACTAAAAGAAAATTTAGATAAATTTTTTCCCAGCTTGTGATATATTTATATCAATGAAGACATTCCTAGGGATCTTGGTTTTGGGTTTATTGTGGTGCAATGTTGGGATTGCAAAAGAGAAACACGATTTACTTAAAAAGAATATTGGAATAAAAAAAAAGGATACAACCATTCAAGGTTGGAAGTTCAAGGCAAATAAACACTTAAAGAAACGCATTAAAAAGGGAGAGTTTTTATATGTGTATGATGTAGTTGAAGCTAAAGACGGTTTCCCAGTTAGGTGGGGAGATACATCACAGAGGTATGAATTAAGAGGTTTAGCTTGCACAACAGAGGTAGGCGATTGTGATAGAGGAGATGGAGCATCAACTGCTAGAATAGAAACACCGGTTAATGATAGTTTCTACATGAAACCTAATTCGGAGTATTGGATTACTTGGTCTATATATCCACCGGAAGATTATGTATTAATTCATAGGAAGACAGGCTTAGGACAATTTCACTCTAATCAAGGACCAATGCCATCACAGTGGGAATTTAAGTTATTTAACAATTCCGATCAAGATGGATTTCAATTATGGAATTCTGTATCAGGCGGTGTAGAGAAAAGATATGATGCTTGTTTTGGATCAAGTAATTCTTTGGAATCTATGAACGAAGCTACTGGGGAAAATCACACGCATCATTGGTGTGAAAAACAATATTGGAAATATAACTTGATGTCACTAAAAGAATTTTATTCATATAGAGGTCAATGGATTGACTTTATTATAAACGTTAAATGGGGTCAAAAAGATAACGGACACTTTAAACTTTGGATTAATGGCAAACAAGTAGTTAACCATCAAGGTAAAACAATGCACGATTCAAAAGAGCATGGATCTAGATACAAAGCAACTTTCACTTACGGTATGTATAATGACAATGAAAGAGGAAAATTAGTTACTGATGCAGAATTTGAAAAACCAATTGTAATATATTGGGATGAAGTGTGGAGAAAAAAATCTTGTAAAGAACTTGAATTAGAAAGACTTGGTTATGCATGCGATGCCTTAGACGAAGGTGGTAAAAATAAACCAGATGTAATTGAAGATAAAGTTGCAACTATTGAAAATAAAACACTTTCTATATCTGAAGAAAGTAAAGAAGAGAGATATATAAAAACTTTAACCGATAGAATTTCTAAAAAAATTATACGTAAAAATTCTCTTTCTGAAGATAAAGCAACAAAAGTCATTAAATGGGTAAATAAAGAATTAGTCAAATGGGCTAAAGAAGATGATGATGAAATTCAAACTATTAAAGGGCGTAAGGAAAAAATGAAATTGTTAATTGATAAGGGAATTAAAAAATTTCAATAACTTCTCAATGCTCTTCATGATTTATTGTAAATTTCTCGACAACCATACGGCAACATTTCCATCAAAGTTTTTTAAATTTAACTATTAATTTTTCTTAGAAAGCCCCCACTTTGTATTTAATCAGCACGCTTGGAAAGCGTGTAAGGTAGCAATACTTTCGAGGGTTCGAATCCCTCTCTCTCCGCCACTAATTTTGATTAAATTAGTTTTACTTTTTAGGTTGAATATTTTTTTAACACTCCTATTTATATATTCACACGCAATGGCATACGAGGAATCATCTTTTAATATTGTTCATCAAACTGATGTTTATGAAATTCGTCATTACGTTGACCGATTAGCTGTTCAAGCAACTTATACCAATCAAAATAGCAGTTTTCGGAATCTCTTCAATTATATTTCTGGAGCAAACATAGATTCAGAAAAAATAACAATGACTACACCAGTTACACAATCTGAGGAAAGTTCAGAAATGGTAATGCAGTTTTATCTTCCTTCAAAATTTACAAAAAAAACAGCCCCTGTTCCTACCGATTCTAGAGTTGAGCTCATAACTATAGAAGAAGGTTACTATGCTGTTATCAAATACTCAGGTAGATTAACCGATAAGAACTTTAATAAACATAAGAAAATTCTGAAAGAGAATCTAATAGAAGATAAAATAGAAATTATAGGTCCTGCTATTAAGGCAACATACAATGCACCTTTTACTCTACCGATGCTTCGACGTAATGAAGCTATGTTTCATGTTGATTGGAAAAAATTATAAAAATTCTCGACGTACATACGACGCATTTACACACCAGATATTTAATTTTTTACGTTTAATTTTCCTTACAAATCCTAGACTTTGTTTTTAATCAGCACGCTTGGAAAGCGTGTACCCTTTAGATTTAGTTAATGTTCAAGGAGCGACTACCTTAAAATACGAAATATAAAATAAATTAATACACCCATTATTCCACTCCATATTAAAGAAGATATTAATCCACCACCCTCGATTGTTACACCAAATAAAAAACCTAGTCCTCCAAAAGTAGCCGCACAATTTGTGGGGTTTTCTAAAATCCATTTTAACCGAGATTTTTTTCCTTTTGTTGGGGCAAAAAAGTAATTTAGTCCATTTGAAGATTGTTTTGAAGGTTTCTTGATTGGTGGTAGTTCAGCCATTTATTTTCTCCAAATTATTTTTTCTTTTTTTCTCTTTTGGCGGCTTTTTTTTCCTTAATGCTTTTTTTAGGCTTTTTAACTTCTTTTTTTTTATTTAATCCTTTTGCCATAATTAATTACTCCAATCTTTACTTATTCTAAATCATTTTTTATTTTCTAGCAACTTGGCTTTAAGAAAACAACCAACCCAACGAGTAACAAGAGTTTTTTTCATTTTATTAATTTGGTTCAATTAATTGATTATTTTTCTAACGATTTTTTAGCAAAAATGTATTTGGTAGCACATAGGTAGCAACCTGACATCAATCAATTTAATAACCACCTTTAATTTTTCTTGGAAACTCTAGAATTTGTTTTTAATCAGCACGCTTGGAAAGCGTGTATAGTGGAAACATTATCGAGGGTTCGAATCCCTCTCTCTCCACAATAAACTACTATATTTTTGATTAAATTTTGATAGTATTATTAAAAATAATTCAATAAAAACTATAAAGGAGTGAAAAATGATTTATGTAATTGTTAAGTGTCCGTGTCATGAAGAAGGAGCGTCGAAGCTTATTGAGTGGGCAAAAAGTGACGATGGATTTTCAGTGACAAGAACACACAAGGGATTTAAGCATATCGAACTTTTAGTTGGTGAAGATAACAAAACAATGTGGATATACGAACAATGGGAGACAAAAGAGGACCATCAAGCATATCTGGGTTTTAGAATAGAGAATGGATTTGAAGACTTTATGAAAGAAATATTGGAAGCTGAATTTTCAATTTCCTATCTTACCAATGCTGGTGCATGATGAGTGAAGTGGGGTTTAATTAGCACGTTTGGAAAGCGTGTATAATAGCAATATTATCGAGAATTCAAATCCTTCTCTCCGCTAAAATTTAGATTTTTTCTTTAATTATTAATTCATAAAAAGGTTTTGGATCGCACATAGATCACACTGACGAAGCTTTTTTCACTTCAACTTTTATCATTGTTGATGATAAGATAATTAATAAGTTAAAAAATTTAAGGAGGAACTTGAATGTCTGTATTTATAACTTTAGGAACTTATTCTAATGAAGGTGCTGGAGGACTTGTTGAGGGTAAAACTGATCGTAGAGCAGTGATGGAAACTTTTCACAGCAGTGTTGGAGCTAAATTGCTGGATTATCACATTACCCGTGGTAAATATGATTTTTGCGCCATAGTTGAAGCCGAATCTTTTGAAATGGTGGCAGCATTGGCTTTAATTGCTAAAGGTAGTGGAACTGTTAACGATTTGGCCATTTTAGAATCAGTTGATATTAATGAAATAAGCAACATCGCAAAAAAAGCTCAATTCACAGCGCCACACGAGTAATTGTTATTAGCACCCTAACTTGTAGGGTGCTTTATGCGAATGTTTTAGTTATGGGTAAAATCTTTTACGATATGAAAGGTTAGTTCTTAAATATTAAAAAATATTTTGGATTCACGTATGATAAACTTGCTAGAACATCTTTGGTTTAATATAATCTAATTATATTTGTTTTAATTAATTTTCTTTAAAGGAGAAATTAAATGGATGACCCTAGCAAATGCCCAGTAATACATGGTGCTATTACTAGTAATAGTAGTAGTGGAACATCAAATCGAGAATGGTGGCCAAACCAGTTAAATTTAAATATTCTTCACCAACACGATAAAAAATCAAACCCTATGGGAGAAGATTTTGATTATCGAGAAGAATTTAAAAAACTTGATTATGATGCTTTAAAGAAAGATTTGCAAAATCTTATGACAGACTCACAGGATTGGTGGCCTGCTGACTATGGACATTATGGCCCTTTGTTTATTCGTATGACTTGGCATGCTGCGGGTACTTATAGAACTGGAGATGGTCGTGGAGGTGGCGGTACTGGCGCACAGCGTTTTGCTCCACTTAATAGCTGGCCGGACAATGGTAACCTGGATAAAGCACGTCGACTTCTTTGGCCTATTAAACAAAAGTATGGCAAAAAAATTAGTTGGGCTGATTTAATAATTTTAGCAGGAAATGTTGCTATTGAATCAATGGGTGGCAAAACCTTTGGCTTTAGTGGAGGGCGTCAAGATATTTGGTCACCAGAAGAGGATATATATTGGGGCAAGGAAACTGAATGGCTTAGTAATAAACGTTATACTGGTAAACGTGATCTTGAAAGTCCACTTGCTGCGGTACAAATGGGTTTGATTTATGTTAATCCAGAAGGCCCAGATGGCAATCCAGATCCAATTGCAAGTGCAAAAGATATTCGTGAAACATTTAGTCGTATGGCTATGAACGACGAAGAAACAGTTGCTCTGACAGCCGGTGGACATACTTTTGGCAAAGCACATGGCGCAGGAGATGCGGGGCTTGTTGGCGCTGAACCAGAAGGAGCTCCAATTGAAGAAATGGGTTTTGGTTGGAAAAATGCACATGGTTCAGGCAAAGGAAGGGATACCATTACAAGTGGTATCGAAGGCGCTTGGACAGCTAATCCTACTCAATGGGATAATGGTTATTTTGATTTATTGTTGGGTTATGAATGGGAGCTTGTTAAGAGTCCAGCAGGCGCACACATTTGGCATGCTATAAATCCTAAAGAAAAAGATCTTGCTCCGGATGTAGAAGATTCTTCGATAAGTGTACCAACTATGATGACAACTGCAGATATGGCAATGCGAGAAGATCCAGCTTATAGAGCAATTGCAGAAAGATACCATAAAAATCCAGATGAATTTGCTGATGCATTTGCTCGTGCGTGGTTCAA
Source organism: uncultured Alphaproteobacteria bacterium (assembly GCA_902607435.1). Taxonomy (GTDB): domain Bacteria; phylum Pseudomonadota; class Alphaproteobacteria; order HIMB59; genus CACLJX01. Next base: position 51,237 of record CACLJX010000003.1, on the reverse strand, counting down.
ACTTTTACATCGAGATATGGGTCCAAGAACACGTTATATAGGTCCTGAGGTACCAGATGAAGAACTCATTTGGCAAGATCCTATTCCAAAAGGCAGTACTAGCTATGATGTGAATACTGTTAAATCAAGAATCAAAGAATCCGGGCTAGATATTCAAGAAATGGTTGAAACTGCTTGGGCAAGCGCTTCAACATTCCGTGGTTCTGATATGCGTGGTGGAGCCAATGGTGCACGTATTCGTCTTGCTCCTCAAAAAGATTGGGAGGTAAATAAACCTGATCAACTTGCACGTGTATTGAATATACTAGAAAGTATTGCTAAAGATACGGGTGCTTCAGTAGCAGATGTTATTGTACTTGCAGGTAATGTTGGAATAGAACAAGCATCAGGTGTAAGTGTTCAATTTTCTCCAGGTCGTGGTGATGCTACACAAGAAAATACTGATGTAGAGTCATTTGCTGTTCTTGAACCTAAAGCTGATGGTTTCCGCAACTATCAAAAGACAGAGTTTACAGTTAGTCCAGAAGAAATGATGCTTGATAAGGCTCAATTACTTGGATTGACAGCACCAGAAATGACAGTTCTTGTTGGTGGTATGCGAGCATTAGGTATTAGTGCAGATGGTCACAGTGTATTCACTGATACACCAGGAAAATTAACCAATGATTTTTTTGTCAAGCTACTTGATATGAGAGTAGAATGGAAGCCAACTGGTAGTAATTCTTACGAAGCAACTGATCGCTCTACAGGTGAAACAATAAGAACCGCTTCAAGAGTTGATCTTGTTTTTGGTTCTAATTCTCAACTCAGAGCTTTATCAGAATTTTATGTTTGTGAAGACTCTCAGCAAAAATTTGTGAATGATTTTATAGAAGCTTGGAACAAGGTTATGAATTCTGATCGCTTTGATCTTGTCTGAGTTGATACTGCAAATTTATTTTATAAAATGAATAAATAAGAAATGAGTAAAAATCTTATAAACCGCGATTCAAAATATATAGCAGAAATAGAAAAAATTCGTTTTTTCCCTGTTGCACCAATTGGAGGGGATGGATGCTATATAATAGAAGAAAATGGCAGACGACTTCTTGATTTTGCAGGTTCTTGGGGAGCTGCAGGATTAGGATACAGCCATCCAGCTATTACAGAAGCTATTAAAAAAGCATCAAAAAGCATGGCCTCTGCAAGTTTACTTTCTTATGCTTCAGAGCCAGCAATTGCTTTAGCTGAAGAATTAATTTCCATTGTACCAGGCAATATCCCTCGGAAAGTATGGTTTGGACATTCAGGATCTGATGCTAATGATATGGTTGTTCGTTTATTAGAAGCAGCAACAGGACGTAGAAGATTCATTTCTTTTTATGGTGCTTATCATGGTGGTGTTTCTGGTTCAATGTCAGTATCTGGCCATAGTTCCCAGACGCATTCACCTAAGCGAGAAGGTGTTGTGTATTTGACCTATCCTAACCCTTATCGCTCAGAGCTTGAAGATAATTCACCTGAAAATATTTTAAAAAAACTTGATCAATTATTTAATACAACTTGTCCACCTAAAGAAGTAGCTGCAGTGTTTATTGAACCTATTCAATCAGATGGAGGAGTAATTGTGCCACCAAGTGGTTTTATGAAATCTTTAGAAAAAAAATGTAGAGAACACGGAATTCTTATTGTTGTAGATGAAGTAAAAGTTGGTCTTGGTCGATCTGGATTAATGCATGCTTTTGAACATGATGGTCTAACTCCGGATATTATTACCTTTGGAAAAGCTTTAGGAGGAGGTTTGCCTTTATCTGCAGTTGTTGGTCCTTCAGAAATAATGGATTTTGCACCAGCGTTTTCAATTATGACTGCTTCTGGAAATCCAGTGTCTGTATCTGCTGGTAGAACTGTATTAAAAACAATTGAAAATGAAAATTTAATTTCTAATGCAAATATTGTTGGTAAAAATTTACAAGATGGTTTTAGAGAACTAGCCAATCAACATGAATTAATAGGAGATGTTCGCGGCAGAGGACTAGCTATTGGTGTTGAATTAGTAAAAAATCGTCACAAAGAAAAGAAAGCTGCAAAACTTGAAACTGCAAAGATAGTTTACAGAGCATATGAATTGGGTCTTATCATTTTTTATGTAGGTATGGAATCAAACGTACTAGAATTGACACCTCCGCTAATAATGAATGAAAATGAGTCTAAATTAGGTCTAGAAATCCTTAATCAGGCTTTCACTGATGTTTCCAACGACTTAGTTCCAGATAGCGTTATTGAAAAGTATAAAGGATGGTAAATATTTGATATATATTAATTATTTTTACATAGTTTTTATATATTAATAAGTATAGATTTCTTTGTTCTTATCATCTAGCATAATTAATACAATTTTTTATCCATATTATAGGAGGTATTATGAAAAAAAATTTATCCAAATTATGCATTTTTGTTTTTTCAACTATTGTTTTTTTTAGTTGGACAACTCTTTATGCAAAAGAAGTTTTGATTGGAGGTGCTGCTTGTGAAACAGGTATGCAGGCTCCTCTAGATACGCCTGGTATTAACGGTGCCAAAGTTGCTGTAAAATATCTTAACGATGAAAAGGGCGGTATATTAGGTAGACCGGTTAAATTTGTAAATCTTGATGGTAAATCTGATCCTGTGACTGTAGGAAATTCAGCTTTAGAAGTTATTGCTCAAGGTGCTGAATTTATTATAGCACCATGTGATTTTGATTTTGGAGGTCCTGCAAGCATGGCCGCTCAGGATGCTGGTATTGTTGGCATGTCACTTTGTGCCTCTGATCCACTTTTTAGCTCTTGGTCTTTGGGAGATAAACAATTTACTCTGTCTATGTGGAATACAACTATGAGTGCTACTGCTGCAGAGTTTGCATATAATGAAAAGGGCTGGAAAACAGCTTATGTTGTTACAGACCAAATCATTGCATATACCAGAAGTTTGTCTGAGTATTTTTTAGTTCATTTTGATGCTATTGGCGGAAAAATATTATTAGAAGATACTTACACAAATGGAGATAATGATTTCTCTGCCCAACTTGCTAGGCTTAAAGCTTTAGATGAAGAACCTGATGTTATATTTATTTCTTCTTATGGAATAGATATTGCTCTTATCACTAAAACATTAAGAGAAGCTGGCATAACAGCCCCAATACTTGGAGGAGATTCATATGATGATCCTTCTGTTTGGGAAGCTTTAGGTACTAAATTTGGTTCTGATGTTTATTTTGTAACTCACACTTGGATGGGGTCAGCAGAAGGACATCCTGATATGCCGGAATTTGTGAAATTGTATACAGATTATCATGGTTCAGCTCCTGATACAGCATTTGTTGCAACTGGATGGGATACAGTGATGTTATTTGCTCAAGCAGCTGAAATAGCAGGAACTACTGATGGTGCTGCTGTTGCAAAAGCTCTTGAAGATAATGAATTCAATTTATTAACAGGAGATCTTGATTATAGTAATGCTGCAGATGGTCATTACCCTTACAAAGCTGCTGCTTTAGTTGGTTTGACTGAAGGCAATCCATCATTTTTAGGTTGGAGAAATCCGGAAAATCCTCCAGCACCTTAATTATAAATTTACTTTTTAAAGAGGGAAAATTATTTTCCCTCTTTTTTTTTAAAATTTTTTTATGAAATTATCCTGTGAAAAAATAACTGTTGATTTTGTTGGCTTAAGGGCTCTTGATCAAGTTTCATTATCTGTAAAAACAAAAGAAATTTTAGGCTTAATAGGACCAAATGGTTCGGGCAAAACTACTTTATTAAATACAATTGGTGGGCAATTAAAACCTACTAAAGGTAATATTTTCAAAGACAATCTTGATATTACGGAATTTACTCCTCAACATAGAGTTAAAAATGGATTAGCAAGATCCTTTCAAATTGTTAGAACTTTTGACTCATTGAATGTTTTTGAAAATATTAAGTCAGCTTCACTAGTTAGCAATATGAATTATTCAGATAAAATTAAATTTTGTGATGAAATCATTAGTTATCTTAACCTAGATAGAATCAAACATGTTCTTGCTAATACTCTGAATTATGGAGATAGAAGAAGAGTTGAAATTGCGAGAGCTATGGCTACAGATCCAGACTTTTTACTTTTGGATGAACCCGCTGCAGGTATGAATGATGACGAATCAGAAATACTTTTAACAATGTTGAGAGAAATTCCAAACAAATTTAATTTAGGTATACTGATTATAGATCACGATATGTCATTAATCATGAAACTCTGTGATAGATTGCATGTATTAGATTCTGGTAAAACAATTGCAGAAGGTTTGGTTGATCAAGTAAAGACACATCCTGATGTTGTTAAAGCATACCTTGGAGAAGGATTTAAAAATGAGAATGCTTGAAATTAATAATTTGCAGGTTAATTATGGACCAGTAATAGCAGTGAAAAAAGTTGATTTGTTTGTTAACCAAGGAGAAACTGTAGTTTTGCTTGGAGCTAATGGAGCAGGTAAATCTTCAACTCTTTTATCTATTGCTGGTGTTGCAAATAAACTTTTGGGAAAAGTAGAATTTTCAGGAAAAGATATTACTAAATTTTCTCCTGAGAAAATACTTACTCTAGGCATAGCTACAGTACCTGAAAATAGAGATATTTTTCCCGATCTTTCAGTTAAAGAAAATCTCGTATTAGGAGGTTATATAAATCGTAAAAAAAACAATATTTTACAAGATACGATAGAAGAAGTTTACAATCTTTTTCCTATTTTATCTGAAAGAAATTCTCAAGTTGCTGGCACCTTATCTGGTGGTGAACAACAGATGTTAGCTATTGGAAGGGCGCTTATGTCCAAACCTAAAATATTGCTATTAGATGAACCTTCTTTGGGTTTAGCACCAACAATTGTTGAAAAAATATATGAACATATTGAACAATTAAAAAAAAATACAAATTTAACAATATTATTAGTTGAACAACATGCAATGAAAGCCTTATCTATAGCAGATAGAGTATATTTTTTACGATTAGGTGAAATAGTTTCCTCTGGAAAAGCGTCAGATTTAAAAGAAAAGACAGATTTTAAAAAAATATATTTTGGTGAATAAAAATGTTTTTACAATATATAGTTGATGTATTGAGTTTAGGGAGTCTCTATGCTCTTTTTGCTCTTGGATTGGTTTTAGTATATGGCATTTTAAAACTTGTAAATTTTGCTTATGGTGAGTTAGTCTTAGTCATAGGTTATTCAATTTTTCTTCTAAAGGGGAGCCCTTTCCCTTGGTTTTTTATGGCTGGTACAGCCATTGTGATGTCAATTGTATTTTCAATTTTTACAGATTACGTTGCTTTCAGACCAGTTAGAGAAAAATCAGTTACGGCTGTTTTAATTACTTCTTTTGCTTTTGCTACCTTGTTACAAAACGCTGCTCTCCTTTTAATTTCAGCCAAACCAAAAAATGTACCAATGCCAAGTTTTTTATCTGATAGTGTTCAATTCCTAGGAGTTATTACTCCAGTTCGAAATCTCATTTCAATTTTTGTAACTTTTCTTTGTTTAATTATTTTTTATCAATTTATGAAAAGATCAACTCTTGGTTTAGCTATGAGAGCAGCAGCAACAAATTTTAATATGACAAGAATGTTAGGTATTCCAGCTAACTTAGTGATAACATCGGCTTTTGCAATGAGTGGTTTACTTGCTGGAATTGCAGGAACGCTTTGGATGAGCAAGATTGCAAATGTATTTCCTGGAGTTGGTTTAGAGCCATTGCTAATAGCATTTATAGCTACAGTTATAGGGGGTATGAGAAGTGTACATGGTGCAGTTTTGGGAGGTTTTATTTTAGCCTTTATAGATATGAGCTTTAATTATTTGTTACCCCAAGACATTCTTAAATTTAGGGATGTTTTTACATTCTCTATAGTAATTTTAATTCTTTTAATTAGACCTCAAGGTCTAGTTAAAGGACCGGCAACGGGGATTAGGACATAATGAAGATAATTAATAATGAAAACACCTTTAGTATTTTATTTTTTTTAATATTATTTATTATAATTTACTTTGTTAATTTTTTTGTTGGTTCTGCTATTTTTGAAAGAACTGTTACAAATCTTTTTATTTACATAATTTTGGTTGTGGGTTTGCAGGTATTTATGGGTAATTCTGGCATACTCTCATTTGCACATATAGGCTTTATGAGTATTGGTGCTTACAGTTCAGGACTCTTATCAATGCCTATAAAAATGAAAGGTTTTGTACTAAGAGACCTTTACCCTATTTTCGAAAATGTTGCTTTTGATCCAATATTATCAATTTTGATTGGAGGTATTTTTACTGCAATTATTGCTGCTATATTAACTTTGCCTTTAATGAGGCTTAATGATGCAGCTGCAGTAATTTCATCATTTGCATTATTAATGGTTATACACTCTATAGTTGTAGGGTGGAGCGCAGTAACCAATGGCCCTAGAACTTTCTTTGGCTTACCTAAAGCTACCACTTTAGAAATAGCATTAATATTCTCTTTTCTAACTGTAATCTTTGCATTTATTTATAAAAATTCTAAATTTGGATTATTGCTAAGGGCTTCGCGTGATAATGATATTGCTGCAGAGTCAATTGGTGCAAATATTGTATATTTAAGATGGTTTGCAATTATAGCAAGCGCTTTTTTAGCAGGTATAGCTGGAGGCTTGTGGGGTCACTTTATTACATCATTTTCTCCAAAATCCTTTTATTTAAAGGAAACTTTTTTAGTTATTTCGATGATCATTATTGGAGGATCATTTACTGTAACAGGAGCAATAGCAGGAGCCTTGTTAGTTACAATTGGTTATGAGTTTTTACGCTGGACTGAAAAAGTCATTAAATTTAGCGATGTCATAACTTTTGAATTTATTGGCTTAACAGAAATTGTATTATCAATTACTATAATAATTTTTTTAATCACTAAACCAAAAGGATTATTTCCATTTAAAGAAATAGGAGATACAATAAATAAAATAATTAAAAAGGAATAATAGCAATATGAATTGGAAAAAACGTCATAGAAGTTTTTATTATAAGTATGCGGAAGACCCTGATGATATTTTTTTAAAACCTGAAGAAACTGCCCACTTAATAATAGATGTCCAAAAAACATATCTAGAGCCAAAACCAAGTCCTGAAGAAAATGCTGAATGGCAACCTTTTTTTAATAGAATGAATGATATAGTAATACCAAATATAAAAAATCTTATTTCTTTTTTAAGAAATAAAAATGTTGAAAATATTTTTGCAAGAATTGCTTGCCATAAAGAAAGTGGTCTTGATCGTTCTTTGAGTCAAAAAAAACCAGGTTTTAATTATTTATTACTTCCTAAAGAAGTACCTAATGGTCAAATTGTAGACGAATTAAAACCAGAATCAGAAGATATAGTAATGATGAAAACAACTGATAGTGCTTTAACAGGGACAAATTTAAGATTGATACTACATAATATGGGTATTAAAAACGTTATTTGTACAGGTATTTTTACTGATCAATGTGTTTCTTCATCAGTCAGAAGTTTAGTTGATGAAAGTTTTAATGTAGTTGTTGTTGAGGATTGTTGTGCAGCAGCTACTGAAGAATTACATAATCATGAATTAGAGATTATTAATATGATTTATTGTCATGTTGTTAATTTAGGTGAAGTTAAATCTTTTTTTGATAAATGAATATGACCTCCTTATCAAATCTTGAATCCCAACTTAAGAAAGATAATATTAATCAAATTCAAATTTGTTATGTTGATTATAGTGGGCGACTATGTGGCAAAATAATTCCAATTTCTAAAATTAAATCAGTAATTTTAAAAGGAGTTGTTTTTGCTAAAGCAAATCTTAGTTTTGGATTGGACGATCATTTTGCAGAAGAGGCCACATTCCTTGCTAACACTGGTGATTTTTTAGCTAATCCTGATTTTAATAGTTATACTTTTTTAAAACACAGACCAGGTATTGCACGTTTTTTTTCTAATATGTTGGATGAATCAGGTAATAATTGGCCTGGCTGCCCAAGAAATCAATTACAGAAAATTCTTAATAAATACGATGAACTAGATATAAAAATCAAGATAAGTTTAGAGCCTGAATTTTCAATATATAAAAAAAATGAAGATAAATTTGATCCTTTCAGTTTTGATGGCATGTTTACCATATCTGGTATGGATAAAATATATCCGGTATGGCAAGATCTTTATGAATCATTTCAGGGATGTAATATTAATATTGAACAAGTTGGAAAAGAATATGGCCCGGGTCAATATGAAGCCACTTGGAAATATGATGAAGTGATTACATCTATAGATAATTATTTAAATTTTAAAGATTTTGTAAAAACCATAATGAGGGAACATGGTTATTTTGCAACATTTATGCCTAAACCATATGATCATCTTCCTGGCAATGGATTGCATATTCATTTAAGTCTTTGGGATGGAAATAATAATGAAATTAGTTGTTCTGATAATGATGATTTTCCCTTATCCGAAGTTGGCTCAAATTTTGTTGCAGGATTACTAAAAAATGCTCATTCCCTTACAGCAACTGGTTGTGCATCTATAAATTCTTACAAAAGAATACTTCCAGGTTCATGGTCTCCCGCACATATATGTTGGGGTAGTGAAAATCGGTCAACACTTATCAGGATACCAGGTAAAGGAGATAGAAAACATATAGAATTACGACATGGCGATAATATAAATAATCCATATATTTATATAAATACCGTTCTAGCTTCAGGATTAGAAGGAATTAAAAATAAATTGCCACTAGAACAACCAATAGTAGACGATGCAGGACAGTTTTCAGATGTAAGCAAAAAAAGTAAGTTAAAAGTTTTGCCTAGAACTCTTAATGAATCACTATCTTATCTCAAAAAAAACAATCTATTAAGAGAATATCTTGGTAAAATTATATTTGATGAGTTTATTAAAATTAAAGAAACAGAATTACGTCAATTTGAAACAGCTGTACATCTTTGGGAGAGAGATAAATATTTTGAAGTTTTTTAAATAAAATTGATTATTTTTTATTTATTTTAAATCTAAATGGCTATTCATTACACACCATACAAAATTATTAACCAAAAAAAATTTAATAATTTTATTATTTTATGTGATCATGCTTCTTATAATATTCCAAAAAGATACAATAAACTTGGTCTTACAAATAATAATTTAAAAAAGCATATTGGTTGGGATATAGGAGCTTTAAAAGTTGCTAAAAAAATATCAAAGAATATTAATAGTACTTTAATTCATTCTGGATATTCTCGATTATTGATTGATTGTAATAGATCTCTTAAATCTAAAGGAGCGTTTTTAAAAAAAAGTGAAGATATTAAAATCCCAGGAAATTTTAATCTTTCTCAGGAAGAAAAAATTCTTCGTTACAAAAGATATCATTTTCCATATCATAACCAAATAAATAAATTTATTAAAGATAGTTTAAAAAAAAATATTATTCCAAGTTTAATATCGATCCATTCTTTTACACCTGTATATTTAGGAAAAACAAGGAAATGGCATATGGGTATTTTACAAAGATCAGATCAAAGACTTTCTTCTCTATTCATTAAAGAAATCAAAAAATATAAAAAAATCACATTAGGAATTAATCAACCTTATAAACTTGATTTAAGTGGTGATTTTACAATACCATATTTTTCTGAAACTTATGGATTGCCTAATGTTTTAATAGAAATTCGCCAAGATTTATTGATAAATAATCACTCAATAAATTATTGGTCAAATTTAATTACTAAAATTTTAAAAAAAAATTTTAAAAATGAATCACTAAAATATTGTCTTAAGCCATCAAATAGAATATCAAAATACTATCAAGAAAAAAATCATCTATGATTAATAAAGAAGATATTTCATCCATACCTATAAAAGGTGATGTAAATTTTCGTGAACAAAAGATAGATATAAATAATACAGCTCTCTTAATTATCGATTTGCAAAAAGGAGAATATAATCCTGGACTCATAAGAGAAAAACCTCAGGACAATTACATGTGGGATAGAATTCAAAATGTCGTCTTGCCAAATGGAAAAAAAATAATTGAGAAATGTAGACAAAATAAAATTGAGGTAATTTTTACTGTGATTGAATCATATACCAAAGATGGAAGAGATAGAGGAATTGATTATAAGATTTCTGGAATTTTTTGTCCAAAAAATTCTGAAGGGGCTGAAGTAATTGATGAAATAAAGCCGCTTGATAATGAGATAGTTATCCCAAAAACATCATCAAGTGTATTTAATTCAACTAATATAGAATATGTATTAAGAAATCTTTCAATTCAATATTTAATGATTTTTGGTATTGTAACAGATCAGTGTGTTGAAACAGCGGTAAGAGATGGTTGTGATAAAGGATTTTTAATAACTTTGATCGAAGATGCTTGTGCTACTCACACACAAGAACGACATGATAATTCCTTAAAAGGAGTCAAGGGATATTGTAGAATTAGAAAAACCAAAGATATTTTAGAAGAAATAAAACAAAGATCATAAAATATTTTATTTTAAATTAATTTTTTTACTTTCATCAACTCCCATAAACTTTGTTTTTTTAATTGAGAGATAAATTCATAGTATTTATAGTTCTTAGGTATCGTGATAGGAAAGGCTTATGATAACGATAAAAGTATTTCTTATACTGCTTTCGGTCTTTACTGTTGTTGTCGGAACTTTAATTGTATTTGGGTTAGATAAGATAATTTATAACTATATTAAAATTAACTCATGGCTATTTGCTGTTATTTTTCTTTTTATCTGGATGGTTAATTTTCTTTTTGTAGTAAACTAATCTCTAAAAACAAGTAACTAATCCTCAACATTCCTTGCGGTTGGTGATAGTAGTTTTCTATGATAACTTATGTGGTTTGTGACATAGAAGCAGACGGTCCGATCCCAGGACCACATTCTATGCTTAGTTTAGGAGCAGTCGCAGTTAATAAAGAAGGTAAACAACTTGGGGAATTTGAAATAAATTTTCTTCCATTAAAGAACGCTAAACCTCATCCTATAACAATGAAATGGTTTGTATCCCATGCTTCTGAAGCTTTGAAATATGCTAAGCAAAATCAAATTCCTGCTAAAGAAGCTATGAACAAATTTGGAGATTGGCTTCTTACCCTTCCAAAACCCCGTGTCATGGCTGCCCATCCAGCTCCGTTAGATTTTATGTGGGTGAACTGGTACATACAAACTTTTTTAGCAGATCGATTGGAAGAACCTCCATTCACTCGCCCATTCTTTGATAGTAAAGGACAGAGTGCTTTTGATATTAAAACCTTTGCAAAAGCTGTACTAAACAAGGAGTATACAGAGATAGATCGTGACAATTACCCCAAAGAATTGCATGATAATACAAAACATTCGCATAAAGCAATTGAAGATGCTAGAGAGTATGCACTTCTATTAATCAAACTTCTTAACAAAAACTAATTAATTTTCCTCTTGGTTGTTGTTAGGATAATGATATTAATTAAAATTTAGAGAATTTTAATAACTTCTTTTGCCGCTCTTAAACCTGATCTAGTTGCACCAGCTACTGTTGCCCATTCCACAGCTGTGGCTTCACCAGCAGTGAAAATTCTATCACCAATAGATTGCCTTAAAATTTTTCGTAAATAAAATGACCCTGGTTCAGCTGAAGCATATGAACCTAGCGTAAAAGGATTGGAAGCCCAACTAGTAGCATGTGCTTTAATTAAATACTTTTCTATCTTTGATCCAAATATTGATTTAAGCTCATCGAGAACAAAATCTATTGCTACTTTTTCACCAGCATTTTCAAGTTCACGGGCAAACTCTCCACCTGAATCAAAGTAAGATAAATTACTACCACTTACATTAGTAAGACCGGCAACACCTCTGGGGTAAGATTTTTTTTGATTATTTAATTTATAATAAATATAACCATCTTTATTGTGTGGAAAAAAATTTTTTTTAAATTGAAGTGCAATATGATTATAAACACCCATACTAATACCTGAAAATGAATCATATTTTTCTTGTGCTAACATAGGTATAAATTTGATTTTACCTGAGGCTAAAACACCTGTGGACACAGTAAGTATACAAGCTTGAGAAGAAATAGTTCCTTTGTTTGTTTCAACTTGTACACCCTGACCATCCCATTTTATTTTTTGAGCAGCAGTGTTAAACTGTACTGGAATATTTCTCCATCTATACTTAACAAGAGAACCATATCCTTCATTGCAAAACCAACTTTTAGTTTCAGGTTCTAAATAATTCCACCAATCCATACATGAAAAATGATTAAAGTCTTTTGCCATATCATAAGGACCTATTATCAGATGAGCAGTGTCATACCATTCAGAAGATTTATTTGAGATAACTTCTGATGGCGAAATATCTCTATTACTTGAATTGCCAATATTTTCAATAATGGAATAATATTGGTCCCATAAGGGTTTATCTTCTGGAGATATTAGTCTTTTCTTTCCGTCGTAGACAGTTTCTTGTTCTTTTTCTTCATACAGATTAAATTCTTCAATTTTATTATCTCTCCAATAATTAACATATGGATTAGTTTTATTATTTGTAATCCAGTGAGCACCTACGTCGTAAGGAACACCAAAAAAATCATTATCAGTATAACAACGACCACCGATACGATTGTTTGCTTCTATGCAAATAACAGATTTACCTTTTTGCAAAAGATATTCAGTAGCTGCCAATCCTGAAGCTCCAGCTCCTATAACAATAACATCTGGATTTGAAGCTAATGAAAACTTAGGTATATTTACTAATAATGGAACAGATAAAATATAAGAGATAAACTGTCTTCGATTAAAAAACTTGGAAACCATAAGGCAACTCTATCTGCTTATTATATTAAATTTAATATTTTTTAGCATTTAATTTTGTTGATTATAATAAAGTTATATAATTTTTTTACCGTAAAATGACTGCATCAAAATTGAAAAAATAATAATACCACCACCTATTAGTACACTCATTGGTGGCGTCTCATTTATAAATAGCCAAGCCCATAATGGTCCAAACACCGCTTCAGTTAACATTAAAACGCCAACCACCGCAGAAGGCGTTGTTTGTGATCCAATAGTAATTAAAATAAATCCAAATCCAATTTGAAAAAAACCAGCTATTAAAGCTAAAAAAAGATCATGTGGAGAAATTGATAATTTACCAGCAATAAAATAACCAATAATAGCAGTAAAAACTCCAGCTATAAATTGGGCTGGAACCATGTCAACATTTGGTGATTTTCTTATTATTATAACTAATATTACAAAAGAGATTGGCGTTAAAAATGCCACGATATTTCCAATCAATTGTTCGTTAGATTGAATAGACAAGGAGCTTCCAACTATCAACAAAACTCCTGACATGCCAACAATAATTGAAATAAAAGTTATAAAATTTATTTTTTCTTTTAAAAAAAAATATCCAAATATTGCTAAAAAAATTGTCTCTGTTGTGATTATAAAATTCGTATTTGCTACAGTCGTATAATACATAGAAAATACATAGGCTGCAAAGCCAATGGATAAAGTAAATCCAGCTATAAAACCTGAAAGACCGGCATTATAAAATGATATAAAAAATTTTTTTTTGTAAATGATAAACAAATATAAAGCGACAATAATAGCAAAAAAAGTTTGTCTCCAAAAAAGAATTTGCCATAGGTTAGCATCTTCAATTGATTTAATAATTAAACCACCAAAACTTAGACAAAAAGCACCTAAAAAAACTAATAAAGGCCCAGAATTTTTTTTAATTAATTTCATTGAATTTCACTATTATTATTGTTGGTGGTATAATGATTTTAATGAAAACTTTAATCTTTATTTTTTATGATGAAAAGAAAAGAGTATTTTAAAGTCGTTTTAATTTTACCCGGGAATGTTCTTGTCACCATTCCTTTGCTACTTTTTTTGTTTACCAGAAATTCTTATTCCTATAATTTAGTTAGTCCTCATAACCTTCTTTTTTATATTGCTATGTTTTTTTTAGCATTAGGTTTATTTTTGGCAATTTGGTCAGTACGAACTTTTTATAATAAAGGAGGTGATGGTACCCCTGGTCCCTGGCGCCCAGTTAGTAATCTTATTATTAGTGGTCCTTACCGCTATGTTCGTAATCCAATGATACTTGGAGTTGTGGATTTAATTTTGTTTGAATCAGCTCTTTTTACTTCAATAATATTGTTGCTATGGGCCATAGTATTTTTTGCAGGAAATATAATTTATTTTAAAATTATTGAAGAAAAAGAACTTATTAAACGATTTGGAGCTGACTATGAAAACTATAAAAAAAATGTACCAATGCTGTTTCCAAAGTTTACTCCCTATAACAATAAATAATTCTTAAACTTACCCCTTAGTTAGTGGTAGAGTAGTTGTTAATAATTAAACAAGGTAAGTATAAATTAATTTTTAAGAAAGGAATTAAGGATGGCTTTTAAATTTTATGAACAAATTAAGACTCAAGAACTACCATCAATGGAAATTGATAATGTGCAAGCTTTTCTAAAAGATTTTTCGGTTTCAGAAGATTTAGAAAAGCCAATTACAAGTGGATTGTTTCGGCTAAAAGCTGGTGAATCACTTAAGTACACATACACTTATCATGAAATGAAATTTATTGTTGAAGGAAGTTTTATAATTGAAGATGAAACAGGACAAAAAGTTTCAGCCAAAGCAGGAGATCTTTTTTATTTTCCTAAAGGTACTTCGATTACTTTTTCCACGAACAATTTTGGTTTGGGTTTCTTTTGTGGTCAAAGGGGTGAGGGAGAAGCCTGAATAATTTTTTACAATTGTTTGACAATTTTTTTGTTTTTAACTGGCATTACTCACGGTTGATTTTGAGAAGTAATTGAAAATAAAAAAAAATTAATAATAAAATAATTGATAATTTGTTGAAATTAACAATCAAGAATATAGTACCTAAAATAAGAAAAGATTTTAATTGATTCAACAAAGCTATAAATCAAGATTTGGAAAAACTTACAAAAGACAAAAACATTACTAAAAAAAAATAAATAATTTATGAATCCTACTAACGTTGTTGCAGCAATAATTAAAAAAGATAACTTATATTTAATTGTTCAACGGAATAGAAAAAAACACCTTGGATTAAAATGGGAATTTCCTGGCGGAAAAGTCAATTCTAATGAAACCTTTGAAGAAGCTTTGATTAGAGAAATAAAAGAAGAGTTAAATATTTTAATTAGAAAGCATGACAAAATTACTTACGAAAAATACCAAGATGATAAAATAGATGTAATTTTACATTATTATTTATGTACAAAACATAGCGGTAATATGAAACTTAATGAGCATGAAAATTTTGCTTGGGTAGAAAAAAAAGATTTTCATAAATATGATTTTGCAGAAGGGGACAGCAATATACTTTCCTTGCTTTAATTTTGTAACTAATTAAGCTACTTGTTTTCCTAAAATTTTTTTTTTTTCAAACAATAGCTTGTAATAAATTTTTAGTATAATTTTCTTTTGGATTATTAAATACTAACTCAGATTCCCCTTCTTCAACTATTTTTCCATTTTTTAATACTATGATGTAATCAGAAACAGCTTTGATAACCTTCATATCATGACTAATAAAAATATAGCTAAGATTATATTTGTTTTGCAAATCATTTAACAAGTTTAATATCTGAGTTTGAATACTCACATCTAAAGCTGAGGTAGGCTCATCTAAGATTAATAATTTTGGCTTTAATATCAGAGCTCTTGCAATTGAAATTCTTTGTCTTTGTCCTCCAGAAAATTCATGCGGATAACGGTTGCGAATTTGTTCAAAATTTAAACCTACTTCTTTTGTTACAGTTTTTATTTTATTAATTTTTTCTTGGTTTGTGATATTTTTCTCATGAATGTTAAGTCCCTCTTGTATTATTTGTTCAATAGTCATTCTTGGGCTTAATGAACTAAAAGGATCCTGAAAAACGATTTGCATTTTTTTTCTAAAAAATCTTAATGTTTTTTTATTTATTTTATCTAAGTATTCACCGTCAAAAAAAACCCTACCTTCTGATGAAATTAATTTTAATAATGCTAAAACTAAAGAAGTTTTTCCTGATCCGGATTCCCCAACAATTCCAATTGTTTTTTTTTCATTCAATTTAAAACTTATAGAATCAACAGCTTTAACATGGTCTGTTACTCGTTTGAGTAGGCCTTTTTTGACTGGATACCATACCTTTAAATTATCTACTTTTAAAATTGATGGAGAAGAGTTTAATGAAAATATTTTCTTTTTTGTTTGAGAAGAAATTAACTCTTTGGTGTAATGATGCTTAGGTTCAGTAAAAATTTTTTCAGTTGTATTTTGTTCTACGATTAAACCATCTTTCATTATACAAATATAATCAGCAATTTTTTTAACTACAGCTAAGTCATGACTTATAAATAAAATTGACATACCAATTTTTTTTTGAATATTTTTAAGTAAATCAAGTATTTGTAATTGTACGGTTACATCAAGTGCAGTTGTGGGTTCATCAGCAATTAATAAATCTGGATTATTAGCAATACTCATGGCAATCATAACACGCTGACGTTGTCCACCAGATAACTCATGAGGATATGAATGTATTCTTTTCGAAATTTCATAAAGACCTACTTGTTTTAATAATTCAACAGTTTTTTTAGTTGCATTTAAATAACTTAATGGAGAATGTAGCATTATAATTTCATTAATTTGTTTTTCAACTGTATGCAAAGGATTTAAACTAGTCATAGGCTCTTGAAATATAGCGGAAATATTTTTTCCTCTAATTTTTTGAATTTTATTTTGATTTAATGAAAGGAGATTTTGATTTTGAAAAATTATTTCTCCTGAATCATGAAATGCAGATGGGTATGGCAATAATTTTAATATACTTAATGCAGTTACTGTTTTCCCAGAACCAGATTCTCCTACTAGAGCAATTGTTTTACCTTTCCAAATATTAAATGAAATAGAATTTACAACGTTTGAAGAACTTTTTTGAGAAAAAAAACCAACACTTAAATTTTTAATTTCAACTAGTGTTTTCATATTATGAAGTAAAAGTCTTTCTTGGATCTAAAGCATCACGAATTGCTTCACCAACAAATACAAGAAGACCAAGCATTAAAGCTAATGTAAAAAAACTGGTTAAACCCAACCAAGGTGCTTGCAAATTATTTCTACCTTGATTAACCATTTCTCCAAGTGAAGCAGATCCTGGAGGTAAACCAAATCCTAAAAAATCTAAACCAGATAAAGCTGTAACTGAAGCACTTAGACTAAAAGGAAGAAAAGTAATCGTGGCAACAGTAGCATTGGGCAATAGATGTCTAAGCATAATCGTATAATTTGATACCCCAAGTGCTTGAGCGGCTCTAACATAATCAAAATTTCTAGCTCTTAAAAATTCAGCTCGAACAACACCAACATACCCCATCCAACTAAATAAAAGCAATATACCTAAAAGCCACCAAAAATTTGGCTGAACTATGCTTGCTAAAATAATAAGCACATATAAAGTTGGGATAGCAGACCAAACTTCCATAAAGCGCTGAAAAAATAAATCAATTTTACCTCCAAAATATCCTTGAATAGCCCCTGCGGACACACCAATTATCATTGAAAAAAAGGTCAGAATAAAGCCAAATAATATTGAAATACGAAAACCATAGATAAGTCTTGCTAGCACATCTCTTGCTTGATCATCTGTTCCAAGCCAATTTTTTTTAGATGGAGGTGCAGGAGCAGGCAAGTCAAGATCACGAATTATTGTATCATACGAGTAGGGTATTATTGGCCATATTGACCAACCATTGTTCTTTATTAAATCTTTTACATAAGGGTCTCGGTAATCAGCTTCCGTTTCAAAATATCCTCCATATGTTGTTTCAGGGTATGATTCTAAAATAGGAAAGTAGTAGCTATCTTTGAATTTAACTAATAGAGGTTTATCATTAGCTATAAAATCAGAAAAAACTGATACAAAAAATAAAAAAGTAAAAATCCAAAAAGAGTACCAACCACGCTTATTTGATTTAAAATTTTGAAAACGTCTTATATTAAGAGGAGACAATATAATCATTGCACATCTCTAGATTCAAAATCTATTCGAGGATCTATAATTGAATACATTATATCTCCTATAATTCCCATAACCAGTCCTAATAATGAAAAAAAATACAAAGTTGCAAAAATTACAGGGTAATCTCTTGACAAAGCAGCTTCAAATCCTAGCAAACCTAATCCATCGAGTGAAAAAATAACTTCTATAAAAAGAGAACTAGAAAAAAGAATTCCAATAAAAGCTGAAGGAAATCCAGCTATGACAATTAGCATAGCATTGCGAAAAACATGTCCATATAATACTTTTTTTTCAGTAAGGCCTTTCGCCCTAGCAGTCATGACATATTGCTGATTAATTTGATCTAAAAAAGAATTTTTTGTTAAAAAAGTTAGACCAGCAAAACCACTTACTATCATTGCCAATAAAGGTAAAGTCAAATGCCAGAAATAGTCTTTTATTTTTAAAAAAAAATTTAATTCATCAAAATTATCTGAAACAAGACCACGTAAAGGAAAAAAATCATAATATCTCCCTCCGGCAAAAAAAACAATTAAAATAACAGCGAATAAAAAATTTGGAATAGCATAGCCAATTGTAATAATACTGCTAGAAGTTATATCAAAACGACTACCATCATGAATTGCTTTTCTTATTCCCAAAGGTATTGAAATTAGATAAACTAACAAGGTTGTCCAAATGCCTAGAGAAATTGAAACTGGCATTTTATCTAATACTAAATTAATTACTTTTTGATCACGAAAAAAACTTTCTCCAAAATTAAATGTCAAATAATCTTTCATCATAGAAAAAAAACGAATATGGGCCGGTCTGTTCATACCGTACATTTCTTCAATTTCCTTAATAATATCTGGATCTAAACCTTGGGCTCCACGATATTTAGAATCAAAATTTGATTTATCACTTGAATCAAAATTAAGATTTTCACCTTCTCCTTCACCCGAAAATCTGGCAGTTGATTCAACAGCTGTTCCTGTCATTTGTGCAATCATTTGTTCGACTGGTCCGCCTGGAACTATTTGTATTACGGCAAAATTTATAAGCATGATGCCGAATAATGTTGGAATTACAAGTAGTAACCGTCTAAAAATGTATGCGGTCATATATGTGTAATTATAACATTAATTATGAATAAATAATGTTTAATAAATTAACTATTGAATAGATTTTTTTCTTTTGTCTATCGTTGAAGCTTTAGTTGTATCTATCCACCAAGTATTTGTCCCAAGTGAATATTTTGGCCGAACTTTGGGTTTATCAAATATATCCCAATAAAGAGTTCTGTAAGAAGATATATGCCACTGAGGAATCACATAATGATTCCAAAGTAGTACACGATCTAAGGCCCTAGTAGTGATAATTAAATCTTCTCTATTTTTTGCTGAAATAACTTTTGAAATTAGTAAATCAATGACAGGATTTTTTATTCCAATAATATTCCTAGATCCATTTGTATCAGCAGCATCTGAGCCCCAAAAATTTCTTTGTTCATTTCCTGGTGACAAACTTTGTCGGAATGAGGAGACAATCATATCAAAATCAAAAGTTTCTAATCTTTGTTGATATTGAGAACTGTCAATTGTTCTAACAGTAACAGATATGCCTAATTTTTCTAAGTTATCCTTAAATGGCATTACAATTCTTTCAAAAGCTGGAGATACTAAAAGTATTTCAAATTCAAAATTTTTTCCTGATTCTTTATTAGTTAGCATACCATTAATTAATTCCCATCCCGCTTCATTAAGTAAAGAAGTTGCTTTAGATAATTCTTTCCTAATAAATCCTGAACCATCAGTTTTAGGTGGATTAAATTCCATTGAATAAACTTTTGGAGGGAGAAAATCATCATTATTATTTCCTAAGTTTTGTAAAAGATCTAACTCTTTATTCTCTGGAATTCCTGAAGATGCTAATTCAGAGTTTTCAAAAAAACTATTTGTTCTTTTGTATGCACCATAAAAAAGATTTGTGTTTGTCCATTCAAAATCAAAAGCATATGATAAAGCTTCACGCACTTTTTTATTTTTAAAAAATTCTTTACGTATATTAAAAGCAAAAGCTTGCATGCCTTGAGGATTTTCATGCCCAATACTCTCTTTAATTATTAATCCTTTTTGAACTGCGGGAATGTCATAACTAGTGGCCCAGTCTTTTGAAGTGTTTTCTGAAAAGAAATCAATTTCACCGGATTTAAATGCTTCACGTTCAATTCCTCTATCTTTATAATATTCATATTTTATTAATCCAAAATTCTCAGTTCCTTTTTTAATGGGAATATTGAATCCCCAGTAATTCATGTCTATTTCATAAGTAATGGATCTTCCTGCATCAAAAGAATTAATTTTATATGGTCCACTTCCCAAAGGTATTTTAAGTGTAGTTTCTTCAAAATTTATATTTTCCCAATAATGTTTAGGTAAAATAGGCAATTGTCCTACAATCAGAGGTAGTTCTAAATTTGTATTTCCTTTAAAGTTAAAGCGTACTTTTAAATCACCTTCTTTTATAACCTCCTCTACATCTCCGTAATAATATTTATAAAAAGGATGCCCTTTTTCCATAAGAGTATTAAAAGTCCAAATTACATCTTCTGGAGTTACCCTTTTCCCATCATGCCATTTTGCATCTTTGCGCAAATTAAAAGCTACCCAAGATCGGTCATCTGGCCATTCAATAGTTTCAGCGAGTAATCCGTATTCTGTGAAAGCCTCATCACTTGACGAAGTCGTTAATGTTTCAAATAAATTTCCAATACCAGAAGCAGCAGTACCTTTTAAAGTAAAAGGATTGAAAGTATCATATGAGCCTATAGAACTAAAAATTACTTTCCCACCTCTATAAGCATTAGGATTCACATAATCAACATGTTCAAAATCACTCTTATATTTAGGCTCTCCATGCATTGCTATTGCATGGGATATGTTTATTTCAGCAATACTAGGAGTGACAATCAATAAAATAAAAAAAATATATAATTTTATAAAAAAAATTTTATTCATTATAAATAATATAAACTTTTTCATAAATTTTAGTTATTGTAAATTAATCAAATTTATTGCTTGTTTGTGTATAAGAGAATTAGCTGTAGCTACTACACTGCCATCTGAGTTTAGTGTAATTGGTTTGTTATATTTGTCAGTGATTACTCCTCCAGCGCCTTGAACTACTGGGATTAAAGCCATATAGTCATGTACTTGAAGAGTGTCTTCTACAACTATGTCCACTAATCCTGAAGAAAGCATACCATACATATAACAATCTCCTCCAAATATATAATATTTTGATTTATTAATAATATTATTAAAACTATTTCTAAATGTTTTATTTTCAAAATAAAGACCAGTAGTAATTGTATAGCAATCTTCGATTGATTTTTTTTTGGAAGTTTGAATATTTTTTCCATTAAGTGTTGTTATGTGATTTTCTATACCAACCCATCTTTCTTTGTGAGCAGGGCAATTGATTATTCCTAGCACAGGTTTTTTTTTATATAAAAGGGCAATAAGCGTCCCAAAATCTTTATGTCCTGCGATAAAACTTCTTGTGCCATCAATAGGATCTATTACCCAAGTAAATTCAGAATCAAGATTAATTCCTTCAAATTCTTCTCCTAGAATACCATGCCTTGGATAATTTTTATTAATCAGATCACGAATTATTAATTCAGAATTTTTATCTGCAATTGTTACAGGAGTATCATCCTCTTTATTTACAGATGTAAAAGTATGACGAAAAAATTTTAAAATAACTTTAGCAGATTCATCTGCTAAAAAATTTGCAAAAGAAATAAATTCTTCTAGTTGATTATCATGAAGCATTATAATTTTATAAAGAGATTATTCAGGTAAAGGAACTGGGTTATCTGATTGTTGGCGCAACCAAAAAATAAGGTTTGCCCGATCATTCACATTTTTTAAACCAGCAAAATTCATTTTTGTTCCATTTATATAATTTTTAGGTTTATAAAGAAAATTGGCTAATTCTTCGTAAGTCCATTTACCACCAAACTCTACAAGAGATTTAGAGTAAGAAAATCCCTCCATTGTCCCTTTTGGACGATTAATTAAGTCCCATAAATTTGGTCCAATTTTTGCAGAGCTATTTTTTTGATAATTATGGCATGACGCACATTTTTTATAAATTTTTTCACCTTTTTCAAAAGAAGCATTAATTAATAAAGAAGAAATAGGTTCAATAATCTCAGTTCCTTCATTTAATCTGGTTGGTGTGCCTGTGTCAGATTCAGGAATATCAATTTTATAAGCTGTTTCTTGATTTTCTTTATAATCAACGTTAACAACAAAGTTTCCTACATAACTTATGATACCAATCACGATTAATGCAAGAATAATAGACGCAATAATTTTGTTAATTTCAAATCCAGACATGATATGGACTATATATAGATTATTTAATAAAATGAAAACATCTCTAATTTTAATATCATTAAAATTTAATTACATTATTGATAAATAAAATAGATGAAAACTCTTATATTGATTCCTGTAAGAATGGCTGCCACAAGGTTCCCAAATAAGCCAATGGCTCTAATTGCAGGAAAGACAATGATACAAAGAGTTTGGGAGCAGGCAATATTATCTAATATAGGAGAAGTGATTGTGGCATGTTCCGAAACTGAGGTTTATGATCATATTACCTCACTAGGAGGAAAAGCAGAAATGACAGATCCTGATTTACCTTCTGGAACTGATAGAATTTTTGAAGCAATTAGTAATTATGCTAATATTTCACATTATGATAGCATAATAAATTTGCAGGGAGATATGCCGATCATTAATCCTAAAGATATAGAAAAGGTAAATATTCCCTTAGAACAAGGTTTTGATATAGGTACTTTGGTAACTGAATTAACTCATGATCAAACAAAAGATATAAATATTACAAAGGCTAAAATTGAATGGATTAATAAATACAAAATTGGAAAAGCATTAGATTTCAAGAAAGGCATTTTTAATAGCACTGATAATAATATTTATCATCATGTAGGCATATATAGTTTTCGTTATGAAACTCTCAAAAAATTTATATCAATGTCTCCAAGCAAAAATGAAATTAAGAGAAAATTGGAACAGCTCAGAGCTTTGGATGCAAAAATGACTATTGGAGTAACTTATGTTAAAAACATTCCAATTAGTGTAGATACAAAAGAAGATTTATTAAAAGTAGAAAATATTATAAAAAATTTATGAATGAAGCAAACAGCATTTTTGCATTTCAAGGAGTAAATGGTGCTTATAGTGAATTAGCTGGCAAAAAAATTTATCCTGAAGCAAATTCTATTCCTTGTAAAACATTTGAAGAATTGTTTGAATGTGTTATGAAAGAAAAAGCCAATACAGCTATTGTTCCAATTGAAAATTCAAGAGCTGGTCGTGTTGCTGATACACAAAGATTGATCCCAAATTCAAAATTAAAAATAATTGGAGAGTTTTTTCTAGAAATTAATCATTGTTTACTTGCTCCCAAAGGATCTTCATTTGAAACCATTGAGAGAGTTCATAGTCATGAGCAAGCCATTACACAATGTAGAAATAATTTAATCAACAAAGGCAAAGAAATGATCGTTGCTGCTGATACTGCAGGAGCAGCAAAGTTAGTAGCTGAATGGAATAATAAAAGTGATGCAGCAATAGCTTCTAAACTAGCAGCAAAAATTTATAATCTTGAAGTAATTCGTTCTAATTTTCAAGATTCTAACAATAATGTTACTCGTTTTCTTGTTATGTCTAAAAAAATGTTGGATATTGTGCAAACGGAACAAGATGTTATGACCACTTTAGTCTTTTCAGTAAGAAGTCTACCAGCAGCCTTATATAAATCACTAGGAGGTTTTGCCAGTAACGGTGTTAATATAACAAAATTAGAAAGTTATGTTCATCCTAAAGGATTTGATGTTGCACAATTTTACATTGATTTTGAAGGACACCCTAAGACTAACTCAGTTAAGTTAGCTCTTGAGGAAATGAAATTTTTTTGTAAAGAAATTAATATTTTAGGTGTTTATAAAGCCTCTAATTTTAGAAAAAAATCTTAGCAAAACAACAAGTCAGAGTATTTCTTTTTGGTAGATGATGTTATACTATGTACCGGAGGGTTGAGTGGGCATATAACTTGCCAATCCAGTCAGATCTGAAAAGAAGCAGCTGTAACAAGATTATTTGGGTCACTCATACCTTCCTTGAACATAATTTTATGAAAAATAATTTAATTTTAACAGAATATAAAGTTTTAGCACGAAAATATAGACCACAAAAATTTGATGATTTAATTGGTCAGGACTCTTTAGTTCTGACACTTACTAACGCCATAACAACTAATCGTACTGCACATGCTTATCTTTTAACAGGGGTAAGAGGAATTGGCAAAACTACTACTGCACGTTTAATCGCAATGAGTTTAAATTGTGAATTGAAAACAAATGATTCATGTGAGCCTTGTGGCAATTGTGACTCATGTATTTCTATTAGAGATGATCGTAATTTGGATGTTATTGAAATGGATGCCGCAAGCAAAACAGGTGTAGATGATATTCGTGAGATAATTGATAATGTAAAATATAAACCTGTTAATTGTAAGTATAAAATATTTATTATTGATGAAGTACATATGTTATCTAAAAATGCTTTTAATGCACTGTTAAAAACGTTAGAAGAGCCACCTCCTCATATCAAATTTATATTTGCAACAACAGAAGTTAAAAAAATACCCATAACTATAATTTCACGTTGTCAGCGTTTTGATTTACGTCGTATTGAGTCTCAAAAATTAACATCACATTTATTATCAATAGCAGAAAAAGAAAATATAAAAATTGAAAAAGATGCAATTGCTTTGATTGTACGCGCGGCTGATGGATCGGTTCGTGATGGTTTAAGTTTGTTAGATCAAGCTATTGTAAATAAAAATGAAACTGTATCAACAAAAATAATTATTAAAATGTTAGGTTTAGCGGATCGAGGACAAGTATTTGATTTATTAGATGCAATTTTTAAAGGTGAAGCAAATGCTTCTCTCAATATTTTTAATAATATTTATCAGGCAGGTGCCGATGTGTTGATGATTTTTGATGAAATGTTGAAAATCACTCACTTCTTAACTCAAATAAAAATTTTTCCTGAAATAAAAAATGATATTTATATCCCAGAGCTTGAGCGAACAAAAGGCGCTGAAATGGCAGAAAAAATATCAATGTCTTCACTTGGGACTATTTGGCAAGTTTTGTTTAAAGGATACCAAGAGCTGCAGTATGGATCACATCTTTTTCAACATGGAGAAATGCTAATTATACGATTAATCTATTTATATGAAGGACCCTCTCCTGATGACTTAGTAAAAAAAATTAAAAAAGAAGTTTCTGAAAATCAACCTCTTCAATCTTCTACGCAGAATAATATTAAGACTGAAATTTCAAACCCTTCAACTAAATTAGAAGTTTATAAAGAGAATCAAAATAATAATAAAACAACAGAACCTACTAGTATTTTACCAGTTAAATCTTTTAGACAATTTGTTGATTTGTTTTATCAAAGAAGAGAAGGAATGTTGCATACTTACCTTTACAACAATACAAAACTTATTTCTTTTAAAGAAGGCAAAGTTATAATTAATGCAGAAAAAATAGCAGATTCTAATTTTCCTCGTACTATAGCCAGGTTGATTTCTAAATGGACAGGAAGAATATGGCAAGTTAGTAGCTCTAGCAGTAATATAGGTCAAACTTTATATGAAGAAGATGTTATAAATCAGCAAAAGGAAATAGAATTGATGAAAAATGATTCAGAAGTAAAACTAATATTAGATAAATATCCAGAAGTTATAATTCACTCAATTACTGATATAGGTGCAACAACGGATGAGCAAATTGATAAAAAAGAACATCAACAAATAAAGGAGTAATAATGGTTGATATTGGCAATATGATGAAACAGGCACAACAACTTCAAAAAAAAATAGCTGATGCTCAGGAAAAATTAGTTTCAATAGAAGTAGAAGGCGTCTCTGGCGGCGGTTTAGTCAAGGTTGTTTCTACAGCAAAAGGAGAAATTAAAAAAATTACGATTGATGAATCAATTTTAAAGCCTGAAGAAAAAGAAATTACTGAAGATTTAATTGTTGCGGCTATAAATGATGCAAAACAAAAAGGTGAAACAGCTGCTCAAGAAGAAATGAAAAATGTTACAGGAGGGCTGCCTCTTCCTCCAGGTATGAAATTACCTTTTTAATTAGTTTTTTTAATGCATAACTCTGAAATTGATAAAATAATTAATGAAATTTCCAAACTACCAGGCTTAGGTAGAAGATCAGCTCAACGTATTGCATTATATTTATTAAAAAATAAAGAAAAAGCTTTGCTTCCACTATTGCAATCATTGCAAAAAGCAAATCAGAAAATTATGGATTGTGATACATGCGGTAATATCGATACGATCTCACCGTGCTCTTTGTGTCAAAATACAAAAAGAGATTTGCAAACTATATGTATTGTTGAAGATGTATCTGATTTATGGACTTTTGAGCGAATTGGTTTTTACAAAGGAATGTATCATGTGCTTGGAGGATCTTTATCTGCAATAAATGGAATTGGCACAAATGAATTAACAATTAAGAAACTCATAGAAAGAATAAAAAATCAAAAAGTACAAGAAGTGGTATTAGCTTTAAGTACGACTATAGAAGGTCAAATTACAAGTCATGTTATTGCCGACAAACTTGAATCACTAAATAGTTTAGAAGTAACACGGCTTGCCCAAGGAGTGCCGATAGGAGGTGAAGTTCATTATTTAGATGAAAATACATTAAATGCTGCTTTTCAATCTCGAAAAAAAATAGTTTAAAATTAAGATGCATGAAATATTAATAGTTCCACACCCCACATTACGTAAAAAAGCTAAAGCTTTAGACAATGTTGCAAAAGAAGATATTGAAATATCAAAGCAAATGATGCAAATAATGAAAATTGCTCCAGGCGTAGGTTTAGCTGCTAATCAAATAGGTATTTTAAAAAAAATTGTTACTATTCATATTCAAGACAAGGAAAATAATATAGAAAAATTATACGCGTTATTTAATCCAATCATTACCAAATATTCTAAGGATACAGTAGTAATGGAAGAAGGATGTTTGTCAGTTCCACAACAATATGCAGAAATTGAAAGGCCAAAATCTATTGAACTTCAATATATTAATGAGAAGAATAACATTATTCTAGAAAAAAAAAATGGCTATGAAGCCAGAATTTTACAACATGAAATAGATCATCTATCAGGAATACTTTTTGTAGACCATTTATCATCTCTTAAAAGAAATAGACTAATAAAAAAAGTTCAAAAATTAAAAAAATTAGGTGAAATATAATGAACCAAAAACGTATTATATTTATGGGCACTCCTTTAATTGCTTGTGGTTATTTAAAAATTTTAATTGAAAACAATTATAATATAATAGCTACATTTACCCAGCCTCCTAGAAAAAAAGGTAGGGGCATGAGTATTCAACAATCATCTGTACATGAAGAGTCTTTAAAACATAATATTAATGTGTTTCATCCAAATGATTTTTATAATAAACAAAACTTAGAACTATTTTATCAATTAAAAGCAGATTTAATAATTGTCATGGCTTATGGCTTATTTCTTCCTGAAGAAATATTAAAAATACCTCAATATGGATGTATTAATATTCATGTTTCACTATTACCCCGATGGAGGGGAGCGGCTCCTGTAGAACATGCTTTGCTTAATGGAGATAAAAAAACAGGAGTTACAATTTTCCGTTTAATTAATAAACTTGATGCTGGTCCTATTATTTCTTCTAAATCTATAGAAATTGCGGATGACATGAATAAAAATGATCTTATCTTGAAATTAAATCAAATTGGAAAAGAATTACTAATTAATTCTTTACCAAATTATCTTGATAATAAAATCCCTTTAAGGGAGCAAAAAGATATTGAATCAACTTATGCTCATAAAATACATTCAAAAGATAGAAAAATAGATTTTTATACTAGTGTAAATAATGTTTTTAATAAAGTAAGAGCTTTTTCCCCAACTCCATCTGCTTGGTGTGTTATTGGTAATGATAAAATAAAAATTATAAAATGCAAAAAGAAATACGAAGAAGGACAGCCTTCAATAATTATTAACAACAAATTTCATTTAGGATGTAGGGATGGATTAATAGAGCCATTAATTGTTCAACGTGAAGGAAAAAAACCTATGAAAATTGAAGAATTTTTAAAAGGTTTTCGTTTCACTGTTGGTCAAAAGATTAATGCATAAATATAAGTTAATAATTGAATATGATGGTAAAGATTTTATAGGATGGCAACGTCAAGACAATGGAGTATCTATACAATCCTCTATAGAAAAGGCAGTAAAAAAATTTTCTAATGAGAAAGTAACAGTTTTTGGTGCAGGACGTACAGATTCTGGAGTACATGCTAAAGGACAAGTTGCTCACTTTGAATTAATTAATAATCTTCCGTTAGATAGTATTAGAGATGGTATCAATCAACATCTTAGACCTCTGCCTATCGCTATACTTAGTGCAGAGTATGTAGATAAAGATTTTCACGCAAGATTTTCTGCGAAACAAAGAGTTTACGAGTACCATATTATTAGTCGCAGATCTCCGCTAACATTTCAAAAAAATCAAGCTTGGGTTGTTCATAAAAAATTAAATATAAATAAAATGATAGAAGCAGCATATTATTTTGAAGGAAAACATGATTTTAATGGCTTTAGATCTATTAACTGTCAATCTATATCATCAATAAAAACTATAGATAAATGTCAAGTCAAATATGAAAATGAATTTATAAAGGTAGAAATAGCTGCTAAATCTTTTCTTCATTCTCAAGTCAGAATTATTGTTGGAACACTTGTAGAGGTTGGTAAAGAAAAAATTAACTCATTAAATATTAGAAATATTATTGAGAGCAAAGATCGAACAAAAGCTGGGATAACAGCTCCTGCAAACGGTTTATATTTAACAAAAGTTAAATATTGAACTAATCACAATAAATTTTTCATAATTTTCTTTTTATTAAAAAAAACTTTATTTAATAATTCCAAAGTAAATATTTTAAATAGTTTGAATTATGGAAAAATTTAAATAATTTTTTTGTTTTAATATTATTTATTTTTTTTTAAAATAAAATTTATCGATATACTGATTCTGGGTTTATTTGACATATTTGGTCCAACTGAATGTTCTAAGTAACTAGGAAAAAGAACGAAGAGTCCTTCCGAAGGTCCAATTTTAATATGCGGAGTTTGTGATGGATTAACAAGATTTTTTGCATAGGGATATTCAACTATCATTGTTCGTGAAACTTTAGGATCGATAAAATAGAGGTTTCCAGAATTTTCAGGAATTTTAACATAATATACAGAACTCCAATGAGATAGAGGATGCTGGTGATTTGTATTATAGTCTTTATATCTATTAATATTTGCCCATCCATTACTAAATGTTATAGAAACATTATCTTTGTAAGCATTAGCTTTTGAAACTTTATCTAATAATACGTTAATGGTATTTTTCAATTCATTTAGTTCCGGCAAAAAAATAAAATCAGACTTGGACTGCCATCCTCCCACATTTGATACTTTAACTGTTTTAGTTTTTTTTTCTAAATCAAGTATAAAATTTGATAATTTTGCGTTATCTATATTCAGTTCACTTTTCCATATTTCAACTGGAAACATAAACTCTCTTTTCATTTTTTCATCCTTTTTGATTTTTTATTTCACATTACAGTTATCAATAAATAATTTTTTTATAATAAAGGTTCCTTTAATTTTAAAAGTTAGTTGAAGTTAATCTACGAATAATAATCACTATTAATGGAATTAAAGGTCTCATTACATTCACCATTTTTACAGGTTGATCATTATGCGTTTTTATAATTTTGAAAAACATAAGAAGTTGGTTTAAAAAACCAAACAACGTAAACAAGAATAATACTGTATAAATTTCAAAAAATGAAGTGAATCTTCCCCATTGAAATAATGTTGCAATAAAAACCAAAGTTATGGCAAGTACAGAAAAACCTATTGCTCTGCCCATAAAACTTGCTTCTATGGATTCAAAGCCCATTCCTTTAACAAAATTAGGATTGAAAATCATGGATAATGACATGAAGCCACCAAAAAATATTAAAAATATATGACAAATAAATGGTATTGTTCCGCCATGTATTAGTATTAAATTGCTCATATTAGCTCCTTAAAAAAAATTATTTTATACTAATTTATCTAGAATAAACATTTATTTTTTTTGCTGTAATAATTTTTGTTTAAGAAGTGATATTCCCGTTTCTTTTTTAAAAGCGTAAGATTTATCCCATGCTTTTTGTTGCCATCCATTTAATCTACTTCTAGTTAATTTAAGATTAGATTTTTTCCATTCATCTGGTGTATCAGGATTTTTCCACATTATTTTATCTTCAGTTGTTCTTCCACAACCATAACAATAATCTGTCACTGGGTCGGTTTTGCAAACACTGATACAAGGTGATGTAATATTTTCATTATTCATATCAAATAAAATATATTCTTTTATAACTATATTCAATAAAACTAGTTGAGATATATGGAATGGAGACATAAAAGAACACCATGGAAATATTAACATTTGACGAAATTGATAAAGCTTATGAAAGAATTAGATCTTTAATTATGAAAACACCCCTTATAAGCAATGAAACAATCAATAATAGTACAAATTCTAAAGTTTACTTTAAATTAGAAAATCTACAGAAGACAGGATCTTTTAAAATAAGAGGAGCTAGTAATAAAATTTCTCAATTATCTAATGAAGAAAAAACTAATGGTATAATTTCTTATTCATCTGGGAATCATGCTCAAGCCGTAGCATATGTGTCAAATTATTATGGAATTCCAGCAACAATTGTAATGCCGAAAAATGCACCTAAAATAAAAATTGAGAATACAAAAAAATATGGTGCAAAGGTTATTTTATATGATCCGTTGCATGAAAATAGGGAAAAAATTGCATCTGAAATTTCATTAAAAGAGAACAAAACAATTATTAAACCTTATGATGATTTAGATATTATAGCTGGCCAAGGGACTGTTGGAAAAGAAATTGTAGAACAATTAAGGTTAGAAAATATTACACCAGATATGTATCTGTGTTGTTGTGGTGGAGGTGGATTAATTTCAGGTTCATCGCTTTATTTAAAACATTATTATCCTAATATAAAAATTTTTTCTGTAGAACCAGAACAATTTAATGATACACAACTTTCTCTTGAAAATAAAAAAATTGTATCAAATAATAAATCTTCACAATCTATTTGTGATGCCTTATTAGCAACACAGCCAGGTAATTTGACTTTTGCAATTAATAAAGAAATATTAAGTGGAGGTTTTGGGGTTAGCGATTTAGAAGTAAAAAAAACAATTATAAAACTAGCGGAAAATCTAAAAATAATAGCTGAGCCTGGTGGCGCAGTAGCAGCAACTGCTTTACTTTTTAATAAAGTAGATATCAAAAATAAAAATGTTGTTGTAATGATTTCAGGTGGAAATATAGATTATAATTTTTTTTCATCAATTGTGAATCAAGACTATGAATAATTTATCCAAACTCCAACTTTGGATGAAAAGAAACAATATAGATATATTTATTATTAATCGAACTGATGAATTTTTAGGAGAATATATTGCTTCTTATGCGGAGAGATTAAAATGGGTAACTAATTTTTCAGGCTCTGCTGGAAAGGCAATTATATTAAAGAATTCAGCTGCAATTTTTATTGATGGCAGATATACTTTTCAAGCAGCAGAAGAAGTTGATAATAAAATTTTTCAAATTCAACATTTTAAAAATTTTTGGGATTGGCTTAAAAAAAATACATCAGGAAATTTTATAATTGGATTAGACCCATTCTTGCATTCTAAAAATGATATTGAAAAAATAAAAAAAATAGCCAAAGATTATAAGTCAAAAATTAATTTTTTAGAAAAAAATCCAATTGATATATTATGGGAGAACCAACCTTTACCTCCTAAATCCAACGTATTTATTCATGATATTAAGTATAGTGGAAAATCTACAGAGGAGAAGATAAGGCAAATACAACAAATTTTAAAAATGAATAAAATTAGTTATTTTGTATTAACAGCACTTGATTCAATAGCATGGTTATTAAATATTAGAGGTAATGATATTGACTATACACCTCTAAGTTTTGCATATGCAATTATAAGTCTTCATAAAAAAGTAGATTTATTTATAAATAAAAAAAAGATTGAAAATATACGTGATGATTTAAATCTTTTTGTTAATTTTCATTCTTTTGAAAAAGTTAAAAATTTTATTACTACAATTTCTTCAGAGTCAATTATAGGTATAGATAAAGAAAAAACACCTTTTATATTTAATAAAATTTGTCATGAAAATAAATTATCAGTTAAATACTTAAGTGATCCATGTAATTATCCGAAAGCGCAAAAAAATGATATTGAGTTAGCAGGAGCTAGAAAGGCTAACATTAGAGATGGAGCAAGTATCACTAAATTTCTTTATTGGCTGAAGAATGAAATGATTATTAGTGAAACCAATGAAATGAATGCTGCAAAGTTTTTATTAGATATTAGAAAAAATAATGAATTATTTTATTCATTATCTTTTGAAACTATCTCAGCTATTGGTGAACATTCTGCATTGCCTCATTACCGTGTAACAAATAAATCTAACTTCTCATTTAAAAAAAATACAATTTATTTAGTTGATTCTGGAGCTCAATATTTTGATGGTACAACAGATATTACAAGGACCGTAATTATTGGCAAAGCAACGAAAGAACAAAAAGATCGTTTTACTCGTGTTTTAAAAGGTCATATAGCCATTGCCACTACTATTTTTAATATAAATTCCAAAGGTTCAGCATTGGATTCACTTGCTCGTAAAAGTTTGCAAGAAATTGGTTGTGATTACGATCATGGAACAGGTCATGGCATAGGAAGCTTTTTAAGTGTTCATGAAGGACCTCAGCGAATTGCAAAACCACAAGGTTTAAGTGATGGTATAATAAAAGAAGGAATGATTTTATCAAATGAGCCCGGTTATTATAAAAAGAAAGAATATGGAATAAGAACTGAGAATTTAATTATTGTAAACAAGGAATCAGATTCAGATTTAACATTTGAAACTATTTCTTGGGCTCCTATAGATCTAGATTTAATAAATATCAATATGTTATCTTCTGATGAAGTTTCTTGGTTAAATAATTATCATTGGAAAGTTTATGAAAAGCTTAAGGATAAACTAAATGCTAAAGAGAAAAGCTGGTTAAAAAAAGTCACACAACCTCTTAGTTTTTAAAGAATGTGTTATTACATTTAAATTCATTATAGTAGACTGGTATAAAATAATTGCGTAAGCTTATCAAAAATTTTAATTAATATTTAATAATGTATATTATTCTCACCCAGTGTTTTCCTAGTAGAGTTGGAGGAATTGAATCCTTAGTTAGCAATCTTGCTTTAAGTTTAGGAAAAAAAAATAAAGTAATTGTATTTGCTGATCGTCATAATATTATTAATGATGCTATTTATGATAACAAATATAAAGATATTATTTTAATCAGAAGATTTGCTGGTTTAAAATTTTTTCGACGACGAAAAAAAATTAAAGAATTAAAAACTTTTATCGAATCCACTCAAGTTAAATTAGTTTTAGCTGATACTTGGAAAAGTTTGGAACTTGTTGTTGATTACCTAAATGTCAAAAAAATTCCTGTAGCATGTTTAGCTCATGGTAATGAACTTTTATCAGACAAAGCAAGTAAATTAAAACGTATCACTAATACACTTGAAAAGGTAACAACAATCATTCCTAACTCAAATTATACTACTAATCTTATAAAAAATATTATTCAAGATAAGGGTCAAATAAAATTTGTTTACCCTGGAGCAGAAGATTTAAGAGTAGTTCAATCTGATAAATTTATGCAAATTTCAGGTGAACCCGTTTTAATTACGCTTTCAAGATTAGAAAAAAGAAAAGGGCATATTAAGATTTTAGAAGCTTTAAAAAAATTGAGACAAAAATTTCCTGAAATTAAGTATTTAATAGCAGGAGAAGGAATTGAAAAATCAAATTTAAAAAAAATTATTAAAAAATCTGATTTAGATAAAAATGTTAATTTTACTGGTATATTAACTGATAAACAAAAAAAATATTTATATGAAAATTCTGATTTAATGGTTATGCCAACATTGGATGAAAGCAATAATAGATCTATTGAAGGATTTGGCATTGCTTATTTAGAAGCAGCATTTTTTGGTGTTCCTTCAATTGCATCAAATATAGGAGGGACGCCTGAGGCAGTATTGCATGAAAAAACAGGTTTAATTGTTAATGACGAAGCAGATTTTAGTTCTGTACTTTATAACTTATTGTCTAATAAAGAAAAACTAAACCTTTTAGGATCAAATGCTAAAAAACGAGCCGTTGAAGAATTTACTTGGGAAATTGTTTCAAAAAAATATCTTTCTTTAATAAATAATTAATTATTGATGAGTATACTTTTTTACTGTCCATGGCATAATCAAAATCAGTGGTTTATTGAAATAAAGAAAAAGTTTAAGAATGAAAAAATATTTACTCTTCAAGATAAACCACATTTATCAAAAATAAAATTTGCTATTATTTGGAACTTACCAAATAATATTTTAAAAGAAATGAAAAATGTAAAAGTTTTATTTTCACTAGGAGCTGGAGTTGATCATATCTTAAATCTTTCCAATTATCGCAGTCAACCAATCATAAGACTTAAAGACAAAGTTATGGCAGAAAGAATGGCAAATCATGTTTTATCACAACTATTATTTTATCAATTGAATTTAAATACATACCTAAATGCGCAACAGAGAAAAAAATGGATAGAAGACATAGAGCCTATTCTAAATCAAGATATAACAATTGGCATTCTTGGCCTTGGTTTTTTGGGTTCATTTACTAGTAGTCAATTAAAAAAACTTGGATATAATGTCATTGGTTTTAAATACTCAAAACCAATAAAAAATTATTCTTTTCCGGTTTTATATAATAAAAATAATTTAAAGAAATTTCTTCATAATAGTAATGTAGTTGTCAACATGCTTCCTTCTACTCAAGAAACTAAACATATGATTAATAAATTTTTTTTACGGGCAATGAAAAAAAAATCATTATTAATCAATGTAGGTAGAGGGTCTACGTTAAATGAGAAAGACTTAACTATACATTTAAAAAAAAACAAACAATTTTATGTATCTTTAGATGTATTTGAGAAAGAACCACTTTTAAAATCAAATCCATTGTGGAAAATGTCTAATGTGATCATTACTCCTCATATTGCTAGTATAACAGCAATAGATACAGCAGTGGAATATATGTATTCTAAATATTGTGAATATTTAAAAAATGGCAGAATAAAAAATGATATAAATCTTGTTAAAGGTTATTAATTTTTTTCAAAATAGTTTTCAATTATTCGAAAATAAATTTTTTTTAATTCTTCTATGTCAGATAGATATACAAATTCATCTACTTGATGTAATGTTTGATTTCTAATTCCAAGTTCTGCTACCTCGCAATAATCCTTTATAAACCGTGCATCAGAAGTTCCTCCATCTGTGGCTAGCTCAGGTTCTATATTTTGGCCGGTTACTTCTGAAATTGATTTTGACATTAATGTAGTCAATTCTCCAGGCTTAGTTAGAAAAGATTCACCAGTTTCATCACAAGTAAATGTGCAACTAGCATTTTCCAAAGGTTTAAATATTTCGTCAATATGTTTTTGCATCCATTTTATTAAACTCTCACTAGTATGCTGGTCATTAAAGCGAATATTGATTGTAGCTCTTGCTGTTTCAGGAATTACATTTACTGCAGGATTGCTAATGTCAAAAGTTGGTATTTGGATAGAGCTTGGAAGAAAGTATTCATTGCCTGAATCTAAGGGTGTAGAAATAATTTTTTGTAACATAGTAATTAGATGATGCGCTGGATTTTCTGCACGATGAGAACTAGCGGTATGACCTTGTACACCTTTTACTGTCAAAAAAAAACTAATTGAACCTCTTCTTCCAATCTTTATTTTGTCGCCCATTTGTTTATTTGAAGTTGGTTCACCGACAATACAATGATTAAAGGTTATGTTATTTTTCTTAGCCCACTCCATCATTTTGATTGTTCCGTTAACAGCTTTTTTTTCTTCATCACCAGTTATAATAAATGATATTTGTCCATTAAAATCTCTGCCATGTTTATTAATAAAATCATTTGTAGCTGAAATGAAGCATGCAATATTACTTTTCATGTCTTCAGATCCTCTTCCATATAACTTATCTCCGTCTATAGTTGCTGAAAATGGCGGGTATTTCCAAGATGATTCATTTCCAGGCGGTACAACATCTGTGTGTCCTGCAAAAGCTAAATTTTTTCCTGTTGAACCAATACTTGAAAATAAATTATCAATGTCATCATAATTAATCTCAGAAAAAGGAAGTCGAGTACATAGAAAACCTAAATGAGTTAAATGATTTTCTACAATATCAAGGGCGCCATTATCAGCTGGCGTAACACTTTGACACCTTACTAAGGCTTGAGTTAATTCTATTGGGTCAAAATTTATATTATTCATCAGTCACGTAATAAATCATTAATAGATGTTTTTGATCTTGTTTTTTCATCAACTTGTTTAATTATAACGGCACAATTTAATGAGGGTGCCATAGGATTTTTTTTATCTGGCAATGAACCAGGTACAAGAACAGAATAAGGTGGTATTTTCCCATATGTAGTCTCGCCAGTTTTTCTATCAACGATTTTTGTTGATTGTCCGATACACATACCCATGCTAAGCACTGACCCTTCACCTACAATTACACCTTCAACAACTTCTGACATTGCTCCAAGAAAAACGTTGTCTTCAATTATTGTTGGAAGAGCTTGAGCAGGTTCTAGCACACCCCCAACTCCACTTCCTGCTGATATGTGACAGTTCTTCCCAATTTGGCAGCAAGACCCAGCCCTTGAAAATGTATCCATCATAGTTCCAGATCCAATGTATGCTCCTATATTAATAAAGCATGGCATCAGAACAACATTCTTAGCAATGTAAGATCCTTTTCTTACAGGCGTATTAGGAACCATTCTAAAACCAGCTTTTACAAAATCTTCTTTGGTCCACCCTGCAGTTTTTCCTTTGACCAGATGAGCTTTGTCATACCAAGAACTATAAGGTCCTGACAAAGCTTCCATTCCATGGATTTTGAAACTTAACATTATAGCTTTTTTAATATGTTGGTGAGTAATCCACTTTCCATTAATCTTTTCTGCTACGCGTGCTTTTCCTTGATCTAGATCTTCAATTATTTGATTTATTGCATTAATTATTGATTCTTCAGAATTTTGAGTGATTATATCCTTATTTTCCCAAGCATCATTTATAATTTTTTCAGCATTACTCATGTTGACCTCATATTGATATTACTTAACCAATTAGATAAATCTTTTGTTTGATGATCTAAATATTTTTTAGAAGAAGCTATATCATCACTAAAATTTTCATGACCAACATCAATCCATACAGTTGTGAATCCTATTTTGGATGCGGGGACAAGATTTTTTGCTATATCATCAAACATAATCGTTTTGTTTGGATTTATATTATATGTTTCTATCAGTTTTTCATATGTTTGAATTTCGGGCTTAGGAATATAATTTGCCATTTTAATATCAAATATTCCTTCAAATAGATTAGTTATTTGTAGTTTATCTAATATAATATCAGCGTGTTTTTTATTTGCATTTGTAAAAATAAATTTTTTTCCATTTAAATTCTCTAAATTCTTTGCTAGTTTCAAATTAGGACTAACTATAGAATAATCTAAATTATGAACCTCTTCTAAAAAAGAATCAGGATCTATGCCATGATTATCCATTAAACCTCTTAGAGTTGTACCATGTTGTTTATAGTATCTACGTTGTATGTTTTTTGCTTTATTTATATCGACCTTTAAATGTTCTACAATAAATTTTCCCATCAATTTGTGCACTTGTTGAAAAATACCACTATCCGCTGAGTAGAGTGTATTATCCAAATCAAATATCCAGGTATCAATTTTATTATTTTGCAGCATTATGTTTAGGAGTAAATTTGTGTTCCTATACCA
This sequence comes from uncultured Alphaproteobacteria bacterium, assembly GCA_902607435.1. Taxonomy (GTDB): domain Bacteria; phylum Pseudomonadota; class Alphaproteobacteria; order HIMB59; genus CACLJX01. The sequence goes on along the minus strand of CACLJX010000003.1, from coordinate 12,919 downwards.
TGTTCTGTAAATAATTCTAAAATTAAAGAATGAGGAATGCGACCATCTAATATTGTTGCTTGTTTGACACCTTGATCAATAGCATCAATACATGTTTGAATTTTAGGTTTCATTCCACCACTAATAAAATCTTTGTTAACAATTTTTTTTGCTTCATTGACAGATAAAGATGGTATTAGTTTTTTTTCTTGATCCAGTATTCCCGCTACATCAGTTAACAAAAGTAATTTACTTGCTTTCATTGTTCCAGCTATAATTCCTGCAACAGTATCAGCATTGATATTGTAAATATTCTTGTTTTTATCCCTACCTAGAGGAGCAATAACAGGGATTAATCCTTCTTTGATTTTATCCTCAATAATTTTTGAATTTACACTGGTTGGTTTGCCAACAAAACCTAAATCTAATAATTTTTCAATATTTGAATCACTTTCTTTGACTATCATTTGGATTTTTTCAGCGCTAATTAAACCCTGCTGATGTCCTGAAATTCCGAAAGCTTTTCCTCCAGTAACATTGATGTTATCAACAATTTGTTTATTTATTTCTTGAGAAAGAACTTTTTCAACAATCTTTACAGTTTCTATATCGGTAACACGCAATCCTTCAATAAAATTGCTTTTAATATTTTTATTCTTTAACATTTGTCCAATTTGAGGACCACCACCATGAACAATGATAGGTTTAATTCCAATCTCTTTTAAAAGGGCAATATCTTTTGAAAAATTTTTAGCAAGTTTGGGCTCTCCCATTGCGTGACCACCGTATTTAATAACTATGTTTTTTCCAGTATGTTCACGAATATAAGGCAAAGCTTCAACAAGAGTTGATGCTTTGTGAATATAATACGCTTGATCACTTTCTGACAAAAAATCAAATTTCATAGTTTTTTGATAAATTATATATATCTTTTTGTATATCTAATATTCCTATATTTTTATTGCTGCTAGAAACATAAATATTAGAAAAATTGTTTGGGTAATTCTTCATTAAAGAAAAAAGTGAATTTTTTTGTTCATTTATAAAATTTTTAGAGTTTTTATCAATCTTAGTTAATATTATAGAAAAAAGCTTATTTGAATTTGCAATAAAATCAAAATTGTAAATATCTAAATTTTTTATTCCTAACTTACAATCTATTAAAATAAAAATTTTTTTTAAATTATTTCTTTGTGTTAGATAGGACTTAGTTAAATGTTGAAGTTGATCACGAATATTTATTGAAATCTTAGCATAACCATAACCAGGCAAATCAACAATATTTATTTTTTTGTTTATTTCAAATAAATTTACTGCCTGAGTTCTTCCTGGTGTTTTACTAGTTTTGGCTAGTTTTTTAGATTTTGTTATTGCGTTAATTATACTTGATTTACCAACATTGGAGCGTCCTAAAAAGCAACATTCTGGTAGATGTTTATTTGGGATATTTTGTACTTCGTTAAAAGAACCAATAAAATTATTTTTAGAAAAAAAAATATTTAAGAAGCGACTAGCATCAGTCATTTTTTTTAGCTAAAATTTTTCTTTGAATTAACCACTGTTGAGAAATTGACAAAATATTATTGACTGCCCAATAAAGTACAAGACCGGCTGCAAAACCTGCTAATATGAAAGTAAACACAAAAGGAAGTATAGCAAAAATTCTTGCTTGTGTGGGATCAGCAGGTGCGGGATTTAGTTTTTGTTGCAACCACATGGTAAAACCCATAAAAATAGGGAGTATGCCAATATTAATAAGTGAAAGAATATCTGGAACATTCCATTTAATAAGACCAAATAAAGTTAGCAAACCCAAAGGATCAGGAGCTGAGAGATCATGAATCCATCCATAAAAAGGGGCATGGTACATTTCAATCGTAACAAATAGAACTTTATATAAAGAGAAAAAGATTGGTATTTGAACCACAATAGGCAAACAACCAGCAATAGGATTGGCTCCCTCTTTTTTATAAAGAGCCATCAAGGCTTGTTGCATTTTTTGTCGATCATCTGGATAAGTTTCTTTCAATCTTTGCATTTCTGGTTGAAGTTTTTTCATCTTAGCCATAGATTTAAAGGAGGTGTGTGCAAGTGGAAACAATATTAATCGCATTAAAAAAGTAAAAGCAATAATGGCAATACCAAAATTACCAGCATGACCATAAAACCAATTGATTGCTATAAAAATTGGTTTAGTTAAAAAACTAAACCACCCCCAATCTATAGCATCATCAAAACGTGTAATATTATGTATTTTTTGATACTTTTTTAGTATTTTTAATACTTTAGCTCCTGCAAATATTTTGCCTGTATACTTATGATTTGTACCAGGTTGAATGTTAACTATTTGTCCTGCATAACCAGCTCGGAAATTATCTCTACCATTATTATTGTGTCGATAATTAACATTTATTGATTCATTTTGATCTGGAATTAATGCCGACATCCAATATTTATCAGTAAAACCTAACCAACCTCCTGTGGCTTTTTGATCACAAAATATTTTTTTTATTTGTTGAGTTACTGAACAATCAGCAGATAAATGTTTGTATTTTTTTTCTAATAACTCATCATTAAATAAGCTAATTAATCCTTCATGTAGTATGAAAAAATTAATTGTATCGGGTAAATTAATTCTTTTTATCAATCTGTAAGGAAAAACTTCTAAAGTTTTTGTGCTATTATTTTCAATTTCTTGTGTTACTTGAAATAAATAATTTTCATCAACTTCAAAACGAATTTTAAAAGTTATATTGTCTTTATTAGTCCAATTTAATGTAATAGGAGAGTTTGGAGTTAAGGAGGTTGAAGTTGTATTCCACTCTGAGTTTAAATCTGGTAAAGGGGTATGAGTTGAATCATTTGCAAGTGATTTCCAACCTAATTCAATAAAATAAGGATTAGCTGTTTGATCAGGTAAGAAAAGATTAATTTTTTTTGAATTCTTATCCAGAGATTCATTATAATTTAATAAAACTAAATCATCTAAAATTGCACCTCTTAGATTAATAGAACCTTTAAGGGAAGGTGTATTAATAGAAACACGATTATTTAATGTAATAATTTCTTCTTTAGTTTTTGTAATGCCTTCACTTATTTGTTGAGTTTGATCAATGGAGGTTGATGGTTGTATTTGAGTGGTCTCATTTTGAATTTGAGGAGACATTGCAGTTTGTTGTGGAAATAAAAATTGAAATATAATGATAATAGCAACAGATAATCCAATAGCTAAAAATAAATTTTTTTGATCTCCCATATTTATATCTTTTTCTTTGTTTTTTTTGGAATAGGGTCAAAACCTTTTCCTCCAAAAGGATGACATGATAAGATTCTTTTAGAAGAGTAATAAATGCCTATAAATAATCCATGTTCTTTTAAGGCTGATATCGAATAATCTGAACAAGTGGGCAAGTATCGACAATCAGTTTTTAAAATAGGCGATATAATTAATTGATAAAATTTAATAACATAAATTATAGGATAAATAATTAAGATATTGAATAATTTTTTGATCATGAAATTAATTTTTTTAGCTCATTTTCTTGTAAGTCAAAAGGAATTTCAAAAATTGAAGATTTTGCTATTAACACATAATATGAATTTATTTTACCATATTTTGTAATTACTTTTCTTGCTAATTCTCGCATAATTCTTTTTGCCTTGTTTCTTTTTACTGACTTTCCCAATTTCTTCGTAGCTGTGAAGCCAACAAATACAATACCTTCCAAACTTGAGTCTTGTAAGATTTGAAGATTAAAAGCTTTTCCATGTATGAACTCTCCTTTTTTTCTTAACATAATAAATGTTGATCGTTTACTTATAGTTTTAAGAGGATGGGCCATAAGGCCTAATTAAGCGCTAAGTTGGGTTCTTCCTTTTGCACGACGACGTGCAATTATTTGTCTTCCAGCTTTAGTTGCCATGCGAGCACGAAAACCATGACGTCTTTTTCTCACAATTCTGCTTGGTTGATATGTTGTCTTTTTCATCTCAGTTTTTGTTTAAAAATGATCTCTATTACGAATTGATGGTGTATAAGTCAAATAGTTAGTTTGATATATTATAATATTGAAGGGTATTCAGAGAAATAAAGTTAGAAATTTCTTACAATATCTTTGATTTAGACTTTCACTAGGTTCGTTAATAATTTGGCTATATATTATGTTAGATGAAACAAAAAATAACATTTAATATAGATAAAAACTATCTGTCATATTTTTTTTCTGTAATTGGAGTTAGTAAAATAATTGAAGTTTTTGACAAAGAAAAAATTGAAATTCAATTCGTGGGCGGATGTATTCGAGATGCTTTAATGGAGAAAAAAATTTTTGATATTGATTTTTCTATAAATTGTGATCCAAATACAACAGCAAAAGTATTATCAAACAATAATATAGCTGTTTTAGAATATGGAAAAAAATACGGAACAATAACAGCAGTAATAAAAAAAAATAGATTCGAAATTACTTCACTTCGAGAAGATCAAAATCAGAGAGGACGATATACAGATATTATATATACAAGTGACTGGTCTAAAGATGCACGGAGACGAGATTTTACATTTAATGCAATGTACATGTCTCCATTTGGAAAAATTACTGATTATTTTTTTGGCAAAAATGATATTCAATTACAGACAGTGCGTTTTATAGGGGATATTGAAGAACGTCTTCATGAAGATTATTTAAGAATATTACGTTATTTTCGTTTTTTAGGAATATTTCAAAATGTAAATATTATTAATAATTACGAAAAAATTCTTCAAAAAAATATTTTTCAATTAAAAAATCATGTAACACATGAACGTATAAGGGAGGAAATATTAAAAATGTTAAAAAATACTTTTAATAAAAATTCTTTCGTGAGTTTTGTAAATCCTAGTGAAGCTAATGATTTAATTAAAACAATAAAACAATGGTGGATTGATGATAAGTACCAGCTTGGGCTTAATCGTTGCATGAACAAGGTTGAAAAAATAATCCTTGATATCTAATTTATGAATAGAAAGATTCTTAACATAGAAGACTGTATGCAAACATTTGAAGGTGATGGAATTCCTGTTAACCGTGCTTTTCCTGTACCAAGTATGCGTGAAGTTGATCCTTTTTTGCTATTTGATCACTTTGGTCCAATTAGATATAGCCCAGGTGGTGGCACAGGTGTACCAGCACATCCTCATTGTGGCTTTGAAGCTATTACGTATTTATTAGATGGTGAAGTAGAACACAAGGATTCTTGGGGAGGAAAAGCTACGATTAAGGCAGGAGATATTCAATGGATGACAACAGGTTCAGGGTTAATACATTCAGAATTAGTAACGGATAATTTTAAAAAACATGGTGGTATTATGCAGGGCTTACAAATCTGGGTCAATCTTCCACATAAAGATAAGAAAGTAAAACCAGGATATCAGCACATTCATAAAGATAAGATCCCGACTGTGGAATTAGAAGAAAATAATGTGAATATAAAAATTCTCGTAGGTGAAGTTTTGGGACAGTCATCCTCCGTGAATACGTATTCACCTGTCTCAATATTCGATATACAGTTTACAAAACAAAATGAGTTTAGCCTCTCTATACCTAGCGAGCAAATAGCGATGGTCTACATTATTAAAGGCGAGCTTAAATTTAAAGATACAGAAAATTTAGCTACAAAAGGACAAATGGTTTATTTTGATCAAAGTGCAGACAATCTTCACTTGCATTCCCTTTCTCAACAGGGATCTTATCTTGTTCTAGCAGGCAAAGCACTAAATGAATCCATAGCCAGATACGGGCCATTTGTTGCCAATACTGAAGAAGAAATAAAGCAAGCAGTTATAGATTATCAAAAAGGAAAAATGGGAAATATTTTTTAAATATTTTCTTTTGGTGTAACTCTTACTGATTAAAACTATTTAATTGTCTTAATGCTTCACCTGCAACTATTGATGCAGCACTACTAACATTTAAAGATCTTAGTCTTTTTTGCATAGGAATGAGAAGTCTTTCATCTACGCATTGATGAATCTCTTTTGGTACGCCTGCACTTTCACGACCAAAGAGTAAAATATCATTATTTTTATATTTATATTCGTAATATTTTTTTTGAGATTTGGTTGTTAGTAAAATTAATTTATAATTATGGATTTTGGACCATTGATAAAAAGTTTCCCAATCAACATGTTTTTTGTAATCAAGAAAATCTATGTAATCCATTAAAGATCTCTGAAGGCGTTTATCATCAAAAACAAATCCTGCAGGCTCTATTACGTCCACACTTACTCCTAAACAAGCGGCTAAACGAAATATGTTACCTGTATTTTGTGGTATATCTGGTTGATAGAGAGCTATCCTCATTTGTTTTGCTAATATTCTGTTTTTTAACTTCTATACAAAATATGATGAATGCGCGTCAAGCTGGCACATAAAAAAATCATTATTTTTTATGGTTTTTAAGATATAAGATTATCTAGCATATGGAAAAATCACCAGAAACTCGAAGGTATAAAAACTCTTTCCTCAACTGGATTGAATACCGCCTACCTATTATTTCTTATATGGAAAAAGAATACGGTGATTATCCTATGCCCAAAAATTGTAATTATTTTTGGAGCTTTGGTGCTTTAGCCTCCATCTTGTTGGTTGTGTTGATTGTAAGCGGTATTTTTTTAGCAATGCACTACACACCACATACTGACATGGCTTTTGATAGTGTGGAACGCATTATGCGTGATGTAAATTATGGTTGGTTACTGAGATATATGCATTCGAATGGAGCAGCTTTCTTTTTTATTATTGTTTATATTCATATTTTACGCGGCATGTATTATGGTTCGTATAAATATCCTAGAGAATTAAATTGGATTTTAGGTGTGTTTATATATCTCTTAATGATGGCGACGTCTTTTTTAGGCTATGTCCTTCCTTGGGGTCAAATGTCTTATTGGGGAGCAACAGTAATAACAAATTTATTTAGTGCAATTCCTGTAATTGGAGAAGGACTTAAAACATGGATACTAGGTGACTATACATTAGGCAATGCAACTCTAAATAGATTTTTTGCATTGCATTATGTTCTTCCTTTTGTAATTTTTGGTGTTGTTGGTTTGCATATTGCTGCTGTACATGTTCATGGATCAAATAATCCAACAGGCATAGATATTAAATCAAAAGATGATTCTGTTAAATTTTTTCCTTATATGCTTGTTAAAGATACTTTAGCTACTTGTGTATTAGGAGTGGTAATTGCAGTAGTAATTTTCTTTGGTCCAAATCTTATGGCAGAAGTAGATAATTATATTCCTGCAGACCCTTTAGTCACGCCTTCTCATATCGTAGCTAATTGGTATTTAGCTCCTTTTTATGCAATTTTACGTGCTATTCCTGATAAATTAGGTGGCGTTACATTAATGTTTGGAGCAATATTAATTCTTTTTGTTTTGCCATGGCTTGATACTTCTAAAACAAAAAGCTGTAATTATAGACCTGTTTACAAATGGTTTATGATGTTGTTTTTTGTGAATTTCTTTATACTTGGGTATGTTGGAATGAAACCAGCAGAAGGGATTTATCTTCTAATTGCAAGACTAGGTCTTATTTATTATTTTGGTTTTTTATTAGTTTTAACTCCATTGATTGGTAAAATTGAAACCCCAAAATCTTTGCCAGCCAGTATTAGTGATTTTTTTATGAATAAAGGAAATAATATAAAAGAATCAAAATCTGAGACAGAATTACATTAGAATGCGAATTTTACTAATAGCAATTATTTTTTTACTTCCAAATTATAATCTTCTAGCTGAGAATTCTAACAGTTCAAAGCCTAAGCATAAATGGTCCTTTAGTGGTTTCACCGGAACATTTGATAGAGCATCAGTGCAGCGGGGACTTAAAGTTTATAGAGAAGTTTGCTCAGGATGCCATTCAATGAAGTTACTATATTATAGAGATTTAATCGATATCGGTTTTTCAAAGGAACAGGTTAAAGCTATAGCTGCAGATTACACTATTATTGATGGACCAAATGATGAAGGAGAAATGTTTGAACGGCCAGCAAGACCATCAGATCGTTTTGTGTCACCATTTGCTAATGAACAGGAAGCAAGAGTTAGTAATAATGGCGCTTATCCACCAGATCTTTCTGTTATAACAAAAGCAAGAAAAAATGGTGTTGATTATTTATACAATCTCTTACTTGGATACAAAGAGCCACCTGAAGGTTTTGAGATTGGAGAAGGGATGTACTACAATAAATGGATTGAAGGTAACCAAATTGCAATGGCTCCTCCTTTAGATGAAGGATATGTAGATTATGATGATGGTACAGAAAATACACTTCCTCAATTAGCTGAGGATGTTGTAACTTTTCTTGCATGGTCTGCAGAACCTGAACTAGAGATTCGTAAAAAAATAGGAATTAAGGTTATTTTATTTTTTATTATTTTTGGAATAATTATTTATTTAATAAAACAAAGACTATGGAGAGATGTTAATTAAACATTAAATAAAAAATTAAACACGTCTCCATCTTTTACTAAATAATTTTTTCCTTCTTGTCGTAATTTTCCTGCCTCACGGCATCCCACTTCACCATTTAGATTTACAAAATCATCATATGCTATTGTTTCAGCACGAATAAATCCTTTTTTAAAATCTGTATGAATTTTATTGGCTGCTTCCGGAGCTGTTGAATTTATAGTGATAGTCCAAGCTTGTGTTTCTTTGGGTCGACAAGTAAAAAAAGTAATCAAATTTAAAAGATTATAGCCTGCATAAATAACTTTTTTAAGCGTTGTTTCATTTAGATTTAAATCTTTTAATAATTCTATTTTATCTTTTTCATTTTTAAGTTCCGCAATCTGTGATTCTATTTCAGCAGATACAATGATTGATTGATTATTTTCTTTTATTGCTCTTTTATGTACTTTCTCAGAAAACGTATTGCCTTTTGCAATAGAACTTTCATCAACATTGCAAACATAGAGCATTGGCTTTGTTGTAATAAGATTAAGTGAATAAATATATTTGCATTGTTCTGTTGACCATTTTGTAAGAGAAATTGTTTTATTATTATTTATTCTTTCTATAATTATAGCAATAATTTCTAATTGTTTTATTAATTGCTTATCATCATTATTAACTTTTTTTTTAAGATTATTTAATCTGTTTTCTAATATTTCTAAATCTGCTAATTTTAATTCTGTAACAACAGTTTCAATATCATCAATAGGGTTAATTGAAGAAGATAAATGAGTAATATTTTCATTTTCAAAACATCGCACAACATGGATAATTGCATCTACTTCACGAATATGGGCAAGAAACTTATTTCCGAGTCCCTCTCCAACAGATGCTCCCTTCACAAGGCCTGCGATATCAACAAAATCAATATATGAAGGAATAGTTTTTTTGCTACGACATATTTTGGATAGAATTTTTAATCTTTCATCCGGAATAGCTACTTTCCCAATATTAGGTTCAATGGTTGCAAATGGATAATTAGCAACTTCAGCCTTATTTGATTCAGTAAGTGCATTGAATAAGGTTGATTTGCCAACATTAGGCAATCCTATAATTCCGCATTTAAACCCCATTAAAAAGATACTTTTAATTTAGAAGCAATTTTAGTTAAGAATAATGATTTGTTATTAAATAATAGATGAAAATCTTTAATTGATAATTCTATAATTTTATTAATAATCATTTTTTCATCTTTTTTAAATTTTGCTAGAACATACTTATTTACTACTTCTTTCGCACCAGGATGACCAATACCTATACGTAATCTGTTGTATGCAACGCCAATCGATTGATCAATGCTAAGCAATCCATTATGACCACCATTCCCACCACCTAGTTTTATTTTTATTTTTCCTATACGTAAATCAAGATCATCATGTACAACGATTATATTTGATTTTAAAATTTTATAAAAAACCATAATCTCTTGAATAGATGACCCAGATAAGTTCATAAAGGTAAGAGGCTTACAAAGAAGACATGAATTATTCTTGATTAACCCTTTGTAAATTTCTTTAGATTTATTTTTTTTTATTAATTTAAAATTTCTTTTTTTAACAAATGCATCTATAAAATCAAAACCAATATTATGACGTGTGTTCTGATATTTTTTACCTGGATTACCAAGCCCACAGATTAGCCACATGTTATAATTATATTGATAGATTGAGATTTTGTCTGCTTATTTAGACTTATCTTTAGAATATTCTTCTTTTTTGTCTTCAGTTCCCGATTCCCCCTTAGCTTCCCCCTTAGCCTCTCCTTTGGTTTCATCTTTATCTTCTCCTTCAGCTCCTTCTTCAGCTCCTTCTTCAGCTCCTTCTTCTCCTTCAGCTTTTTCTTCAGGTTCTGGTTCAACTTCAATTGTTGGTGGCACAAGTGTTGCAATTACAAAATCCCTATCAGTAATTGTTAGCTTTACACCTTTTGGTAATTCAATATTACTAATTTTTATTGCGTCACCAATATCACTATTGATTAAATCAAATTTTAATTTTTCAGGAATGTTACTTGCATCACATACTAGCTCTACAAATCTTCTAACTAAATTTAGTACTCCTCCCTGTTTGAGTCCTGGACAAATATCTTGATTTAAAAATTCAACCGGAACATCAACAGTTACTTTAGTATTGTCTTGTACTCTTAAAAAATCAAAATGGATAAGCTGATCTGTTACTGGATGATATTGAAGATCCTTTGGTAAAACTTTTACTGTTTTTCCATCAAATTTAAGATCTAGAATTTTTGAATAAAAACTTCCTGCACCCATTATTTTTTTCAGAGTTTTTTCTTCAAAAGAAATTTTTATTGATTCAGTTCCTTGCCCATATAATATTCCTGGTACCATGCCATTTTTCAGCAAAGATTTAGTAGAACCATTGTCTTTTGTTCTTGTAACTATTTTATAATTTTCCATAAATTTTTTATACTAACTAAACAGTGCTGAGACTGAGGAGTCACTATGAATCCGTTTTATCGCCTCTCCCATTAAAGGAGCAATACTAATATGTCTAATATTTATTGTATTTTTTATTACTTCTGAAGCTTGAATACTATCAGTTAGAACTAATTCTTTAATATCTGAATTTTTTATTTTTTCCAAAGCATTTCCAGATAAAACTCCGTGAACAATATAAGAATAAATATCATTAGCCCCATTCTCTTTTAAGGCTCTGGCTGCATTGCAAAGAGTGCCTGCTGAATCAGCAATATCATCAAGAATAATACAAGTTTTATTTTTGACTTCACCAATAATATTCATTACCTCTGATTCACCTTCTTTCTCTCTTCTTTTATCTATAATTACAAGTGCAGCATTAATTCTTTTGGCGAATGCTCGAGCTCTTACAACACCTCCTACATCAGGAGAGACAATGGCAAGGCTATCATGACTATTTTGACTAATACTAATTTTTTTCATATCCTGAATTAATTCATTCACAGAAAATAAATTGTCAAGAGGTATGTCAAAAAAACCTTGAATTTGTCCTGCGTGTAAATCTATTGTTACTACTCTGTTAGCTCCAGCTGAAGTAATAAGATTTGCAATTAATTTTGCAGAAATTGAAGTTCTTCCTTCATCCTTTCTATCTTGTCTGGCATAGCCAAAATAAGGCATGACCGCAGTAATTCTTTTTGCAGAAGCACGTCTAGCAGCATCAATTGCTATTAACAATTCAATCAAATGATCATTTACTGGAGGGGAAGTAGACTGAATAATAAAAACATCTTCTCCTCTGATGTTTTCATTAATTTTTACAAAGTTTTCACCATCTGCAAATTTGCGAATAGATGCATCTGCTAATTTAACACCGATATATGAAGATATTGATTTGGCTAGTTCAATATTACTATTACCAGCAATGAGTTTCATGATTATTAAATGCTAATTATATTAGATTGACAATAGTTCAATAGTAAAATTTTAATAAATTTATTGTTTAAATCCAATAATATTGATCATTCTACCTGTGGGCAAAGAATCTCTATGAGTATTTCGGCGATGACTAAAAAAAATGTTTTCTTCTGAGTACGTGTCTTTTTTGATATGATAGATTTTATAAATAAACATTTTTTTTAATTGAAAATCTATTAAACCTCTCATATCAAAATAAATTTTTTTAAGATGTCGATTATAATTAAAGAATTTTTTATAAATTAAATTTTTTTTTAAGAATTTTTTTTTAAAATTTTCATCAACTTCAAAATTATTTTGATTTAAACATGGGCCAACAATTGCTATTAGTTTATTATTATTCTTAACGATATTGTTAATTTTTTGTACTGCTTGATAAATTATATTATCCAAGCAACCTTTCCAACCAATATGTAGTGCACAAATTAAATGATTTTTTCTGTCAAATAAAAATATTGGAGCACAATCAGCAGTTAATATTCCAAGACATATATTTTTATTTAATGTTATGCTTCCATCTGCAACAATATTTTTATTAAAATTTTGATTATCAATTAATACTACATTTGTGCTGTGAGTTTGATTTAGAAATTTAATTTTAGTACGTTGTAGATTTAAGATTTCTTTTGTTAGTTCTATGTTTTTTATTACACTTTCTTTTTTGTCACCTGAGTTTAAACTACAGTTTAATGATTTATATTTTTTTTCAGAATAACCCCCTAAGCGTGAAAAAAAACCATACCGAATACTTTGATTCTTTAAGTCATCTACTTTGAAATATTTATTATTATTTTTTTTATTCATAAATGGTATTAGTTGAAACAACTAAACATTTAAATAAGGAACCCATTTGGTCATCGGATATTAATCTCAACAATCCTTTTTCAATATCGTTTTTTTGTTTTTTTGTACTATTAATTAAAATTTTATTTTTTCTTTCAATAATTCCATTTTTTATTAAAAAATTTTTTTGAGAAAAAATTTTAAAATAATTTAATTTGTTTTTAATACAAATATCTTT
>CACLJX010000002.1 GCA_902607435.1 uncultured Alphaproteobacteria bacterium | reverse complement strand
TACTATTAAAGTTCAATCAGTTAAATCTGATATATTTTATAATGTTGGATATTTGCGTATCACTTCATTTACAGAACAAACAGAAAAAGGAATTAAAAAATCAATTAATAAAATTCATAAAGATTTAGAAAAAAAAGAAATCGGTTATATTCTTGATCTACGCTCTAACCCCGGAGGTTTACTTGACCAAGCAGTTAAAGTTGCTGACATTTTCTTAGAACAGGGTGAGATTGTTTCTACTCGAGGTCGTGAAAAAAATGATATACGTCGGTATCGTGCAAAATTAGGTGATCTTATAGAATCAAAACCTCTGGTGGTAATAATTAATGGAGGATCTGCTTCAGCTTCAGAAATCGTAGCTGGTGCGTTACAAGATCATAAAAGAGCTATTGTAATCGGTACTAATTCTTTTGGTAAAGGCTCCGTTCAAACAATTATACCTTTTCGTAAATCATCATCTTTGGATATAATAGCAGGAATACGTTTAACAACAGCAAGGTATTATACTCCTTCTGGAAAATCTATTCAAGGCAAGGGTATAATTCCAGACATTATAATTGAACAAGGAAATTTTGAGTCTAAAGAATTTAAAAGATTATCGGAATCAGATTTAATAGATTCACTAGATAGTGATAAAAAAGAGCAAGAAGAGAATGATGAAAGTCTAACTCCCCAACAAGAACGTCTGAACAAAGATTTTCAATTAGCTAGGGCAGTAGATTTGATTAAAGGTTTAGATATTTATAAAGATTCATTATCACAGTAATATGAATAACAAACCTTATAGAACTTATAGAAGATGTGTTGGGATAATGATTATCAATCAAAATAAAGAAATACTAGTTGGAAAAAGATTAGACCATCCAAGTGGTTTTTGGCAAATGCCTCAGGGAGGTATTGATGAAAAAGAAAATCCTGAAGACGCAGTATGGCGGGAAATGATGGAGGAAATTGGAACTAACAAGGCAAAACTTATTAAAGTATCAAATCAATGGATTAACTACGACATCCCTTATGAAACATTGAAAACTTTACCATGGGGCCATAAATATAAAGGACAAACTCAAAAATGGTTTGCTTTTCAATTTACTGGAGAAGAGAATGACATAAACGTGGGAACTGCAAATCCTGAATTTAGTAAATGGAAATGGACCAAAATTGACTCAATTATTGATGAAATTGTTCCTTTCAAACGAAATGTTTACTCAGCAATATTAGAAGAATTTAAAGATATACTTTAAATTTTTTCATAATATTTTGCTTCTAATGCTTCAACTTTTGACTTTACAATTAGGTATTCTCGCTTAGATGCTTCACTTGTTTCATTTTCTAATTCTTGTATTCGTTTTTCAATAGAACTTTTTTCTAAGGCACTTAATTCTTCAACTTCCTCTGACAAAATAATACACTTTTCAGGATTAATTTCAACAAAACCATCTGAGACAAAAAAAGACTTTAAAAGATTTTTGTTTTCTCCATAAACTAGTACTCGTCCTGGGCGAAGTGAGGATAAAAATTTGCTATGTCCTGGTAAAACGCCAATATCTCCTTCTTTCCCTGGAATAATAATCATACCAACTTTATCTTTAAAAACAAGTTGCTCTGGGGAAACCAAATCAAAGGCAATTGTACTCTCCATCTATGCTACTTCAGCTTCTAATTTTTTTGCTTTTTCAATTGCTTCTTCTATGCCACCAACCATATAGAAGGCTGCTTCGGGTAAATGATCATATTCACCTTTTACTAATCCATCAAAACTTTTAATTGTATCTTCAAGCTCAACATATTTTCCTGATGAACCAGTAAATACTTCAGCAACAAAAAATGGTTGACTTAAAAATTTTTCAATTTTTCTAGCCCGAGCAACAGTTAATTTATCTTCTTCAGATAATTCATCCATTCCCAGAATAGCAATAATATCTTGAAGACTTTTATAAGTTTGAAGCACTCTTTGAACTTCACGAGCTACAAGGTAATGATCTTCTCCAACTACTTGAGGATCAAGAATTCTTGATGTAGAATCGAGAGGATCAACAGCAGGATAAATTCCCTTTTCAGAAATGGCTCTACTTAAAACTGTCGTTGCGTCTAAGTGAGAAAATGATGTTGCAGGTGCTGGATCTGTTAAATCATCTGCTGGGACATAGATAGCTTGAACTGATGTAATAGATCCTTTGTTTGTTGTAGTAATTCTTTCTTGTAATGTCCCCATGTCAGTAGCTAATGTTGGTTGGTAACCTACAGCAGATGGAATACGTCCTAGAAGAGCAGAAACTTCTGAGCCTGCCTGTGTAAATCGAAATATATTATCAACGAAAAATAAAACGTCTTGTCCTTCTTCGTCCCTAAAATATTCAGCTTGCGTCAATCCTGATAGTGCAACTCTAGCTCTAGCACCAGGTGGTTCGTTCATTTGTCCATATACAAGTGCAACTTTTGATTTATTCCCTTTAAGATCAATAATGCCTGATTCTATCATTTCATGGTATAAATCATTTCCTTCTCGAGTTCTTTCTCCAACACCAGCAAATACAGAATAACCACCATGTGCTTTTGCAATATTATTAATAAGTTCCATAATCAGGACAGTTTTGCCCACTCCAGCTCCGCCAAATAAACCTATTTTACCTCCTCGAGCATAAGGAGCTAGCAGATCAACAACTTTGATGCCTGTAACCAATACTTCAGTTTCAGTTGATTGATCAACAAATTCAGGAGCAGGACGATGAATTGGATATTTTTGCTTAGTAATTATTTCGCCTCTTTCATCTACTGGCTCTCCAATGACATTCATGATACGTCCAAGTGTTTCAGGTCCAACAGGCATAGAAATAGGTGATCCTGTATCAGTTGCTGCTTTGCCTCTAACTAGCCCATCCGTAGAATCCATTGCAATAGTTCGTATTGCATTTTCACCGAGATGTTGAGCTACTTCTAAGATTAATCTATTGCCATTGTTATCAACTTCTAGTGCATTCAAAATAGAAGGGAGCTCGCCATCAAATTGAACATCAACAACTGCTCCTAAAACTTGAGATATTTTTCCAGTTAAATTATTTGCCATTTTCCCTCTCCCTAAACAGATTCTGCCCCTGAAATTATTTCAATCAATTCTTTTGTAATAAATGCTTGGCGCGTACGATTATATTTTAAAGTTAAACTATCTATCATCTCTCCAGCATTACGTGTAGCATTATCCATTGCAACCATGCGCGCTCCCTGTTCTCCTGCATTGCTTTCTAATAAAACTTTAAAAATCTGTATTGAAACATTTTTTGGTAATAAGTCTTTAAGAATTTCACTTTCATCTGGTTCATAAATATAAACAGAATTATTGGAAACTTCTATATTTTCATTTTCAGATTCTTTATGTTCAAAATCAAGAGGAATAAGTTGTTGATTAGTAACTGTTTGTGTCATTGCTGACTTAAATTGATTATAAATCAAAACACATACATCGAATTTTTCATCATAATATAATTTTTGTATTTTATTTGATATTTGCTGTGCCATATCATAGCCGGCACCAGAAATTCCTAGATCAATAAAGCTTTCTATAATTTTATCTTTCAAAGATCTTGTAAAAAAATCTCTGCTTTTTTTTCCTATTGTAATAAGATTTACTTTCTTTCCTTCTTTTTCCAAAGATTTAATATATTTAAAAGTTTCACGGTTAATACTACTATTAAATCCTCCACATAAACCTCTATCAGCTGTTACAGGAACAATAAGATAATTTTCTTTTTTTCCAGTTCCTTTTAAAAGTTTAATAACTCCTTCTCCAGAAATATTTGAAGAAGTAAGTGAGGATAACATTTCCTCTATTCTAGTAGAATAAGGTCTCGCTGATTCAGCTTTTTCCTGTGAGCGACGTAATTTACTTGCAGCAACCATTTTCATTGCTGAAGTAATTTTTTTTGTTGATCCTACTGAATTAATTTGTAGTTTTAAATCCTTCAAATTTGCCATAATTATTTATTTGAAAACCTTTGTAAAAAATCATCAAAAAATGATTTTAGTTTTGCTGCCATATCTTCTGTTAATTCTTTCTCTTTATTAATTGATTCTAATATTTCAAAATGTTTATTTTTTATCTCTTCTTGTGATTCTCTTTCAAATTTGCCCACATCAATTACTTCAATATTATCTAGATAACCATTCACCCCACTATAAATAGAAACAACTTGCTCTGGTACAGTCATAGGTGAATACTGGCCTTGTTTTAATAACTCAGTTAATCTAGAGCCTCTATCAAGTAATTTGCGTGTTGAAGCATCAAGATCAGAAGCAAATTGTGCAAACGCTGCCATTTCACGATATTGAGCGAGTTCAAGTTTAATTGATCCAGAAATTTTTTTCATTGCTTTTGTTTGTGCTGCAGAGCCTACACGACTAACTGATAGTCCAACATTAATTGCAGGTCGAATACCTGCAAAAAATAAATTAGTTTCTAAAAAAATTTGTCCGTCAGTTATTGAAATAACATTTGTGGGTATATACGCTGATAGATCTCCTGCTTGAGTTTCAATAATTGGAAGAGCTGTTAAGCTACCTCCTTTATGTTCATCACTCATTTTAGCAGCACGCTCCAATAATCGACTATGAATATAAAACACATCTCCAGGATAAGCTTCTCTACCTGGTGGTCTTCTAAGTAACAAAGACATTTGTCTATAAGCTACTGCTTGTTTAGATAAATCATCATAAACGATTAAGGCATGCATACCGTTATCCCTAAAATACTCACCCATAGTGCAACCTGTATAAGCAGAAAGAAATTGTAAAGGAGCGGGTTCTGAAGCAGTTGCACTTACAACTATTGTATATTCAAGAGCTCCATTATCTTCTAATGTTTTAACAATTTGCGCAACAGTTGATCTTTTTTGACCTATAGCTACATAGACGCAATAAAGTTTTTCTTTTTCATTGGTGCTTTGATTAACCATTTTTTGATTAAGAATAGTATCGATAGCCACTGCTGTTTTTCCTGTTTGGCGATCTCCAATAATTAATTCACGTTGACCTCTTCCAATTGGCACAAGAGCATCAAGTGCTTTAATACCAGTCTGCATAGGCTCTTTAACACTTTGCCTTGGTATTATCCCAGGAGCTTTTAATTCAATGCGCCTGCGTTCTTTTGATTGAATTACTCCTTTACCATCAATAGGATTTCCAAGTCCGTCAATTACCCGTCCTAACAATTCTTTTCCAACAGGTACATCAACAATATCTCCTGTTCGTTTTACAGTGTCGCCTTCTTTGATCCCTGTATCATCACCAAAAATACTAATACCAACGTTATCTGTTTCAAGATTAAGAGTCATTCCTTTAATACCTCCAGGAAATTCGACCATTTCTCCAGCCTGAACTTGATCTAAACCATAGACACGAGCAATACCATCACCAACACTAAGAACTGTTCCTACTTCTGTAACTTTTACTTTAGTATCAAAGTTCGATATTTGGTTTTTTATTACTGAAGAAATTTCTGCTGCTTTTATTTCCATTGTGCCCCTTTCATTGCTATATTAAGTTTATTAATTTTAGAAGCTAGTGATGTATCAATCATTTTTGATCCAACTTTGATTATTAGTCCTCCTATAATTTTTTTATCAACTTTATAATTCAATAATAATTTTTCTCCTAATATTAATCGTAATTGATCTTTAACTTCATTTTTTTGTTTATCTGACAATTCATTTGCTGATGTAATATCGGCTAGCACTTCTCCTCTTTTTTCTGCATTAATACTTAAAAATTTAGATGCAATAGAAGATAGACTTGAAAAACGTTTATTGTTTGAAATTACTTTTAGAAAAGTTAATGAAAGATTATGTGCAGAGTGATTTGAAAATAATTTTAATATAATTAATAATTTTTCATTTGACGAAATAAGTGGACTTTTAATTACTAATTTCAAATCTTCATTTTGATTAATATATTTTTCAAGTACTTGTAAGTCAGATAAAACTGCCTCAATGCATTTTCTTTCTAAGGAAAGATCGTACAATGCTGAAGCATATCTTTCTGCTATTAAATTCTCAGATGAAAGCTGTGTTGTCACTTGAATCAAACCCCAATAATTAATTTAGAATGAAGCTATCTAACATATCAGAAAATCAAGGTAAACTCTGAGTTTATGCGTCAAATAGTGCAAATGCACAATAATAGATCTAATTGTGGGTAAACTAGACAAATGTATACGGATCCACATCTATTATTAGACGTATATATGATGGAGGGGGATATTTTTTTATTAAATTTCTAGTAAAATTGTTAAGTATTTGTCGCCTATCTCCTTTTAAAAGTAATCTATAACGATATTGTCCTCGCAATAAAAATAAAGGTGCCTCTACTGGACCTAAAAAATCTATTCCACTATCTAAATTTGATCCTTTAACTAACTCATTTGAGTAAGATTCGGCTCTAGCTTTTGAAGAGGAAGAAATAATAATAGCTGTCATATAACTAAATGGAGGAATATTAAATTGTTCTCTTTCTTTTAGAGATCGTTTAATAAAACTTTTTCTATCTCTATTTTTAAAAGACTGTATTAGGGGTTGATTAGGATAATAAGTCTGGATTAATACTTTGCCAGGTTTATTTGTGCGACCCGCTCTACCACTTACTTGCTGAAGCAAATTATAAGTTCGTTCAATAGCTCGAATGTCTCCCCCCATAAGACCTGCATCAGCATCTATTACTCCAACAAATGACAAGTTAGGAAAATGATATCCTTTAGCCATAATTTGAGTAGCAACTAAAATATCAATTTTTTTGTTTTCAAAATCATGAATAATTTTTTTTATCTTATTTGTTGTATTAGTATTATCACTCGACATTATACCAATATTATGTTGTGGAAAAAAATCATTAAGTTCTTCGGCTAATCTTTCTACCCCAGGACCAATTAATTTTAAAGAATCTGGTTTGTTACATTTGGGACATTCAGAAAGTATTGGATAAATAGTTCCACAATGATGACAAAGTAATCTATTTTTCTGTTTGTGTTGAACTAACCAAAAAGTACAATGATTACATTGATACCGATAACCACAATTTTGGCAAAGTGTTAAAGGAGAATAACCTCTCCTATTTAAAAACAATAGTGATTGTTCGCCTTTTTCTAAACATTTTCCTATAGTTTTTAAAATTTTTTTTGAAATCCAATTATTTTTTTTAAATTTTTCATTTTGTAAATTTATTAATTCGATATCTGGTAATTTTAAACCAGAAAATTGACTAGGTAAATAAATATGAGTAAACTTTTTTTTATTAATATTATTATAAGTTTCAAGAGAAGGAGTTGCAGATGACAAAATGATTGGAAATTTTTCTATTTGTGCTCTTACTATAGCTAAATCTCTTGCTTGATAACGAATATTATCTTCTTGCTTAAAAGATAAATCATGTTCTTCATCTACTATAATTAATCCCAAATTTTTAAAAGGTAAAAAAAGACTTGATCGAGCTCCAACAACAATCATTGGGAAACCTTGGTAACATCGATGCCAAGTATCTTTTCTATTTTTTTCAGTTATTTTAGAATGCCATATGTCAGGATAAAACCCGAAACGTTGTTTAAATCTTTTTTCTAATTGTGGCGTTAAAGAAATTTCTGGTAATAAAATTAATGCTTGTTTTTTTTGAGTTAATATTTTTTCTATAGCCTCAAAGTAAACTTCTGTTTTTCCTGATCCTGTGACACCTTCTAAAACAATAGGATGGTATTTTGAAACTAATGATTTATCAATTACCTTAAAAGCTTTTTGCTGTTCAATATTTAAATCTAAATTTGTAGGACAAAAACTGAAAATTTTATCTGTTTTAATATCATGTTCAATTATTTTTTTATTTACAAGAAATAGTTTTAAAACCATTCCTTTTGGAGCTAGAGTATAATTAGCAATCCAATCAATAAATTCAATTAATTTTTTAGTAAAACACAATTTAACAAAAACTAATTTTATTTCTTTTAATCTAATATTTTTGGCAATTGTGGGTAATGAATTGTAAGTTTCATAAACCATTCCAATTTGATCATTTTTTTTCCCAAAAGGGATAAGAACAATATTTCCTTTGGTAACAGATTGGTGTGGTTTTAATTTATATGTGAAAGTATGATTAAAGGGTTTAGTTATTAAAATATTGCAATACATTTTTTATTATTAAATATATATAATTTTATAATCTTAACTTTTTAAATATTCCTTTTATGTTATACAGGAAACAATGAAATTTTTTGTGGATACTGCTGATATTAAGCAAATTGAGGATTTAATTTCCACAGGATTCGTTGATGGGGTAACTACAAATCCGTCCCTCATTGCTAAACAAGGCTCAGATATGAAAGAAATAATTAAAAATATCTGTTCCTTGATTGAAGGACCTGTTAGTGCCGAGGTAACGGCAACTGATCATGAAACTATGCTTAAAGAAGGGGAATATTTAGCCTCTATTGCAACCAATGTGGCTGTAAAAGTTCCCCTAACTGTTGATGGTCTTAAAACTTGTAAGAAACTTAGAGAGAGAGAAATAATGGTGAATGTCACTCTTTGCTTTTCTGCTGCACAAGCTTTACTGGCTGCAAAAGCGGGAGCGTCATTTATCTCACCTTTTGTAGGACGTTTAGATGATATTGGCGAAAAAGGAATGGACTTGATTGAAGATATAGTAATCATATATGAAAATTATGGCTTTGATACTGAAGTATTAGTGGCTTCGGTTAGAACAATACAGCATGTTATTGATGCAGCCCTAATTGGTGCTAATGTTGCAACCTTGCCCCCAAAAATTTTACATGAACTCTATAATCACCAACTAACAGATAAGGGATTGCAAGCTTTCCTTGATGACTGGAAAAAAACCAGCCAATCGATTCTTCCAAAATAGAAATGTCTAAAGACTCTGCAGAAGAGCTGGTAATTCAATATCTTAAAAAAAATAAAGATATTTTTTTAAATCACCCTGAGTTGATAGAAGAATTAAATTTTCCAAGTAAATTAAATAGCATTAATAAAATATTTGATTTAAATGCCTATCGTTTTAAAAAATTTAAAAATGATTATGACCAATTAAAAAAACAAATGTCAGCAATTCTTAAGGCTGGCAATAGCCATATAGTTTCTCAAAAAAGAATATTAAAATCTTCTTTAAAAATTTTAAATACAAAATCGTTATCAAAATTAATAGATTTAATTGTCAATGATCTTAAGCTTTTACTTGCCTGTGATATTATAAATTGTTTTTTTACAAATAATAAACTTAAACATAATAATTTGGATCAAATTGATAGCAAAATAGCTTCAAGTTATTTTCGAAATAAATCACAAACAAATTTAAATCAAAATCCAAAAGGAATACTAATTTTTTTTCCAAATAAATCAAAAGTGATAAAATCATATATTCTTCTTAAAATAAATTATGCTACAGAGAATTTTATTGTTGCTTTAGGTTCTAAAAATAGTGAAAAATTTTCTATAGAACAAAAAGTAGATTTAATTAAATATCTAATTAATATTATTGAAATTAAGCTTAAAGAATTTAAATAAAATATTTAAGTAATTTGTACAGAAGGAGTTTTTTTCTTAGGGTCTATAAAAGGTATTTGTGAAGTAATTCCTTTCAATTTCCCATCTACTGAATGGATTTCTAACTCAACGTCTGGTGATGAATAAGCTGTTTGCACCCAAACATAACCAATATTTTGTTTGAGTCTAGGGGACCAAGCAAGATCTGTTATTTTCCCAATTTGCTTTCCATCTTTATATACAGGCCATGCATCTTCCATCCATAAGGCTGTTCTTTCCAAAGCAACCTTGATACCCAGCATTCTTTTTTTAACTCCTTCTTGTTTTATTTTTGCCAAAGCTTGTTTGCCTATATAATCTGCACTTTGCTCTTCTACTAATCGTTCAAAACCCATGATTTCATAAGGATTATTTGCAATAGTCATACTTTGTCCGTGATTTAAAATACCTGCTTCAATTTTTCTAGCCTCACAAGGAGCAATTGGTCTAATATTATGAGCTTTACCAGCCTCCATAATACGCTCCCATAATTCATTCCCACGAGAAGGATCACGAAGATAAATTTCGTACCCCATTTCCCCTGTCCATCCAGTTCGGCTAATAACAACAGGAATGCCATCAAGATCAGTTTCGAGAGTCCAATAATATTTTACTTGTAAAATTTTATTTCCAAATAATGTTTGCATCACCTTGATTGATTTAGGACCTTGGACTTGAACTGGATACACTTCTGGTTCTGTTACTTTAACATTAAACTTGGAATTAACAGCTGCCCCAAGTGCATAAAGACCTGCATCATTGTTTGCAAGAGCCATCCACCATTGATTTTCTCCTATACGCATAAGGACAGGATCATTTACTATGCCGCCATCAGGTGCAGTAACCAACATATACTTTCCTTGTCCCACTGCACATTTAGTTAAGTCTCGACAAGTTAAATAGTTCGTAAACTCTGAAGCATCAGGGCCTGTTATTTCAACAATTCTTTCAACACTAACATCCCACAGAGTAACATCATTAACTAAAGCCCAGTATTCTTTTACAGGATCATCATAATATATGGGCAAATACATATGACAATATATGTCATAGGCTTTTGCTCCATATTTTTGAGTGGATTGAAAAAAAGGTGACTTTCTATTCCACGTTCCAAAATATAATTTGGTAAAACTATTATTTTCGAGTCGTTTTTCCATTATAAAATATATAGCATTTAATTTTACAAAATATTAAATATAAATATTTTTTTATCAACAAGTGATTAATTAATATATGGAGTCTAAATAATTAATTATATAATTATTTTTATTTTCCCATTTACTAGAATCTCCATAGGATGTTGAAGATATAAATAAAAATAACAAAGCAAATAGTCTTAATAACACAATAAAAATTATATATGAATTGCCCTACCTTCAACATTTAAAGCAGCTTCTTTTACAGCCTCGCTTGTAGTTGGATGTGCATGGCAAATACGAGCTATATCTTCTGCGCTTCCGCCAAATTCCATAGCCGTCACAATCTCTGCTACTAGTTGCCCTGCATCATGTCCTATTATATGGGCTCCCAATATTGCATCTGTTTTTTTATCTGCTAAGATTTTAACAAACCCTTCTGTTTCTGATGTTGTAAGGGCACGGCCATTCGCCATAAAAGGAAATTTTCCAACTTTGTATTCTACTTTTGATTCCTTTAGCTCTTCTTCTGTTTTACCAACAGAAGCAACTTCAGGATTAGTATACACAATAGCTGGAATTGTATCATAATTCATATGAGTTTTTTGACCATTAATGATTTCTACACAAGCGACTCCTTCTTCCTCTGCTTTATGAGCTAGCATAGGACCTGGCGCCACATCACCAATTGCATAAATTCCATCAACACTTGTTTTAAATTGTTTATCGACTTCAATAGCTTTGTGATCATTTAGTTTGACGCCAATTTTTTCTAGATTTAATTTTTCCGTATTAGGTTTTCTTCCAATTGACATAAGAACAACATTGAATTTATCTTTTATTTGTTTTTTATCTTTTTCGGATTCCATTGTTACTTCAACATCTTTTGATCCAGATTTTGTTGCAACAACTTTATGGGATAATTTAAATTCTAATCCTTGCTTTTCTAATGATTTCATAAATTCTGTGGCAATTTCATTATCCATGGTTGGTACAATACGGTCCAGTTTTTCAACAACAGTTACTTTTGTTCCTAACCTAGACCAAACAGATCCCATCTCCAAACCAATATATCCGCCACCAATTACCAACATGGTTTTTGGAACTGCAGATAAAGATAAAGCACCTGTTGATGTTACAATGTTTTTTTCATCTACAGTTATACCTGGTCTTTCCATAGAAGAAGAACCTGTTGCAATAATAAAATTTTTTGCAGATAACGTTACTTCTTTGGAAGATTTAACTTTGATATTTTGTTTATCAACAAATGATGCGGTTCCATTTAAATGTGTAATTTTATTTTTTTTAAATAAATAACCAATTCCTGCAGTTAGTTGTTTTACAATTTTATCTTTTTGCTGCATTAATTTAGAAAGATCTAAATCAACCTTTCCAGCTTTGATGCCATGTTCTTCGGCATGATTTTTAAATTCTATAAATTTTTCGGATGAATTTAATAATGCCTTAGATGGAATGCAGCCTATATTGAGACATGTTCCTCCTAATGTTGTTTCTTTTTCAATACATGCTACTTTCATTCCCAATTGAGCAGCACGAATTGCAGCAACATAACCGCCTGGTCCAGCACCAATAATGATTAAATCATAATCAGCCATTTAAATACCTAAAACTATGGAAGATGGATTTTCTAATAATTCTTTAATTTTAATCAAAAATCCAACGCTTTCTTTGCCGTCAATAATGCGGTGATCATAACTAAAAGCTAAATACATCATGGGTCGTATAGCAATTTCATCATCCACAACAACTGCTCTTTTTAGAATATTGTGCATACCTAAAATACCTGATTGAGGACGATTAATAATAGGCGTGCTTAACATCGAGCCATAAACACCACCATTTGAGATGGTGAATGTTCCACCTGATAAATCATCCATTGTTAAAGTTCCTTTTTTTGCTTTTGAACTTAATTCAACAATTTGTTTTTCAATATCTCCAAATGTCATTTCATCTGCATTTTTTAAAACAGGTACAACAAGACCTTTTTCAGTACCAACAGCTATGCCAATGTCAAAATGATTTTTATAAACAATATTTTCATCTCGAATTTCAGCATTCACAGCAGAATATTCCTGTAAAGCCATTACACTCGCTTTAATGAAAAATGACATAAAACCAAGCTTGACATCGTAACGCTTTATAAAATCTTCTTTTTTTGCTTCTCTCACTTTAATAATTTGAGACATATCAACTTCGTTAAATGTTGTCAGGATAGCAGCAGTATTCTGTGCTTCTTTCAATCTGATTGCAATGGTACGTCTAATTTTAGACATGGGAACAATTTCTTCTTTTCCAACTGTTGATTTTTTATTTTTTTTGGGTGGATTTTTTAAATGCTCTATAACATCCGCCTTAGTCAATCTTCCATCCTCACGAGAGGATTTAATTTTGCTTGAATCTAAATTATTTTCTTCAAGTATTTTTTTTACGGATGGTGAAAGTTTAGAATCTTTTTTCAAATTATCTTGATTATCTGAATCAGTTTTGGTTTTTGTTTTTTCTTCTTTAACAACTTCTGTTTTTAATGGTTTTTTTTCTTTAGATGGTATCGTTTCATCAGATTCTCCAATGATACCAAGTACGCCTCCAATATTTACATCATTTCCTTCTTTAACTTTAATTTCTGATAATACACCTGCGCTTGGAGCTGGCACCTCTACGGTTATTTTATCCGTTTCAATTTCTACCAAAGGTTCGTCAGCCTCAAAAGATTCTCCAATTTTTTTTAACCATTTAGAAACAGTTGCTTCTGTAATGGATTCTCCGAGTGTTGGGACTATTAATTCAATAGACATTTAGATTTAAATCTTATTTATCACTTTAGTAAGTTTATTCAATTGGGAGTTGATATTTAACAAGAGAAACTCCACTCCACATATCTAAAATTTCTTTTTTATCTGCTTCCACAGCCAATCTAAGAATATTTTTTTGATTAGCTACATGGCGATCGAAAACACCAGTTGCAGGGGAAGCTGCTGCTCTCCTACCTACATATAGTAATTTTTCTTGTTTCACGTTTATATTTTTCATCACGCTTTCAATACGTCTTTTCACAAAACCATATGCACCCATATTTTTTGGCTCTTCCTGGCACCACATTATTTCACAATCAGTAAATCTTTTTAATTCTTTAGAAAAAACATCGTAAGGAAAAGGATATATTTGTTCTAATCTAAGAATGAAAACATTTTCTTTTTGTAATTCTTCAATATGATCTTGAAGTTCAAAATATAATTTACCTGAACAAATAATAATTCGATTGATTTTTTTTTCTTCTTCCTTTGTTATTTCATTTCGAAGTACCCTATGGAATGTGGACCCATTAATAAAATAATCTATACTTGAAACATTTTTTTTATGACGCAAAGTTGATTTAGGTGTTAAAATAACTAGAGGCTTTCTAAAATTACGATGAAGTTGTCGTCGTAATATATGAAAATAGTTTGCAGGACTTGTACAGTTTGCAACTTGAATATTATCTTCAGCGCACATTTGTAAAAATCGCTCTAAACGAGAACTTGTATGTTCTGGACCTTGACCTTCATGGCCATGAGGTAAAAGTAAAGTTAAGCCTGACATTCTTAACCACTTTCTTTCCCCAGTAGTAATAAATTGATCAATAATGGTTTGTGCTCCATTTGCAAAATCTCCAAATTGTGCCTCCCAAATAACAAGGGTTTTAGGGTCAGATTGTGAATAACCATATTCAAATCCTAAAACTCCATATTCAGATAAAAAACTATCAATTATTTCAAAATATCCTTGATGTTTTATAAAGTGCCTTAACGGAACAAATCTTTTTTCATTAATTTGATCGTATAAAACAGAATGACGTTGACTAAATGTCCCACGCCCAGTGTCTTGTCCTGATAATCTAACCCCATAACCTTCATTTAATAAAGTAGCAAAAGCAAGGCTCTCTGCTGTAGACCAATCAATGTTCTTGCCTTCATGTATAGAGGTTGAGCGATCCTCATATATTTTTTTTATTTTTTTGTGAGCATTAAAATCTATAGGAATTTGATGTATTGCTTTTCCAATCTTTAGTAAGTCATTTTTTTTAACTGAAGTCAGTCCTTTTCTAGCATCAAAAGAAGCTGTGGATAGTCCAGTCCAATCTCCCTCAAGCCAATCTGCCTTATTTGGTTTATATGATTTTGCGCCTTCCAATTCTGTATCTAAAAAATTCTTGAAATCTTTTTTTATTTTTTGTACTTGATCAGAATTGAGTATATTTTCTTTGATAATCTTTTTTTCATAAATTTTTGTTGTTGTTTGGTGTTCTTTTATAGCTTGATACATTAAAGGTTGAGTGAAGGATGGCTCATCAGCTTCATTGTGACCTGAACGACGATAGCAAAACATGTCTACTACAACATCAATCTTAAATTTGTTACGAAACTCCGTAGCTAATCTGCAAACATGCACAACAGCTTCAGGATCATCGCCGTTTACATGGAAAATAGGCGCTTGAACCATTTTAGCTATTTCTGTGCAATACGGTGCAGATCGTCCGTATTGGGGCATTGTAGTAAAACCAATTTGATTATTAATTACAAAATGAATTGTTCCTCCAGTTCGAAAGCCTACTAGTTGTGACATGGCAAATGTTTCGGCTACTATTCCTTGCCCCGCCATGGCTGCATCACCATGAATAAGAAGACCAAAAACTTTATCATTCGTTTTATCTTTTAGTTGTGTTTGC
Organism: uncultured Alphaproteobacteria bacterium; assembly: GCA_902607435.1. GTDB lineage: Bacteria > Pseudomonadota > Alphaproteobacteria > HIMB59 > CACLJX01. Next base: position 117,856 of record CACLJX010000002.1, on the reverse strand, counting down.
TTTGCTCTAACTTTTCCCATAACAACCGGGTCAACAGCCTCTAAATGCGATGGATTAGGAACCAAAGAAATATGTATTTTTTTTCCATTAAATTCTCTATCACTAGAAACGCCCAAATGATATTTAACATCTCCAGATCCTAAGACTTCATTCGGATCATTTAAATATCCTTGGAATTTAGATAAAATACTTTTGTATGGCATTCCCAATACGGTAGATAATAATGTTAACCTCCCACGATGTGCTGTTCCAATAAAAACATTTTCTACTTCAGCAATACAAGCTTGCTTTACAATCTGTTCTATTCCAGGAATCATAGATTCTCCGCCTTCTACTCCATAACGTTTTGTTCCAAGAAATTTTTTATCTAAATATTGTTCAAATAATTCTGATTCAACTAAACGATTATAAATTGCTTTTTTCCCTTCCGTTGTAAAAATTGTTTTGTTACGAACTTCTTCAATACGTTCTTGTACCCACTGCTTTTGTTCGGGTGATTGCATATGTAAAAACTCTACGCCTATTGAAGATGAGTATGTTTCTTTAAGAATTTTAATTATTTCTTTAAGAGTTGCTTTTTCTAAACCTAGACTTCCGTCAATAAAAATTTCTTTATCTAAATCATCATCAGTTAATCCATAAGACTTATAATCCAATTCATAATGATAATTTTTTTTTGCAATATTTAGTGGATCAAGATTGGCAATTAAATGTCCATTGATTCGATAAGCTCTAATCAAACGAAGTGCTCTTATTGAATCTAATGTTGATGTTTTAAATAAATCAACATTAATGCTAGGAGTTGGCCGAATAACCTTATCCAATGAAACATCATCAATTATATTTGATGGTCTTTTTTTCCATTCTGGTCCTCCAAAATCTCCAAGAACTGAAATATCATCCTCGTTTAAGGAATTAAAAAAACTTTCCCAACTTTTATCAACTGAATTTGGATCTTGACGATACTTAAAAAATAGCTCTGCAACATAGGGTGCGTTAAAGCTATTAAGAAAATTATCATTCATTGCAAATTAATTTATATACCTCTTGTTTTATAATTACATGATAAGTTGACAAGAAACTGACAAAGCATAGAATTATATTTTAGCTATCCAATTCTTGCATTGCTTTAAACATGGTTTCGCCCATTTTTGCTGGTGAAGAAGCGATGTATATCCCAGCTTGTCTTAATGCGTCTATCTTTGACTGAGCTGTCCCTTTGCTGCCTGATATAATTGCTCCTGCATGTCCCATTCTTTTACCTTTTGGCGCAGAAATTCCAGCAATAAATGCTGAGACAGGCTTTTTAATAGATGAGGATTCAATAAATTCAGCTGCTGCTTCTTCAGCAGCTCCTCCAATCTCTCCAATCATTAATATACCTTTTGTCTCTTCATCTTTTAAAAATAAATCTAAACAATCAATAAAATTTACTCCGTGAACTGGATCACCGCCAATTCCAACACATGTCGTTTGACCAAGACCAATTTGTGATGTTTGCCATATTGCTTCATATGTTAATGTTCCTGATCTACTAACAATTCCTATTTTGCCTTTTTTATGAATAAAGCCTGGTATGATTCCAATTTTACATTCTTCGGGTGTAACTATACCTGGGCAGTTAGGACCTATAAAAAAAGTTCTCTGTGCAATAATTCTTTTTTTTATTTCTACCATATCTAAAACTGGTATTCCTTCTGTAATACAAATAATAATTTTAACATTTGCATCAAGAGCTTCATGAATTGCTTTAGTTGCAAATTTTGCTGGTACATAAATGACACTTGCATTAGCTTGAGTTGTGTCAATAGCTTCTTGTACTGTATTAAAAACAGGCAAATTTAAATGCGTAGTACCACCCTTCCCAGGAGTTACACCTCCAACCATTTTTGTTCCATATTCAATTGCCTGCTGAGAATGGAATGTTCCTTGTGATCCTGTAAAACCTTGGCATATAACTTTTGTATTTTTATCTATAATAATAGACATAGTTATTGTGCTAATTTGACAACTTTTTTTGCTGCCTCTGTTAAATCATCAATTGAGGTTATATTTAAAGAAGACTGATTAATGATATCTCTGCCCTGCGCTGCATTAGTGCCTTGAAAACGGACTACTATGGGTAATCTAAAATTAATTTCTTTTATTGCTTCAACAATACCATTTGCAATCATGTCACAGTGAATTATTCCTCCAAAAATATTTATCAGAACAGATTGCACATTAGGATCTGTCTGAATAATTTTAAAACCCTTAATGGCTCTTTCTTTATTCGCTGTTCCACCTAAATCTAAAAAATTTGCTGGCTCTTCACCAAATTGTTTTATAATATCCATTGTTGCCATTGCTAAACCAGCGCCATTAACCATACATCCTATAGAACCATCTAATTTTACATAATTCATATTATTTTGAGACGCTTCATGTTCAAGTGGGTTTTCTTCAGTGATGTCTTTTAATTTTTCTAATTCTGGGTGTCGAAACAATGCATTATCATCCAATATTAATTTTGCATCCAATAAAACAAAATTGCCTTGGTTATTTAGAACTAACGGATTAATTTCAATAGTAGAAGCATCTAAAGATTTAAATGCTCTTACAAGTTTTTTAGAAATTAATACAAGTTCTTCAAACTGAGAAGAGTTCAATTCTAGCTGTTTTTCTAGGTTTTTTGGTAAATTAATTTCAGTTAAATCCGGAAAGTAAATCGTATGTATTTTTTCAGGATTATCTTTTGCGACATCCTCAATATTCATTCCACCTGCAGAAGAAATCATCAACATTAACTGAGAATTGTTTCGGTCAATAAGAAAACTTAAATAAAACTCTCTTTCAATTTTGCAACCTTCTTCAATAAACAATCGATTAACTTTTTTTCCATCAGCGCCTGTTTGTTTGGTGATAAGAATATTTCCTAACATTAATTTTGCTATAACAGGCACTTGTGTTTTTTCTTGAATGATTTGAACACCGCCTTTGTTATTAAAAGATTTTTTAAAATGTCCTGCTCCTCTTCCTCCTGCATGTATTTGTGATTTCACTACCCACGGAGGGCCTGAAAGATCGCTGAGATCTTTTTCAATTGTATCTAGATTGTTAATATAAGCCTTACCTTTTAATAATGGAAGGTCAAATTGTTGTAAGAGTTCCTTTGCTTGGTACTCATGCAAATTCATTATTATATTATTTTTTATTAATTAATTTAGAAGCTAAATTAGTAAGATTACGAACTGCTTTTACAGATTTATTAAATTGTTTTTTTTCATTTAAGGACAGTTTTAATTTAATAATTTTTTCAACTCCTTTTTTGCCAATCACAACCGGCACACCCACATATAAACCTCTAACACCATACTCTCCATTTAAATAAGCTGCACAGGGTAAAACACGTTTTTTATCTTTTAGATAAGACTCAGCCATTGCAATTGCTGATGAGGCGGGTGCGTAAAATGCAGAAGCCGTTTTCATTAAACGTACAATTTCACCTCCTCCGTCCTGGGTTCTCTTAATAATTTTATCAATTCTTTTTTTTGTAGACCATTTTAGTTTAATTAATTCTGGTACAGGTATGCCTGATACAGTTGAATATCTAATTAACGGGACCATTGTGTCCCCATGTCCCCCTAAAACAAATGCATTCACATCCTCAACGGATACCTTAAACTCTTTAGCTAAAAATAACTTAAGCCTAGCGCTATCTAAAACACCTGCCATACCAACACACATATTGGGTTTTAATCCTCCTGTTTTTTGCAAAACACCAACCATAGCATCGAGAGGATTTGTAATACAAATTGCAAAAGTTTTTGGACAATATTTTTTAATAGCTTTCCCTACTTGTTTAATAATTCCTGTATTTTTATTTACTAAATCATCTCGTGACATCCCCGGACGACGCTGGAAACCTGCAGTGACAATTACAACATCAGAATTTTTTATTGCACGATAATTTGTTGACCCTTGTATGTTAGAATCAAAAGACTCTATTGTTGATGATTGAATAAGATCTAAGGCTTTTCCCTGTGGAATGCCTGAAACTACATCAATTAAAACAATATCTCCAAGTTCTTTGAGTCCAATCAAATGAGCCAAAGTTCCACCAATATTACCTGCTCCAACTAAAGCAATTTTTTTCCTCATATTCGCTCTATATAAGAATTATTTTTCAGTAACAATAGCCTTCTTAATTTCAGCAATTTCTTTAGCGGGATTTAGTCCTTTAGGACAGGATTGAGTACAGTTCATAATGGAGTGACACCGGTACAACTTAAATGAATCATCAATTTCTTTTAATCTTTCTTTTCTTCTAGAATCTCTTGTATCATTAATCCAACGTGAAGCTTGTAATAAAACTGCGGGTCCTAAATATTTATCACCATTCCACCAATAACTAGGACATGAAGTAGTGCAGCAAAAACAAAGAATACACTCCCATTTGCCGTCTAGTTTGGCTCGATTCTCTGGCGTTTGTTTTCTCTCACGTTTTTTCAAATGTACTTTATCATTCCTAGTTTCTGGGTCTTTTTCTATCCATGGTTTAATTGATTCCAATTGTTTATACGCTTCAGATAAGTCAGGAACTAAATCTTTTACAACCTTCATATGAGGTAAAGGATAAACTTTAATTTCATTTTTTATTTCATTCATTGGTTTTATACAAGCAAGAGTATTAATACCGTCAATATTCATTGCACATGATCCACAAACTCCTTCACGACAAGATCTACGAAAGGTAAGGGTAGTATCAATCTCGTCTTTTATTTTTATCAAAGCATCCAAAACCATAGGACCGCATTTCTTTTGATCAATTTCATATGTATCCAAGCGAGGATTTTCTTGTTTTTCTGGATCCCATCTATAAATTTTTAATTTTTTTAAAAGTATGTTTTGATCTTTATTTTGATAAATACAACCCTCTACTACTTTTGAATTTGCTGGTAAGGTAAATTGAACCATAATAAATCTAATAAACTCTCTTTTTGGGGGGAATAGATTGAATATGATTCGTTAAAGTATTCATATGTACAGGCCTATTTCCCAATTGAACAGTTCCTTTCTTATCTAACCAAACTAGTGAGTGTACGAGCCAATTTTCATCATCTCTTTCAGTAAAATCTTCTCTTGCATGTGCTCCTCTACTCTCTGTTCGATATAAAGCTGAATGAAGTGTTACTTTTGATTGTGCCATTAAATTTTGTAATTCAAGAGCTTCGGTCAAATCAGTATTAAAAATTAATGATTTATCTTCGATATTTAAATTTTCAAGTGAAGTTTCAATATTTTTAAAATTTTCAATACCAGTAGAAATAAGTTTCTGTGTTCTAAAAACAGCGCAATTTTTTTGCATAATATTTTGCATTGAAATTCTGACTTCTCCGGTTTTAGTATCACCTGAAGAGTAACGTAGTTTATCAAAACGACCTAATACTTCTTCCGTTGAATTACTATTAATTTTTATAGCTGCTGAATTTGGTTTAACTTTTTCTTTTGCAACATTACTTGCTGACTTTCCAAAAACAAGAAGATCAATAAGTGAGTTTGTACCCAATCTATTTGCTCCGTGAACAGAAACACATGCTGCTTCACCTATTGCCATTAATCCTTCACAAATATTATCTGGATTGCTTTTTGAAGGAGATAGAACTTCTGTGCGATAATTAGTCGGAATTCCGCCCATATTATAATGAACAGTGGGCAGAACCGGAATTGGTTCTTGGGTTAAATCAACAGAAGCAAATATAGATGCCGTTTCCGAAATCCCTGGTAGTCTTTTATTAATTATTGCAGCATCAAGATGTTCAAGATGAAGTAAAACATGATCTTTATTTTGACCACATCCTCGACCTTCATTAATTTCTAGAGTTATTGAACGGCTAACAACGTCTCTTGAAGCAAGATCTTTAACATTTGGAGCATAACGCTCCATAAAGCGCTCTCCTTGACTATTGGTTAAATAACCTCCTTCACCTCTTGCGCCTTCTGAAATTAAAACTCCAACCCCATACACTCCTGTAGGGTGAAATTGAATAAATTCCATATCTGATAATGGAAGATTTTGTCTTAAAACCATAGCATTACCGTCGCCCGTACATATATGAGCGCTAGTTGAAGAAAAATATGTGCGACCATAACCACCAGTAGCTAATATAGTTTGATGAGCAAGGAAACGATGCATTGTGCCATCTTCAAGACACCAAGCAATAATTCCACAACATTTTCCTTCATTATCCATTAATAAATCAAGAACAAAATATTCTATAAAAAACTCAACATTGTGTTTCATAGATTGTTGATACAAAGTATGAAGCATGGCATGTCCTGTTCTATCTGCTGCTGCACATGCTCTCATTGCAGGAACTCCCTCTCCGTTATGAGTTAGATGTCCTCCAAATGGTCTTTGATATATCTTGCCATCTTCTGTCCGACTAAAAGGCATCCCGTATTCTTCCAATTCAATAACAGCCGCAGAAGCATTAGAACATAAATATTCAATAGCATCTTGATCTCCCAACCAATCAGATCCTTTGACCGTATCAAACATATGCCATTTCCAATTATCTTCACCCATATTACCAAGAGCTGCTCCAATTCCTCCTTGTGCTGATACGGTATGACTCCTTGTAGGAAAGACTTTTGATATGCATGCTGTTTTTAAACCAGCTTCAGCAACTCCTAGAGTTGCTCGAAGTCCTGAACCTCCAGCACCAACAATGATTACGTCATACTGATGATCAATAATATTATAAGATTTGTTCATATATTTATTTTAAAATATAATAACAAGAACAGAAGCCAATGAGATTAAAATAACTAAATAAACAGTAATTTGTAATATAAATAAAGCAATTGTTTTTATTTTCTTAGAAACAACATAATCATCAATTATTATCTCACATCCATACTTCGAATGAATTAGCATTGCAATCATCATTACCAAAAACAACAGACTGTTTATATACGAACTAAAAAAAAGAATTAGTTCATTGTAATTTGACTTACTAAATAAAACACAATTATAAACAAACCAAAAAGTTAAAGGGATTAATAAAAGGGCAGTTATGCGTTGTATAATCCATTTAGATGAATAGCTGTTCATTTCTAAACTGTCATCCAAACGATAATTGTAGATAAAATTGTCAATAATATAACTAAATAGCCAGAGTTGTTGATAGTTTTTAATTCCATACCTATGCCAAAAGACCAATAGAGATAACGAATTCCATTAAATAGATGAAAAAAAATACCTAAGGTCCAAATAAACAAAAAAATTTTGAATACAAAAAAAGATGAGATTGATTGAAAGATAATAAAATAATTTGGACCTAAAGATATCATTGCAATCCAACCAGCTATAAAAATTGAACCAATACTTAAGCCAAAACCTGTCAATCTATGAAAAATAGAAAATACTGCGGTCAATATTTTTTTATGAATACTTAAATGTGGGGATAAGGGTCTGTTATCATTCATGTTTTATGTTAATAAATCTATTTAGCATAGTTTTCATTAAATTATTTATGGGAAATCCATATATTTTTAATCAAAATACTTATAAGCATATATATTAAAGATGTGGAAAACTATGTGGATAAAATAATTTCTCCTGTATAATTTTTAAAAATTTATTTATTTTGATTAGCAAATTGCCTTAGATCAAAAAGTAAATAAAATTATATATTGATTGAAATTATATTATTTTAGCAGTAATTTTAATAAAGCCGGATAATATTTGTCATTTTATGATGAATTAGACTCTATTATTTCTTTGCTTCGGAGGAACGCTTAGAGATAACATTGTTGATCACTCCCGCCGGGTGATTATAGAGTTTTTAAATCTAGCTAGAGAAGTGTCTGCCAAGGTACTGCCTGGCGAGATTTGTCCGGCTTTTCTATTTATTTAGGTTTTTTAGAAAGAAATTTTTCATTTTAATACCATACTCTTCGGGAAACATTAGTATTGAGTCAACATGTCCTGCTTCTGGCACCAACCAATATTCAGCATTTATATTATTTGTTTGCGCATAGTTTTTAATAAAGTGAAAATGATTCACATACATTCTTTGATCTTCTTCTCCATGTGTAAAAAAATATTTTTGATGTTTATTTAAAACAAAAGCTGGATTTAAATCAGTAGGATCTATACCTGCAAGAAATTTTCCTGCCATACTAACTACAGGTCCAAAAATATTTGGAAATCCATAACGTCCAATTTCATCTTTTAAAATCATATTAAATTCAGCTAAAGAAGTTTCTGACCAAATTGCTTTAATTTCTGGTTCATGTGATGCAGCTATAATCACAGTGCTTGCTCCGAGAGAAATTCCCATTAATCCAATTTGATAATTTTCAAATTTTTTTGTTTTTAAAAAATCAAAAGCTCCTAAAACATCTAAATATTCAGTAAGACCTAAATTTTCATAATTACTAACTAGGGTGCTTTGACCGTAATTTCTTAAATCAATTGTAAGTGCGTTGATACCATTCTTAATTAATAAACTTGCCACAAGATTAGGTTCTGATTTACATTTGCCATTAGGAAATATTCCATGAACCACAATAATGATTGGTTGATTTGGATAATAATTAAAAAGCCAGCCATGAATGGCAATTTTAGAACCACGTGAAGGAAAGGTGATATTTTCCCAATTATATAAATGATATTTTTTTGAATTAAAATTTTTTCTTAAATCAATTCTTTTTTGCACTTTAATATCTTGATAATCATTTTTTGTACTCCAAGTATTAGGCAGCGATCCTTCTTGAACGCCACATGAATGATCAATATTCAAGATAGTATGAGCTAAGTAAAATCCAATACCAACATAAATAATTCCAAAAAAAAATAAGGAAATAAAAAAAAATGAAAAAAATTTTTTCATTTTTGATTTTTGTCTAAAAAAGAAGATAATTTTTTAAGCTTTTCTTTTTCCTCTTTCGATAATTTTCCATCTTTACTTAATTTTTTTAATCTTTTAAATTCATTCAAAAGAAAAGTGATGCTTTCTTGAATTTCTTCTTTCATCTACTTGTTTCTAAACACAAAAGGTGGGTATGAAGAACATAAAATTAAAATTACACAAAATAATCCTATAGAAAAATAATTAAAATTATAATCTATAACTACACCTAATAAAAATGGTGAGAGTGCACTTGCAAAAACCATAGATGCATGAAGAAGTGCCCTAATTGATCCTAAATTTCTCACTCCATATAGTTCTGCCCATAAAGATCCTGTAAATGGGGCGCCTAATCCCATACTTAATCCAAGTAAAGCCATATATGGAAAAATGAAAATATAGTGATCAAAAAACATCATTATAAGAATTCCAATAAGCATAGGCGACAAGTAAAAAGGTATTACTTTTTTGGTATTCATTTTGTCGATAAATGGACCCCCTAGCAGAAGTCCAACTACTGAAAATATTCCAAGGCTAATAAAACTTGACGCCAACAGCTCCATATTCCATCCTTTATTCGTTGCAATAAACACTTGATGAAATATCAAGCCTGTTGTTACAAAAGGTGGCACTAATGAAATAGGTAAATATATATAAAATTTTTTGTCAACGATCACATCTCTTCTGCGCCAATTTTTTTTTAGTGATAAAATATTATTTTTATTTAAAAATTCTTTATGACGACTGCTTTGATCTCTTAGCAAATATAAATATATTGGAATAAAAATAATCAGAATACTTATTCCTGCAAATAACCAGACAACTTTCCATGCAAATATTTTAATTAATAAAACCACTATTAATGGAAATGTTATAAAACCAAACATGCCGCCAAATTCAGCTATGGAAATGGCTTTGCCTCTATCACTATGATAGTATCGCGACATGGTTGTTGCGCTTGTATGTGTCATAGCTCCTTGGCCAAAAAAACGTAATGATAAAATTATAAGAAATAACATTAATAAATGATTAGTTAAAAAAAACATGCCAATACAACCAAAAGATAATCCTAAAGAAATAATAAAAGTATAAATCCGTAAATCAATTTTATCAATTAATTTACCAAACCAGATCAACATACTAGCACTTGTTAAGGTTGCCAAAGAATATACTAATCCAAATTGACCATCAGATAAATTTAATAGGTTCCGGATTTCAAGATTAAAAATTGATATAAAAAAAGTTTGTCCATAACTTGCAAAAAAAGAAATTAAAAAACCAAATAAAAGCAATCTAGGTTCTAAAAAAAAAGATCTCATAAAATAATCTAATATATTTTTAAAAATAAGTAAGTTAGTGTTTTATTATCATTTGTATGCTTTCATTATTTTTTTAACTTCTTCCAGCAACAAAACCATTTTTTTAAAATCAATACGACCTGTGTTTACATTTCGTGGACTTGGATGATAACTACCTACTAAAATTTTATTATCAGGTAGTCTGAATTTTCCTCCATGGGAAAAAATATAGTCTTTATTTTGAATAGGGAAATCTTTTTTATAAAAGTTAAGACAAGCATCAAAAGCAATTTTTCCTAGTGCTAATATAGTATTAATTCTAGAAAGAAATTTAATTTCTTTTCTGAAATATGAAAAACAAGTCATTAATTCGTTTGATGTCGGTTTGTCTCCAGGTGGCACACATTTTAAAGCGGCGGTTAGATATGTATTATATAATTTAAGCCCGTCATCCTTGTAATCAGATTTAGGTTGATTAGCTAATTTAGCTTTAAAAAGACATTTAAATAAAAAATCTGCTGATTTATCTCCAGTAAATACTCTTCCTGTTCTATTTCCACCGTGAGCGGCTGGTGCCAAACCTACCATCAGTAGTTGTGCGTTGCGATCGCCATATCCTGTGATTGGTTTTCCCCAATAAGTTTCATTTATAAATTGCTTTCTTTTTTCATTTGCAATTTTAGTTCTAAAAGCAACCAATCTTTTACATTTTTTGCATTTTATAATTTCTTTATTAAGTTTGAGTAATGAGCTTGTCATCAAGTAACTGTATAGTATAAGGCAAGAATGAATGAAAGAGCCAAAGCAATTTTGTATTTTTGGTTCAAAAAAAGTTCTCACAAGGAAAGATTTACTAGAAACACTGTCTTTGATCAAAAAATTAAGGATGAATTTTTTGAAGACTATCAAAAAGCAATAAATAATGAATATGATCACTGGCAAAATATAGCCGATGAATGCTTGGCTTTAATAATCTTACTTGATCAATTTTCCCGTAATTTATTTCGTAATCAAGACAAAGCTTTTTCTATGGACAAAAAGGCTCGAAAAATTTCTACTGAAGCAATTAATAAAAGATATCATGAAAAATTAACACAAGACCAAATAATGTTTTTATTTTTGCCATTTATGCATAGTGAAGATTTAAATGATCAAATTTACTGCAAAAATCTTATAAATACTTATTTTAAAAGTCACCCCAGTTATGAAGAAGCAATAAAATTTTCTACACTGCATGAAAATATTATCAGAAAATTTAAACGCTTTCCTTACCGGAACAAGGTTTTAGGTAGGCAATCAACCCTAGAAGAGAAAAAGTATTTGGATTCAACTCATTACGATTTTTTTAATATATAATTTATAATTGTATTATAAAATTTTACTACTCTGCCCCATCCAATAATAAGCTATCAAACCTATCCATTCACGACTTGCCATTTCAAATTTATTTATATTACTCAAAAAATAATTTGCAAAAAGAAGATTGTTAATTTTTGGTTTCCATGAAAATTTTTTTTCTATTTGAAAATCAACCGCATAAGGAATAAAATTCCATTCTAGTTTTTCTGCAATATTTAAAGATCGTGGCATATGATAAGCTGAGGTCACGATTAACCAATTTTCATTAGTTCTAGGATTAGCAATTTTTTTAGAAAATAATATATTTTCATAGGTATTGCGTGATTTATTTTCGTAAATAATATTATTAAATTTAGTTGCAAAGATGGTAAAAAATAACTTAGCTACTTCAGAGTGAGTAGTTTTTGGATTAGAGAGAAGTTCAGACCCTCCAGAAAAAATAATTTTTGCCTTTGAATATTTATTCATTAATTGTATTGATTCAGTCAATCTTTCAACAGAATCATTTAACGAGAGTTGATTGTGTTCTTTTGTCATTAAATGATTGGTTCCGCCTGATAAAATTAAAATACCATCAATTTTGTTAGGCAAAGTTCCTGATGTATGAAAATTTTTTTCTAATTGATAAATCATAAATTTACCAGTTGGTAAAACAGCAATAATAATAAAAAAAACTAATGTAAAAAAATAAATAATTTTTGAAAAAAATTTATTTGAAAAAAAACTTAATATAAATCCTAAAAAAATTAAGAACAAAAGTATATTAAATGGATTAAAAATTATCCATAATATTTTTGATAGATAGAATGACATATATTAGTTATATATTACAAATTTTAGAGTTTATAATTAAAACTAGAAAAAAATTGGTCTCGTGGTGAAACGGATATCACGTCGGTCTTCGGAACCGAAATTTAAGGTTCGAATCCTTACGAGACCGCCAATGATTTATAGATGCTTGATCATAAAAAAATATTTTGGATATCTTCATATCCTAGAAGTGGAAACACATGGTTGAGATTAATACTATGCGGTCTTTTCTTTACTAAAGATGGAAATTTAGAAAATTTAGATATACTAAAAAAAATTCCTAAATTAGATTCATTAAATAATTTTGAATTCATAAAAAACATATCAATAAATGACTATAATATAATTTTTGATGCAAAAAACTATGATGAAAAAACATTAATTACATATTCTAAATACTGGATAGAAGCTCAAAAAAGAATTCAGATCAAAGAAGGAAGATATTCTTTTTTTAAAACCCATAACGCGAGAATCAAATTAAAAAAAAACTATTACACTAATGAATTAACTACGTGTGGATTTATATATATTTCCCGCGATCCAAGAGATGTTGTTTTGTCCTACGCTAAACATATGAATACTGATATAAATTTTACGATTGATTTTTTAAGCAATAATCAAATAATGGGTAATAAAAAAATCAATAATAGAATGCCAGAAATCATTCTAAATTGGAAGGATCACTATCGTTCATGGAAAAAATTCACCATAGTTCCTAGTCTATTTTTAAAATATGAAGATTTGTTAAATGATATAGAAAAGGAAATTAATAAAATTTTAATTTTTTTTAATACTAATTTTAATATTAATATAAATAACAAAAAAGAAAAAATTAATAATATTATTAAATCAACAAGTTTTATTAAATTAAAGAAAATAGAAAATAAATATGGTTTTTTTGAAAAATCAGAATTTTCAAATTTTTTTAGAATTGGTAAAAAAAACCAATGGGTAAATAAATTAAATCAAAATCAAAAAAATTTAATTGAACAATCATTTAAAGAACAAATGATTGAACTAAAATATTTATAAATTTTATTATTTTTTGATAAAATTAGAATACTTAGAAATAATTAATTCAGCTATCTGCACTGCATTAAGAGCGGCTCCTTTACGTAAATTATCTGATACAACCCATAAATTAAGACCGTTATCAACTGTATCATCTTTTCTTATTCTACTTACATATACTTTATCTTCTCCTGCTGCCTCAACAGGTGTCACATAACCTTCGTCTTTTCTATAATCTACCACTGAAATACTATCAGAATTAGTTAATACCTCTTTTGCTTTTTCATAAGATAAAGGGGAATCTAGCTCTAAATTTATTGATTCAGCATGACTAATAAATACAGGAATTCGAACACAAGTTGCGGATACATTTATATTCGTATCAAGAATTTTTTTGGTTTCATTAATCATTTTTTGTTCTTCTTCTGTATTGCCATTATCCACAAAAGAGCCAATATGAGGTATTGCATTAAATGCAATTTGCTTAGTAAATTTATTTTTTTTAATACTCTTATTAGAGTAAATATCTTTTGTTTGTTCAAATAATTCATCCATTGGTTCTTTTCCTGCTCCTGAAACAGCCTGATAGGTAGAAACAACAATACGATTAATTAATGCTACATCATGTATAGGCTTAAGTACAACAACCATTTGAATTGTTGAACAGTTAGGATTGGCAATTATATTTGATCTATGATCATTATCAAAGAAATCTTGTAATGAATCTCCATTAACTTCAGGCACAATTAAAGGAACATCTTTATTCATACGAAAATGAGATGTGTTATCTATGACAATACATCCTGTCTTAACCGCTTTGGGTGCATATTCTGCAGAAACTTTACCTCCAGGAGAAAATAAACCTATTTGAGCTTTTGAAAAATCAAATTCAGCTAAATCTTCAACAGTTATTTTTTGGTCCTTAAAATCTATTATTTTCCCCTTGGATCGAGAGGAGGCTAAACAAAAAACTTGGTCAACAGGAAAATCACGTTGCACCAATATTTGAACAATTTCTCTTCCAACATTACCTGTTGCTCCTACTATAGCAATATTATATTTATCTGACATCTAACTTCCTGATATAATATTTAATTCTTCAATAACAGCTGCGCCCATTTCTTTTGTGGATATAGCTTTTTCATTTCCTTGTTTGATATCAGGAGTACGCAAACCTTTAGATAAAACATTTTGAATAGCTTTTTCAATAAGTTTACTATCCTCCAACATATCAAAACTATATTTTAACATCATAGCAAAACTCATAATCATTGCTAAAGGATTTGCTTTATCTTGACCGGCAATGTCTGGTGCACTTCCATGAACAGGCTCATACATACCAGGTCTTTTACCTTTTTCATTGATTGCACCTAATGAAGCTGAAGGTAACATACCAAGCGAACCTGTTAACATTGCTGCAACATCACTAAGCAAATCTCCAAATAAGTTGTCTGTGACAATAACATCAAATTGTTTTGGTTTTCGAACAAGTTGCATTGCACAATTGTCGGCAAGCATATGATTAAGTTTTACATCATTAAATTCATTTTCATGTAATTTAGTGATAGTTTTTCGCCACAACATTCCTGTTTCCATTACATTTGACTTTTCAACAGATGTTACTTTGTTAGATCTTTTTTTTGCCAAATCAAAACCCACTCTTCCAATTCTATCTATTTCAGATGTTGTATAACTTTGAGTATCAATTGCTTTTTCATCAAAATCATTTATTTTTTCTACACCCCTTGGTTGACCAAAATACACACCACTAGTTAATTCACGCAAAATAAGAATATCTAAGCTTTTTATAAGTTCACTTTTTAGTGGAGAAGAATTAGCTAATGCATCAAACACAACAGCAGGTCTTAGGTTGGCAAACAAATCTAATTCTTTTCTTAATCGCAATAACGCTGCTTCAGGACGCTTTGATCTTTCTACATTATCCCATTGTGGACCACCGACGGCACCAAATAAAACTGCATCAGCTTTAAGTGCTTCATCCATTGTTGTATCGCTAATAGAGTCTCCTTCTATGTCATAAGCAGAACCGCCCACTAATTTTTTAGCAATATCGAAGGATACAGATTTTTTTTTAGTCATCCAATCAATGACATTAAGCACTTCATTCATTACCTCTATGCCTATGCCATCTCCAGGAAGGATCAAAATTTTTTTATTACTAGACATGATTTAAATGATCCAGGGATAAGATTGACACAAACTATTTTCAAACAAATCAATTTTTTCAACTTTTTTAAGAGTCAAAGCAATATCATCTAGGCCTTCAAGTAAACATTTTTTTCTAAATGGTTCAATTTCAAAATTAATTGTTCCTCTATCACCTACCCCAATTGTTTGTTCTTCTAATTTGATAGTAAATTTCGTTTTGTTTTCAGCTTGTCTCATTAAATAATCAACTTTTTCATTAATAAGTTTAATTGGCAAAATTCCGTTTTTAAAACAATTGTTATAAAAAATATCTGCAAAACTAGGTGCAATGATACATCTGAATCCAAAATCAAGTAATGACCAGGGTGCGTGTTCACGACTAGATCCACAACCAAAATTTTCTCCTGTTATAAGAATTTTAGCAGAGTTAAAAGGATCCCAGTTTAATACAAAATCGTTTTTTATATTACCTTGCAGATCATATCGTAGTTCATAAAAAAGATTTTTTCCTAAACCAGTACGCTTGATAGTTTTAAGAAATTGTTTTGGAATGATCTTATCTGTATCAACATTCATCATAGGTAAAGGTGCTGCAATTGATTTATTAATTTCAACAAACTTGTCCATCTCTATAAATCTTCCACTAAACTTAAACTTCCTTTAATAGCAGATGCGGCAGCTACTGCTGGACTAACAAGATGAGTTCTTCCTTCCCGCCCTTGTCTGCCTTCAAAATTTCTATTAGATGTTGAGGCGCATCTTTCTTTTGGTTTTAGCTGATCAGGATTCATTCCTAGACACATTGAACAGCCAGGTTCACGCCAGTCAAATCCTGCCGCGATTAAAATTTTATCTAAACCTTCTTGTTCTGCTTGTTCCTTAACTAATCCTGAACCAGGAACAATCATTGCGTCAACAATTACTTTTTTTCCATCAACAACTTTGGCTACTTCTCTTAAGTCTTCAATTCGCCCATTAGTGCATGATCCAATAAAAACTTTATCAATTTTTATATCACGAATATTCTGGTTAGGTTCAAGACCCATATATTGAAGTGAACGTTCAACGGCAGTGCGTCGATTTACATCTGTTATGTTTTTGGGATCTGGCACGTTTCCATTTATTGGAGCAACATCCTGAGGGCTTGTGCCCCATGTTGCCTGAGGAACAATGGTATTACCTACAATGTTAATTTCTTTATCGTATTTTGCTCCTTCGTCAGAAGGAAGAGTTTGCCAAAAATTAACTGCTTTATCCCAATTCTCTCCTTGTGGGGCGTATGGTCGATTATTAATATATTCAAAAGTTTTTTCATCGGGAGCAATTAATCCAGCTCTAGCTCCTCCCTCAATACTCATATTACAAATTGTCATCCGACCTTCCATGCTTAAATTTGTAATTGCTTCTCCCGCGTATTCAATGACATACCCTGTGCCTCCAGCAGTTCCGATATGGCCTATAATATGGAGAATAATATCTTTAGCTGTTACGCCAGCAACAATTTGTCCCTCAATCAAAATACGCATATTTTTTGCTGGATTTTGTATTAGTGTTTGAGTTGCTAAAACATGTTCGACCTCGCTAGTTCCAATACCAAATGCCAATGCTCCAAAAGCACCATGCGTAGCGGTATGGCTATCACCACAAACTATAGTCATACCAGGTTGGGTAATGCCTTGTTCAGGACCAATAATATGAACAATACCTTGCCTTTTGTCTAAAAGAGGAAAAATAGTTACATCAAAATCTTTACAGTTTTGCTCTAATGTTTCAACTTGAATACGACTTTCTATATTTTCAATACCCTTTGAACGATCTGAAGTTGGAACATTATGATCTGCTACCGCAAAAGTACTTTTAGGTCTTCTAACTTTTCTATTAGTGTTACGAAGTCCCTCAAATGCCTGAGGACTTGTTACTTCATGAACTAAATGACGATCAATATAAATTAAGGAAGTGCCATCTTCTTGCTGGTCTACAAGATGACTTTTCCAAATCTTATCAAATAAAGTTTGTGGTTTATTTTTTTGATTCATCTTCTGTCTTGGCTGCATCAATAGCAGTTGACTCAGATTCTAACTTAACAATTTTATCATTTTTAGCAACTACTTCTTCTTTAACTTTATCAGAGACTGCTATTTCAATCTTTGGCTTTTCAATATTTTTTTCTTCACTATTATTAACTGCGTCAACTGGTATTTCTTGCTTATCTTTGTTTTCAGTTTCATCTATTGAGACTTCAGCTAATGCGTATTGATCTAATTCTTCTCCTCTATCGCGATGAGAAATGCGCGCACTTTTTCCTGTTCGATCTCTTAAATAATAAAGTTTAGCTCGTTTTACATCTCCTTTTCTTAAAACTTCAATACTATTAATAATAGGACTAAACAAAGGGAAAACTCTTTCAACACCTTCGCCATGAGAAACCTTGCGTACTGTAAATTTAGAATTTGAACCATTATTTTTTCTAGCAATACAAACACCTTCAAATGCTTGTGTACGAGAACGTTCTCCTTCTACTATTTTGACCGCAACTTTAATTAAATCACCAGATCTAAATGCAGGAATCCGCTTATTAGATGTAAGTTTCTTAATTTGTTTTTTTTCAAATGTTTCTAATAAATCTTTCATTTTATCCTTTTAACACTTTTCAATCTTTTTAAATAAATCAGGTCTATTTTTTTTAGTTTTTTCAATCGATTTATTTTTTCTCCATTCTCTAATCTTATCATGATGGCCTGATAATAAAATATCGGGAACATGATGTTTCTGCTTTTCACTATCCACCCAAACTTGAGGTCTGGTATATTGTGGATACTCAAGTAAATTTTTTGAAAAACTCTCTTCCAAAATACTTTCTGAGTGCCCTAATACTCCAGGAAGGAGCCGGACACAACCTTCAACTAACACTTGAGCTGCAACTTCTCCGCCAGATAGAATATAATCACCAATACTAACCTGCATAAAACCAAGATTATCTATTGCTCTCTCATCAACACCTTCAAAACGTCCACAGAGGATAATAATTCCATCTCCTTTTGCAAACTTCTCTAAATCTTGCTGATTTAGTGATTTTCCGGTGGGACTCATATATACTAAAGGCATATTTTTTTTTAAATTTAGAGAAATGTTTATTACTGCTTTTTCTACAACGTCTGGTCTAATAATCATGCCTGGGCCACCGCCAAATGGACTATCATCAATACCTTTCCTCTCACCAATACCAAAATCATGAAGGTTAACTGTATTTAAAGACCATTTTTTCTCAAAAAGAGCATTGCCAATAATTGAATGTCCCAAAACTCCAGGGAACATTTCCGGGTAGGCTGTAATAATTTTTGCTTCCCACATTATTATAAAATTCCTCTAATTGGTTTAATAACTATAATTTTTTTTTTTAAATTCACAGAAATAACATTGTCTTCATTCATAGGAATATAAAAATCTTTTCCCTTTATTGGCTTAATGCTCAGCAAGTCTCCGGCACCAAAGTTATCAATTTTATTTATTCGACCAATAATTTTATTATCTTTTAATTGTACTTTACAATTTATTAAATCAAAAATATAAAATTCTCCTGGTTTTGTTCTAGGTAATTTTTCTTTATTCGCAAAAATTTTTTTTCCCTTTAATTTTTCAACAGTAGTTCTTGTTGTATAATTTTTCAATTTTCCAATTAGATTTCCTTTAAGCATCCTTAAATGCTGAAAATGCCATGCAACCGTACCATCATCAGAAAAAAAAGGTTTTAGTTTTTTAAAAGAATACAAATCATTAGTTAACATAAAAATATTTATTTCTCCTTTTAATCCTAGGGGCTTACCAAAAGTTCCAACATGTATTAAATGACTTTTTAACACTTAATTTATGAAGAAGATTTGCTTTCTTTCTTCTTCTCAGATTTTTTTTTCTTAGAAGCTTCAATTTTATCATTAGACTTTTGAATAATTTCTTTATTCTTGTCTGCTTCTTTTGTTGCTGGAGCTGCTTCTGCTTCTTTTTCAGCTGATGGTTCTTTTGCAGGAGGTGTTGCTGGAGCTGCTTCTGCTTCTTTTGTTGCTGGAGCTGCTTCTGCTTTTTTTGCTGCATCTAATTTTTCTTGAGTTTTTTTCCTTGGAAGATGTTGTTTAGTTTTTTCAGTTATAATTACTTTTTCAACGATTCCTAAATTGCTTAAGAAAGCTCTTACACGATCACTTGGTTGAGCTCCTTTCTTTATCCACTCTTGTGCTTTATCAGTATTCAGTTTTAATCTTTCAGGATTATCTTTTGAAAGAATAGGATTGTAGGTTCCAAGTTGATCAATAAACTTTCCATCTCTTGAACGTCTTGAATCAGCAACTACTATTCTATAAAAAGGTCTTTTTTTCGTTCCTTTTCGTGATAATCTTATTCTTACGGGCATACAGTTTTCCTTTCTTAATGATTAAAGTTTGGGGGTAGGTTGCCTTGTAGTTTTTGAAGTAAATTATTTGACAAATCACCTTTGTTCATTAATTTCATTCTTTTCATCATTTTCTGAGATTGAAGAAATTGTTTAAGTAATTTATTAACATCTTGCACGCGCATACCAGAACCATTTGAGATTCTAATTTTTCTCGATGCTTTAATAATTTCAGGATTTGAACGTTCATTTTTTGTCATTGAATTTATTATGGCAATTTGATGATTAATAGTATCATTTGAAATTTTGTTTTCCGCCATTAACTTTTGTGCTTTTGAGATTCCTGGTAACATAGACATAATTCCAGAAACACCACCCATTTTCCCCATTTGTTTTAACTGATTAGCAAAATCTTCAAGGTCAAACTTTCCCTTTGACATTTTTTTTGCTAAATTTTCTATTTCCTTTTGATCAATATTTTCGGTAGCTTTTTCAACAAGTGAAACAATATCTCCCATACCTAGTATTCTGTTAGCAATTCTCTCTGGATGAAAAGATTCTAGCTGTTCAATTTTTTCACCAGTTCCTATAAATTTTATTGGTGCTCCAGTGATAGATTTAATTGATAAAGCTGCTCCTCCTTTGCCATCACCATCAATACGCGTTAAAATTGAGGATGTGATATGAACAGTCTTACTAAAACTATTTGCAATATTTGCGGCATCCTGACCTGTAAGAGAATCAGCAACTAATATAGTTTCTTGAGGATCAAGTATTTGAGCAATTTTTTTTAGTTCTTCCATCATTGCTTCATCAACAACTTGACGGCCAGCTGTGTCAAAAAGCATAATATCAAATAAATTTTGTTCAGCATGCTTAATTGAATCTAAGGTGATCTTTTCAACAGACTTAGTATTTTTGTGATTAAAAAATTCAACATTGATTTGTTTACTTAGTACTTGTAATTGCTCTTGCGCTGCTGGTCGGTAAATATCTGATGAAACGAGAAGAATATTTTTCTTGGAGTCCTTTTTTATATAATTTGCTAGTTTGGCAACGGTAGTTGTTTTTCCAGATCCCTGCAAACCACAAAATAATATTTTTGTTAATCCGGTTTTAGCAATGTTTAATGATTCATTATTGGATCCTAATATCTTAATCAACTCATCATGGACAAGTTTGATAATCATTTGGTCTGGTTTGATTGACTTTAAAACCTTTTGGCCAACAATATTAGATTTAATATCCTCAATAAAACTTTTAACAACACTTAGAGCAACATCTGCCTCAAGAAAAGCAATACGTATTTCTCTTAAGGTAATATCTAAATCGTCTTCTGAAATAATTGCTTTACCACGTATTGATCCAACAATCTTTTCTAGCTTTTCATTCAATATTCCAAACATATTTCTCCAATACACTATTGCACCAGGGCACGAGATTCGTGGGCTGATGTGCCTACCATTGCTTTAGTAAGCTAGTAAAATTACAATTAAGGAATTTCAATATGAGCCATATTAAAATAGGCCCTTAAAGTCAAGTTAAGAGCCCAAATAGAATTTTTGGTAGAATTCTGTAAAAAAAACGTCATATAAGGGATTTATGCAAAATATTGAGTTTATTAAAATGCATGGATTAGGCAATGATTTTGTTATTATTGATAGACGTTTAAAAAAAATCAATATTTCTAAAAAGTTAATTCACAAGTTAAGTGATAGAAAGAGTGGTGCTGGCTGTGATCAGCTTATAACAATTAATAATAAACTTTCTAATGATCATGATGTTTTTATCAAAATATATAATCCTGGCGGAGATCGTGCTGAAGCTTGTGGAAATGGGACAAGATGTATAGCAAAGTTGTTATTTAATGAAAGTAATAGGTCAGAACTTAAAATAAAATCAGATGCAGGAATATTATTATCAAAAAAAATTGATAATAATAATATTAGTGTGAATTTAGGCAAGCTATCTCATCACTGGCAAAAGATCCCTTTAGCCAAAAAAATTAATACTTTAAATATACCTATATATATTGATGGCTTTTCACCTGGAGTGGCTGTCAATATTGGTAATCCTCATGTTGTTTTTTTTGGTAATAATATTAATAAAGTTGATTTATCTTCAATTGGTCCCACAATAGAAAATAATAAATTGTTTCCTAATAAAACTAATGTAGAAATTATTGAAAAAGTTAATGACAGTAAAATTAAAATGCGTGTTTGGGAAAGAGGTGTGGGTATTACTCTTGCATGCGGAAGTGGTGCTTGTGCAGCAGTATACGCAGGTATACTAAAAAATTTACTAAAAAATAAAGTTGAGGTAGAATTAGAAAAAGGCTCTCTATTTATTAATATAAAAAATAATGAAGCAATTATGATAGGTCCTGCAGAAATAAGTTTTCGTGGTGAAATAGAATCAATATAAAGTTAATGCAAAAAGAAAAAAATAATATCATTAATTTAGGCTGCAGACTCAATATTTATGAAGGAGAAGTAATAAAATCACTAATAACACAAAATAGATTGTTAGATTATACAATTATCAATTCATGTGCCGTAACAAAAGAAGCAGAAAAAAAAGTGCTTTATGAAATTAGAAGGGCTAAAAAAAAATTTCCAAATAAAAAAATTGTTGTAACCGGATGTGCCGCTCAAATTAATCCAAAAAAATATGCTGATCTAGTTGATGTAGATTATGTTATTGGAAATAATGAAAAATTAAAATCAAAAACATGGTCATCTTTAAACTATTCAAAACCAGTGCAGGTAGATAATATATTTAACAGTAACAAAACACATCATCACGTAATCCAAAAATTTGATGGTAAAGTTAGGGCATTTATTGAAATTCAACAAGGTTGTGATCATCGATGTACTTTTTGTATTATTCCTTTTGGCAGAGGGAATAATCGAAGCGTTCCTGTTGGCGTTATAATTGATCGTATTAATTTATTAGTAAAAAATGGGTACAAAGAAGTAGTTCTAACTGGAGTAGATATAACGGATTATGGTAAGGACTTACCTGGATCGCCTAATTTATTTCAATTAGTTAAAAGAATATTAAATCTTGTACCTGAACTAAAACAATTACGTTTTTCATCAATTGATTGTGCTGAAATTAATGATGATTTTTGGCCTTTATTAGAAGAGCAACGCATAATGCCTCATTTTCACTTAAGTCTTCAAGCTGGAAATGATTTAATATTAAAAAGAATGAAAAGAAGACATTCAAAAAAACAGGCAATAGATTTTTGTGAAAAAGTTAGAAAAAAAAGACAAGATGTTGTTTTTGGAGCAGATATTATAGCAGGATTTCCAACAGAGACAGATAAAATGTTTAATGATTCAATTAATTTAATTAATGAATGTTTTTTAACACACTTGCATATTTTTCCCTATTCTCTGAGAGAATCAACTCCTGCGTCTCGAATGCCACAAGTGCCAATAGAAGTAATAAAAAATAGAGCAAAAAAATTAAGGGATCTAGGTGATAAAAATTTATCAAAATATTTAAAACAGCAAATTGGTAGTAATGCAACAATGCTTGTTGAACAATCTTATTCAACAATATCATTTGGAAAATCACAACATTTTACAAAAATAAAAATTGATAAAAAACTATCCGAAGGTTCTATTGTAAATTGTAAAATTCAAAGCGTGTATAATAATATATCACAAGCTGTTGTGGTTTAACTATTGATGTATATTATAAGTAAATTCCGCTCTGGTTTAAAAAAAACATCTAGATTTATTACTTCGAATATTATTAACTCACTTACATCAAAACAAATTAGTCCTAAAATAATTGAAGATATAGAAACAGCACTTATTTCAGCTGATATTGGATTAGATGTAACTGAACATTTAGTTAATAAAATCAAAAAAATAAAAATTACTGATAAAATAGATTCCAAATCTATTCTAAATCTTCTTTCTAATGAAATTAAAAATATACTATATGAATGTGAGCAAAATTTAATTGAAAAGCATAACGATGGTCTTAAAATTTTTTTATTTATAGGAGTTAATGGCAGCGGAAAAACTACAACAATTGGAAAATTAATTAAACGGCTTGGAAAAGATAAAAAAATTCTAGTTGCTGCTTGTGATACATTCCGTGCTGCTGCTGTTGATCAACTAAAAAAATGGTCAGATAATCAAGAAGCAGATTTTTTTCAAGGATCTTTGAATCAAGACCCTGCTAGTGTAGCTTATGGTGCTTGTGAAAAAGCAAAAAATGATAAATATGATTTTTTAATTATAGATACTGCAGGAAGACTATCAAATAATACGAATCTACTTAATCAATTAGTAAAAATTAAATCTGTGATAGATAAATCCGCAGTTGATTTGAAACTAAAAACTATACTAGTATTAGATGGCACAAATGGTTCAAATATGATTAATCAAGTTGAAATATTTGGTAAATCATTGAATGTCACAGGTCTAATTATTACAAAATTAGATGGTACAGCAAAAGGAGGGGCATTGATTTCGATTGCAAAAAAATATCAAATCCCTATACACTTTGTTGGTCTCGGTGAACAAGAAGATGATCTGCTTGAATTTAAAGCTGAACCATTTTCTCATTCACTTCTAAATATTGAGAATTAAATAATGAAAAGTATTTATAAACTATTAATTGACATCGGACCTCTGGCTATTTTTTTTATTTTCTACACTCGAAGCGACTTGCAATCAGCTATTCTTCCTTTTATGATTGCAACAATTATATCTGTGCTTCTTTCATATATTGTTGAAAAAAAAATACCTGTCATGCCAACTGTTGGGGCAATTATAATTTTATTATTTGGAGGATTAACAATATATTTTGATAATGAAATTTTTTTTAAGATGAAACCAACAATTATTAATCTCATTTTCGCAGCTATTCTTTTTGGTGGCATATTAATTAATAAACCACTTCTTAAATATCTACTGGGTGGGGCTTTAAAACTTAAAGATGAAGGATGGTCAATACTAACAAAAAGGTGGATAGGGTTTTTTATAGCGTTAGCATTACTTAATGAAATTGTATGGCGTACTCAATCAACTGATCTTTGGGTAAATTTTAAAGTATTTGGAATCTTGCCAATTACTTTTATTTTTACTTTATCTCAATTTTCAATTATTAAAAAATTTCAAATTGAAGATTAAGAAAGATTATTTTCTTTTAAAGCTTTTACACCTGGAGATTCCTTACCTTCTAACCATTCTAGAAATGCTCCTCCTGCAGTTGAAATATAAGTAAAACCATTTTCTACTTTTGATTTTTTAATTGCTGCAATAGTATCTCCGCCCCCCGCAATAGTTAAAATATTTTGACTAGATTTAATATTTTTAATTATAACTGCAACTTTATTTGTTCCTCTATCAAAAGGACTGTGCTCAAAAGCTCCAAGTGGTCCATTCCATAAAATCATTTTCGAATTTTGAAGAAATTTGTTAATTAATTTTACTGTATTTTCTCCAATATCCAGAGCCATATCTTCAGATTTAATACTGTCTATATTAACTAAATTTATTTTTAGTGGATTATTAATTTCTTTTGAACACACTAGATCAATTGGTAATATTATTTTAGTTTTAAGTTCTTTGGATTTATCTAAAATTTTTAATGCATCTACAATCATATCTTTTTCAACAATTGATCGTCCTAAGTTATAGCCTTGAGCAAGTAAAAATGTATTAGCCATAGCTCCTCCCAATATAACAGTATCAAATATTTCAATCAAATTATGAAGAAGTAATAATTTTGAGGAAATTTTTGACCCACCTATAATAGCTGTTTTTGGTTTTACTTGATTCTTTAATAACTGATCCAGATTTTCAATTTCTTTAACAAAACTATATCCTGCAAAGGAGGGCAGGTACTTAGTAATACCCGTTACTGAAGCATGATTGCGATGTGATACTGAAAAAGCATCATTGACGTACACATCAAAATTTTCAGCAATCGTTTTTGCAAAATGCAAATCATTTTTTTCTTCTCCTTTATAAAATCTAATATTTTCTAATAAGCAAATATCACCACTCTGCATTAAGCTTTGTTTAGCTATAATTTCAAAATTATCTATAGAACTAATAAAGTGTACTTCTTTAACTTGTAAACAGTCTGCTAGAATTTCACATAGAAACTGGAGGGAATGTTCTTTATTAAATTGTCCCTTGGGTCTTCCAAAATGAGACAATAAAAAAATTTTATTATCTTGCGATCTAAGATAATTAACAGTTGATTGAATTGAAAAAATTCTTGTTTTGTCGATAACTACTCCATTTTTAATAGGAACATTAAGATCTACCCGCAACAATACTTTTTGTTTAATTATTTGTGAATTGTGAATAGTTTTCATTGATTACCCCTATATAAATTAAAAAAAGGCAGAAATTTAACAATTTATTAATAAAATTATTATTTTTGTGTTTTATTATACATACATTTAGTGTATTTAAACATGCCTAAGGTACTAGATATAGATATTTAGCATGGAGTTAATATAATGCCTTGGAATGATGATAATGTTGCCCAGTTAAAAAAATTTTGGGATAACGGCCTACCCACAGCTCAGATAGGAAGATTACTAGGAGTTACTAAAAATGCTGTGGTAGGAAAAGCACATCGTATTGGACTTGAAAGAAGACCATCTCCAATAAGAAGAACTGCTATTAAGCCCGATAGAAAAAAAGCTCGTTCTCCTATTATGCCAACACTACATTTTGAAAACAAACTAACTGAACAAAAAGAAAATGTGTATAACAATGGAACTTTTCAGCCAACATCAAAAAATTTTTTTTCACCCAAATTAAAAAGAGGGTGTGAATGGCCTGAAGGACACCCAGATGAAAATGATTTTCATTTTTGTGAAGAAGAACGATTTGAAGATAAACCATACTGTTTAAAACATTGTGCTAAAGCTTATGTAATTCCTGAAAAAGAAGAAGATTTAAAAATTACTAATAGGGTTGCATAAATAATTTTTTATATTGTCCTGTTCACAAAATTTAAAATCACTAAATTTCACATTAGCTAGAGTAGTAAAAGATTGGGATAAATAGAAAATTAATATTTGAAAAATATTTTCATTATATTAATTTAATAGTTACAATTAAAAAATTATGGGCACAGCTTTGCTATTTCCAACACTTCTTTAACATGTCCAGAAACTTTTACTTTATTCCAATGTTTAAATATTTTTCCTTGGCTATCAATAATAAAAGTAGTGCGATTTATGCCAAAATATTTTCTGCCATACATTGATTTCTCAATCCAAACACCAAGTTTTTCACAAACATTAGTTATATCTGAAGCCAAAGAATATTGTACTTTGTACTTTTGTGCAAATTTAAAATTTTTATCTGTGGAATCTTTTGAAACACCAATAAGCTGAAAACCTATCTTTTTAAATTTATTAAAATATGATTGGAAATCACAAACTTCTATTGTACATCCACTTGTAAAAGCTTTCGGATAAAAAAATAAAATTGTTTTTTTTATTTCAGAAGATTTTATTTCTTTACCATTAATTAATTTAAGTTTAAAATTTGGAAGTTTTGTCATAGTATTATTCTACCATTTCTTGTGAAAAAATATGGAATTAATTTTAAATACATTCCTAGAAAATTTAAAGATATCTTTTTTTTAGATGAATAAATAATAATTATTTAAATTATTTATTTATTGTATTTAGGTAGTCTTGGATCCAGTTTATAATAATCTAATTTACCCTTTGTAAAAATGTTAGAATAAGTCTTCAACTTTGTTGGATTACTGAACATCCCAGCAGCAATACTTATATTGCTACTCTTCAGTAATTTATAAAATATGCTCGCTCCACAAGTGGAACAAAAACCTCTTTTAGCAATATTAGAAGATTTATACCATTTTAGAGTTCTTTTATTAACAAAAGTAATATTTGCTTCAGGACAGGAAGTATAAGCTGCATAATTTCCATGTGTTTTCATACACTGTGAACAATGACAATTAATAACATGGCGGAGTTTTCCGTTTACTTTTATCTTAATATTTCCACAAAGACATTGAGCTATTTTAGAAGTTGCTTGTTTTTTCATGAAGATTTTACAAGCGGGAAATAAATCCCGCTATAAATATAAGAAAAACATTACAATAAATAGTTATTCAGTTTTTCTGCTGTAATAAAAAAATGCAGCAGCTAAAATTACACTTATTACTATATTAATATATAATGGTTGATTATTTGCTAAATAGCCTTGCATCACATGATAAAGAGTAATTACAGCAAAACCACTATGAATGTATGCAAATAATTGCCCATATGAATTGATCGCATCACCTGCAATACTAGCTGTTCTCAAAGATATAATTGCGAGACCAACAGCAGCAACTCCCAATGATTGGCAAAGTGAAATATTAGCACCAGTTGCTTCTATGCCTGCCATATTAAACCACATATTATACATAAGAATAGCTGACAAACCGTTTATGCCAGAAACTACTCCATTAACTTTTAACAATAATTGTAGATTCATAAAACCTCCTAAAAGTTAAGATTTATTCAGACTTTCTGCTTTGCATAAAGAACAGTACAGCAAGGATTACAAAAATTCCTGCATTAACAAAACCAGTAGCTCCCCCTGCTTTTCCTGTCATGATATGATACCCAACAATTAAAAACCATAGTACATTACCAATCCCAAACAACTGGCCCAAAGATGATAATGCATCACCAGCTATATCAGGTATTCGCCATTCCAATAAAGCAAGAAATAAGATTGTAACTCCAAGAAATTGACCAACAGTAATCAAATCTGGTGTAGGAGTTACGTTAGCCATTGCAAAAAATGTGCCCCCCATAAAAAGCAATCCCAATCCATTAATTGCTGCAACTACAGCGGCAATACGGAAAACAAGTTTTAAATCCATAAGTCCTCCTTTTTATCGATAGAGTTATTATACCACTATTTTATTAATTGCTTAAGCTTATGTTTTCTGGATTAATAAATTTTTTGTATAGATAGATACAAATTATCTTTATAAACTACTTAATACATTAGTGTTTATTTCCACACCAATTCACCAATATTATTATTATTAAATTTCGAGCATTTCCTGCTTACAGAATAAATTTTCCCTTCTCTATCAAATTTAATTTCTTTAATGTTCTTCAAATCATCCGAGATAGCCCAATACCCTAAAAAATTATTCTTCAAATCATACCAAGAAAAAGTGTAAATGTTTTTTCTAAATTTATTCTTTTTTGTTTCAAAGTTAGATAATTTGTATTGAGAAGAATTATAATTATTTCGAATAGCAATATTATTATCAAAATCAAAGATAATAAAAGTTGCAGATAATTCACACTTTATTTTACCTAAAAGAAGAAAATTCTCAGCTGCATTAATTATATATGACAAAAAAAAAGAAGCTGTGGCAAAGACCAGGGCTAAACTTCTCATAGCTTCTTTTTATCACCACTTTTTACCCACTTTAGAATTAAAGACAGACAAAGAGCAATAAGCAAACTAGCAAGAATCAGAGGTGAAGTTAAAAAATCAATAGCAGAAGTTTTTGTAAAAAAAATAAAATAAAATAAAGAAATAAGTAGAACAATCTTAGCTAGTAAATTGACTATAGCTATTAAATTTTTTAATTTACTATCCATAAATTATAACTTCAACATATCCTCAGCCTTCTAACACGTATATCTAAATTTAGTATAGACAAAATATTACCTTAATTTAACCACGAACCTGCCTAATTTAATAATTAACACCTAGCACAGGGGCGAAGTTCTTTTTTCATAATTATTCTCACCGTTTTAATTATTACAATTTCGTCCCTACTTACCAAAGGAATGTATCTTTGCGGATATTATTAAATAGTTAAAATTATAACCTCGTTTTCAGATTATCTTACTTAGTTAATTTTTGGTTGTAATCAAAGTTTCAAGTTATATCATTAATAAAACAATATTTTTATTTAGGAGTTTTTATGTCAGTAGCAAGAATTACTACACTAAATTTAAAATCAAAAGAAGGAGCAGATAAGATTGTTCAATCCTATACTGCAACTGCCCCAGGTAAATTTCCTGAAGCAGAACAACTTTTACAAATTAGAGTGGATGATACAACTATCATTGCCATATCCTTGTATGAAAATAATGAAGCAATGGAGAGGGCTACAGCTGCTAGAACGCAAAGTATGGATTCTAATAAAGACCATTTTGCTTCTGTAGATATGAAAGTTGGAACAGTTGAATTGAATCATTCAAAAGTGTAAATAGCTTGAATACTAAATTAAATAATTAATAAAAGGAGATATTTTAATGGATACAGGTTTTAAAGCACGTGCATTCCCGTTTGTATTTTG
The DNA here is from genome assembly GCA_902607435.1 of uncultured Alphaproteobacteria bacterium. Lineage (GTDB taxonomy): Bacteria > Pseudomonadota > Alphaproteobacteria > HIMB59 > CACLJX01. The sequence continues at coordinate 87,581 of CACLJX010000002.1, read as the reverse complement.
GATCATGATTATTGCATTGTTGTGGGATACTTACGATACATTTAGCCGAGAAGTAATTGGTTACTTTAAAGGGTCAATACCTTTAGGAGATATAAACATCGAACCAGATACCTTCGGTCTATTTGTAAGTGTTATTCAAATTATTCTTGTGTTGTATGGCATATACTTACTTTTTAAAAAGAAAAAAGTTGGCGGTTATTGGGTAGTTGGTGTTAACTTTGTTGCAGTTTGCGTTACCTTTGTTGCATTTTTTCTAGGTTTTACAGCAGGACCTCCATTAGAATATCTTTCTCAACTTTTCTTATTTATTTCAATTTGGTTTATTGTTCTTTGTCTTGTTGCAATAGGAATACCAAGATTGTATTCAGAAAAATTTGATTAAAGATTAGGTTAATAACTGATATAAAATAAATTCTTATAAGGAAAGGACAGAATTATGGAAAAAGAAATGATCGCACTGTTAAAATTTAAATCGGGAGATGGAATATTTGAAAAATTCATGGGATGGATGCAGTCTGATGAAGGAATGGGCATAAGAAAAAGTGTTGCTCATGTTGAAAAAACAGTTCCCGCGATTGCGCCAGATAAAAGTTATGTGATGTTTAAAATCTCCGTCCATAACGAAGAAGGTTTGAAAGAATTTGCTTCAGGTAATAATCCGATAGCAAAACCCATTTTCGATGAATGTGTTGAAAGTGTTCAAGTGTGGGAATTGAGCTCAGTGGAATTATAAATTACTGAAAGGAGTACTTATGATTGAAAATTTTGGTAATATTTTTTATCTAATCATTCACATTTTAGTTACTGGATTGTTTGGTGTTTATCTTGTTAGAATATATTTTGCGCCCGAAGGTCTAGTAAAAGAATTTAACGTAGACAGGAGTGCTATCTATCTTGTCAGGTTTATCGGAACCTTTGCATTTGGTTTCTTCTTAATAGGAATTTATATTATCTTTAGACCAGGCGGTCCTGAAGGAACATGGGTGTATTATAACTTGATTTTTATTATTTCAGCTGCTCAACTTTTATATGAATCTTTATTTTATTTTAAGTTAATAGATAAGGATCTCGAAGCTAAAAACAGCTTAACTGATCTAGGTCTTTCTGTATTTATGGTTGTATCATCGGCAATACTTATATGGGGATTATCAGATAAGATTTATCTTTAGATTTTAATAACAAGGGCACTTAAAGTGCCCTTTAAACATATGAGCATTTTTCTTACTTATACATTTCTACTTGCAGCAGTTGCATTTGGCACGGCATCAAATATATTAGCAAAAGAAGCTGAAGGGTTCTCAAAAATTATTCCGTCTTTGATGAGTGCCTTAACAATAGTTTTGTGTATGTATTGCTTATCTCAAGTTATGAAAACTATTTCAGCAGGATACACATATGCAACTTTTGCAGGATTATGCATTATTGCAACAACAGTTTTAGGAATTTTAAGATTTAATCAATGGCCAAATTTTTATGCTTTTATTGGACTAATTTTAATAATTATTGGAGTAATTTTAGTAAATCTTCTAGGAAAAACTAATTTGTAAAAAACCATTCTTTATTCAATGAAGTGCCCGGAGAGATTTGAGTCTTAGTTTTTCAACTTTTTATTAGTATCAAAAGTTCCATCATGGAAAGAATTGAACCACACATCAATTGGTGTTTCAGTTGTGCCATAATTACATTCAAAATAACGATGATGAAGTTGATGATGGAAATGACCTAAAGCTATTTTATTTTTTTTGTTTATTAAAAAACCATCAAATCCGCAATGTCCAATAACGGCTCCTATAGTTATAATCATAAAATGAAACAAAATATGTATAGGGTGGGATGGAATAAAAAAATGTATCAAAACAGTACTAAAATAAAGTAAATGTTCAAAAGGATGCATAGATATCCCTGACCATGGTCCTGGATTTATATTTCTATGATGAATATGATGAAAAAATTTATAGAAGAATTGAAAATGAAGTAATCGATGAGCAAAATAAAAATGTATTGATTCAAATAATATTATTAAAAGAAATAGAGTTAAAAATAAGAATGGATTAACACCAAAACTTATTTTAGAAATCAGACCATTGGAATAACTCCATAAAAGCAAGATTTGATAAAACGTCCAAATTGTAACACCGCTTGCAAGGCTCCAAAACATATTATCAAGAACTTGTTTATTAAATGTAAATTTTTTACTGTTCGTAACTCTTCTAGAATCATATTTAAGTTTAGCATCTTGTTTTCTTAGAGTGTAAAAAAATAAATGTAAACCTCCTGCAACAACTAACATAATTGTTATATTAAATAAGTAGATTGTTAAAATCGTATTAAAGTTAAGATTATTAAAAATCACTATAGGTGGAAGTAATGAAAGATATATAATTGAAACAATTAAGCAAAAAACCGTTTCAGAAAATGAGGCCCACATATCTGCATACCATTTAATAATTTTTTTAGGTATGAAAGGAAATGAAAATAGTGGATTATTTTCAATTGGAGTTTTAGGATTATAATTCCATTCTTGCTTTTTGAACTCATCCATTCTTACGTCTTATAACATTATTAATTAATAACAACTTTTTCATTTTGAGTTGTTAAAATTAATTCCATTTTTGGAAAACCTTTTGAGACGTGTATTAAATCTGATTCAATTAAATTAGAGATAATGTTTTTTATTTTATTAGGCTCTGGATGAAAAAGGGAAATCTTATTTATTGACACTTTACTATTATTAAGTTTTTTTGAAGGATGTTTATTGCTTGGCCACTCAATTAAAACTGGTAAAACACCATTCTCTACTAATTTACCATTAGATGGGACTGTTACTTTCCATGTTAATTCATCACGTGATAATTGGAGTATCTCACCTGGATTGTAGCCACATTTTTTTGCAGTATCTTCAATATTGTCAACTTCAAGTACCCAACATAAAAGCCTAGGTGACTTCTGAATTTTTTCTTTAATACTAGATTCATCTAATGAGAACCATCTTTGACGAGATGGTTTGCTAACATTAGGATTATTGGCAATTACCTCAAGATAAATATTTGATTGCAATTTTAAAAGCTTGTTATGTGTTCCCATAATCATATGTTCTCCACCGGGAGAAAATTTAGTGCTAAGTTTAGTTTCTAAAGTTTTTGTTCCTGAAATAAGATTGGCAGCGCCAATTACAATATGGTCTATACGAGAGTTCATAAAGTACATTTAAACTGATTCAGTTTAAAATTTCAATATTTCCAATAAGCCCATGTGTTAACCTAAAAATAACCTTCTTAAAAAATAAAAGTTTTAGCTATATTTTTGGTTGTGATTGTTATAGGTCCAGCAATACAATTCATTGTTAAAGTCTTGAAATTGTACTTAATAGAAATTTTTTAAAAGAAGGAGAAGATATGTTAGGAGAAAAGATTGGTTCGTTAACAGCAACTGCTACAAATACACCCCTACCTGGAAATGGTGCTCTACCTAGATTTGAGACAAGAGCTGAAGGAAGTGGAACTTTAGCAGGAGCTGAAGTTCAAGTAATAGTAGCTTATGCTTCTGATATGAGAGCAGATGGCACCCTTTATGGAGAGTGCCCTAATCGAGGTGTCGTCATGACTGCAGATGGAGTGGCAACATTCACAGCAACAGGCATTGGTAAATTTAATGCAGAAGGTGGTATAAACTTTAGAGGAGCATGTTATTTTCAAACCTCAGCTCCATCGTTATCGAGTCTCAACGGCAAATGTGTAGTTTATGACTGGGATGTTGATGCTGCAGGAAAAGCAACATGGGAACTTTGGGAGAAGAAATAGACGCCATCTACATTTAAGTAACTTGTAAAAATTACTTACGAAAAACACTATTAATAAAAATTACAAAATAAATATTATTATAAGATAATAGCGGATATTTAATTCCGCTATTATAATTTACATAATATCCTTCAATAAAACCATGAGTTAAACAATGAAAAAAAATAACTCTCTTAACCTTTAACTTAAAATTTTATTTGAAAGTATTTTTAAGTAATCGGCATCATATTTTATCCGTATTAATTCATAATTATTTTTTTTTGCCCATAAATTTTTTAGTTTATCTCTTCTTTTTGTTTCTAAATATTCTTCTTTAGACTTCTTCAAGCTCATCCCACCGAATTGTACTGGTTTAAAATGCTGTATACCATCAAATTCAATTAATATTTTACGTAAGGGTAAATAAAAATCAAAACGTGCTGGTCGAGTATTAATTATACAGCTATGTTTTTGCCATTCTGAAATAAATTTAATTTATTTTTTCATAAAATTCTATTTTAGATTTATCTATATTTATTTTTTCATAAAATTCTGAAATTTTTATAAGTGGAGAAGAAAAAAATAAAATTTTTTTAATTATTCTTTTAATAAAATTATTTGAAAGGGGCAAGTACCTGTTTATTTTTTGATTAGTTCGTAATCTAAATTCTAAATCACCTTGTTTATCTTTTTCTAAATATCTGACTACATAACTTATAAATATTTTATTATCTTTTAAAAAAGGTACATAACCATAAATTGTTTGTAGATATTCTCTTTCTTTATTTTTTTTACCATCAAAATTTAAGTATTCTGCTTTGTTAAAAATGATAAATTCTTTATTTTGATACTCATAAGAAAATTTTGTATATAAACTTTCTAAATTTCTTTGTTTTAATCTTTTATTTATATTATTAAAATCAATAATTTTATAATCACAGTTTTTAATTAAAATTTCATCTTTGGCATCTTTTCTAAATTTATAATAATGGGAACCAAATTCATTAAATTTGAAAACTGGTATATCTCTTATGTTCCACCTATTATTGTTACTATCTACTACTACACATAATTCTGATTTTGCTGGATGGTCAAATGGTTTAACGCCTACTAGTTCTGCTCTACATTCTTTTGTGAGATAATAGTAAGTGTTTTCTTTTACATCTAATAAGATTGACTTAATCGCAACTCGCCAACAATTATTTTCATTTGGATTTAAATAAATATAAGAATTGTTCAAATCTATAAAATTCATAACAATATTAATGTAGTTTTCCAATATGCCCATCTTAAAAAAGCACCTTTAAAAGGTTGATGACCTAAAATGGTTATTTGAGCGTGATAGAGAATAACAGCACCAACAGCAATTGCTCTTAAACCATCTATTTCTGGGCGATATGTAAATTTCATCTAATATTTACATACCACAAAAAAACTATGTGTTAATCTTAAAATAACCCTCTTAATCTTTGGGGTAACTTTTTTTATTAGGACTGACCTAATTTAAATATCTTTTTAATAAATCACCCAGTTTAATAATGCCTAAGTCACCTGTTTCTTGATAAATTCCTTTCTCAATTTTTCTTTCTATTTCTTTTGCCCATTTTTTTGCATGTTCCTTGTACTTAAATGATTTATAAATTTTTTTGTATCCTGTAACTCTTACTTGGGCTTCCCACTTATAATTACGATTACGTCTTCTTATAGTAGCCATCTGTATCTCCTTTGCGGAAGGAGTGCGGCCATTAAAGGAATATTTAAGGAAATTGGCGTGCCCGGCGAGATTCGAACTCACGACCCCCAGATTAGGAATCTGGTGCTCTATCCTACTGAGCTACGGGCACTCCTTTGTTTCTCTACCTTTTTCAAGCTTGCTTAAACTTTAAAAAGTTTCTGGTACCACTCTGGTACCACCATTAATTGATTTTAACATAACTTCAGACAATCTTCGAGGAGAAAGCCTGTAAGTTTACTGTGGGAAATATTCTTACTATAGGACTACTGTGTTAGTTTTAAAGATTTAAACTCAACATTCCTCGTGGTTGGTGGTAGGATAATCGTGATGAAAAAACTCTTTTTATTTATTGTCTTAGTTTTCTTACCAAAATTTGTTGATGCAAAGATATCACAATTTTATTGTGAAGGAGAATGGCAATGGAAATGGTTTAGAGGAAGTGATACTGAATTTGCATTGGAGCCGCATGAAAGAGATATGATTTTAAATATAGATATAAAAAATAAAATAATTCAAATGTGGGAAATTGAATCAAGTTCTTCTTATGTTGAAGAAAAAATTTACAAAGTAGATGATTATTTTATTTCATTTAAAAGTGTAGGTTGGGATTATCAATTTTCAAGACATACGGGAAGATTAACCATTATTTATTCGGATAGCTATTTTCATAAAATTAGATATCGATGTGTTAAGAATTTTGAAAAGATCATATAATATATTCAATTGTAGAAATGACTAAAAGAGAAGAAATAAAATATTATTATAATCAAATGGATGTTAGAATGAGTTACGAGGGTGAAGTAAAAAACGGAAAACCCCATGGATACGGTCAATTAACTTTTTGGGCCGACGAACTAACTCACGATTTGTGGACGAATCTCAAAAAACCCGACGAAGGTCATTATACCCAACACACAAACTCAACAATATTTCATCGTTTTTTTTATCTAACGGCGTTAGATAATAATTACATCTCCGACTTTGATAATACACACAGAGAAGTTTGGTACAATGGTACGTTTGATGAAGGCAATTGGCACGGAAAGTTTTATCGAAATGATTTTTATTCTCCATATGATGAAAGTGTTGATCCCGACTCCGTAGAAAATTGGGACGACTTTGTCGAAGAGCATTCAACCGTTGAAGAATATGAGTTTAAAAATAACGTCATGGTTTACGGAGTGCTTGAATGGGGTGAGGGTCAATATTGGGGACATATTAAAGAAGAATGGCAAGAGAATTCATCTAAGAATATATTAATGCCACACGGTGAAGGTGAATTAAAATATCCCGATGGTAAAGTTGTTGAAGGTGAATGGACCGATGGAAAATTACTTATAAAAAAATAAACTTTAACTAACTTAATAACTATAATCTTTAAACTCTTTCTCGGTAATCAGCGGGGTACTATCTTCCTAAATATAGAAGGAGTCTCTAAACCGATACTGATAATCATTATTAAAAACACAGGAAATACAACAACTGAATTTTAAAAAATCGCTTTCGTAGTCTTGCAACTGAAACTATCGTGGTCTTACTTTAAAGACCTTTGCTTTATTTTTATCTTGAATTGTTTTCTCTTCTCTTTTGCTTCTTTCTTTTTCTTGCGGTACGCCTTTACTCTTTCCGTAGTAACGAGCTTCCATTCATTCGTTGGATCTTTGGCATCCTTTGTTCCGTAGAAAGTAAGACGGTATGAGTTGGGTTGGTTCTTGGCGAAAGGTGGGATGGTATTACTTACGAAGAAGCCAAAAAGGAATGGTTGTTAAAGTATAAGAAAACACCTGAATCTTCAGTAAATTAAAAAGTAGCGGGAATAATTTCCCGCTTTTAAACTCAACATCCTAGATGTTTGGTGGTAGATTAAAGAAGTGTTTGAAAAATTAACAAAAACTAAAGATCGGATTCGATTATATGCCGAGGTTAACACGAACAATAAAACTGTTAACAATATTTTAGACCTAGTTAAAGATGAAACATATAATATTGAATCACGTTTTTTAGAACCAGCCTGTGGCGATGGGAATTTTTTAACAGAAATTTTTTCCAGAAAATTAAAAACACTAAGTACAAGATATTCAAAAAATAAAACGGATTATGAAAAATATTCAATTTTATCTGTAGGTTCAATTTATGGAATAGACATTCTTAAAGATAATGTAAGATTGGCAAGAGAAAAACTTTTAAATAATTATATTAATCAATATAAAAAAATTTTTACAAAAACATACAATAATTTAATGTTTAATTCTGTTGAATTTATTCTTTCTAAAAATATCATTCATGGAAATGCCGTAAACTTAAAAGATAGCTTAGATAATAATATTGTATTTTATGAATGGTCTTTAATTAATACTAATTTTGTTAAAATAAGGGAATTTGAATTTTCAGAATTATTGGCCAATCAAAAAATAGAAGGACCTAATTTATTTTCTGATCTTGGTGACTCTGCATTTATACCTAAGTCAATAAAAGAATATAAACCTATCCATTATTTACAATTAACTAATGTTAAATAAAAATTATTACAATCCAGACATTTTAAATACATTATCTAATTTAAGCAATGATGAGGTTTTTACACCTCCAAAAGTAGTTAATTATATGTTAGATAACTTACCATCATCAATTTGGTCAAATTCAGAAGCCAAATTCCTTGATCCAGTTTCAAAATCAGGAGTTTTTCTAAGAGAAATTACAAAAAGATTAAATGCTGGTTTAAAAAAGAAAATCCCCAATCAACAAAAAAGAATTAATCATATTTTTTTAAAACAAATTTATGGAGTTGCTATAACTGAATTGACTGCATTAATTTCCAGAAGAACACTTTACTATACAAAAAATCCAAAAAATAAATTTTCTGTATGTAATAAATTTAATGATTCAAAAGGAAATGTTTTTTTTAAAAAAATTGAACATAATTGGAATTCCAATGGTTTATGTAATTATTGCGGAGCATCTAAAATAGTTTATGATCGAGGTGAAAGTTTTGAGTCGCATGCTTATGAATTTATTCACAATAAAAAATTATTTAATAGTATGAAATTCGATGTAATAGTAGGAAATCCACCGTATCAGCTTAATGATGGAGGTCATGGATCAAGTGCGAAACCAATTTATCATTTATTTGTAGAACAAGCAAAAAAACTTGAACCCAGATATTTATCAATGATCATACCGTCTAGATGGTTTTCAGGAGGAAAGGGATTAGATGAATTTAGAAAATCAATGCTTGAAGATAAAAGAACAACTAAAATTGTTGATTATTTTGACTCAACTGAATGCTTTCCTAATGTAGATATATCTGGAGGTGTTTGTTATTTTTTATGGGAAAAAAACCGAAAAGATGATTGTGAAGTAATATCTATTCAGCAAGGAAAATCAAGTTCACTAAAAAGACCAATGCTTGAAAAAGATTCGCAAACTTTTATTAGATTTAATCAAGCTGTTAAAATATTTAGAAAAGTTAAAAAACTTTCAGAAGACTCATTCCAGAATATTGTTAGTGAAAGAAGACCATTTGCACTTGATACTAATTTGAAAGTTAAAACAAAAAAATTTAATGGTGCAATAAAATGCTACGCTTATCCTAAAAATGGTTATTTAAAATTATCTGATATAGAAAAAAATAAGTCATGGGTTGATAAATACAAAGTTTTTACAGCTAAAGCTTACGGAGAGAGAGGTAGTTTTCCATATCTTGTTACAAGTAAGCCATATTTAGGTGAAAAAAATAGTTGTTGTACTGAAACATATTTAGTTGTGGGCCCCTTTAAAAATAAATCACAATCAAAAAATGCTCAAAGTTATATGAAAACTAAATTCTTTCGTTTTTTTGTTTTATTAAAAAAGAACACACAAAATGCTGCAAGAGGAGTTTATTCACTTGTTCCAAATCAAGATTTTTCTGATGATTGGAGTGATGAGAAACTTCAAAATAAATATAAATTATCATCTGAAGATATAAGTTTTATTGATTCTATGATTCGACCAATGGAATAGCAGTATGTCTACAGAGTTTTTTCCAGAAAAAAAAGATTTCGATCCAAAAATATACGCATATAGTGATAACAATCCACAATATAAAGGATATTTGAAAATTGGATACACTACTGTTGATGTAATAAAAAGAGTATCTCAACAATATCCCACTGTAAGACCTGGCAGGCTTCCATATAAAATTCTTTTAGAAGAATCTGCTATGAGAAGTGATGGAACATCTTTTCAAGATCATGATGTATTTAAAATATTAAGAAAAAAAAAAATAATAAACCCAAGAGGAGAGTGGTTTAAATGTAAAATTTCTGAAGTAAAGGCAGCTATTAATGCTTGTAGAGAAAGAGATTTAGAGCTTTCAGAAAGATCTCTTAATTTTAAAATGCGTCCAGAGCAAATTGAAGCTGTTAGAAAAACATCTTCATATTTTAGAAAAATAAAAAATGAAGATAAAAAATCTACACCTCATTTTTTATGGAATGCAAAAATGAGATTTGGAAAAACATTTACTGCATATCAATTGGCTAAAGAAATGAACTGGAAAAAAGTTTTAATATTAACTTTTAAACCTGCTGCACAAAATGCATGGGAAGAAGATTTAACGCTTCATATTGATTTTAAAAAATGGCAGTTTATTTCTAGAGATGGTAAGCAATATGAAGAAATTAATAAAAACAAACCTTTTGTTTGTTTTGCTTCGTTTCAAAACTTTTTAGGAAAAAATAAAGCAGGAGGAATAAAAATAAAAAATGAATGGGCACATACAATAAATTGGGATTGTATAATTTTTGATGAATACCATTACGGAGCTTGGAGAGAAAATGCAAAAGAATTATTTGAATCTGAAGAAAAAAATGAATTTAATATTGCTTTGAAATCAGGTTTATCTTTTTTTCAAGAAGATGGGATTCCATTAACTACTGATTTTTTTCTTTATTTAACAGGCACTCCTTTTAGAGCAATTTCAACAGGTGAGTTTATAGAAGAACAAATTTATAATTGGACTTACTCTGATGAACAAAAAGCAAAATTAACTTGGAAAAAAAAGAATAATCCTTATTCATCTTTGCCTCGAATGATTATGCTTACTTATCAAATTCCTGATTCTATTAAAGATTTAACTTCACAGGGAGAGTTTGATGAATTTGATTTAAACGAATTTTTTCATGCTTTTGGTGAAAAAGAAAAAGCTAAATTCAAATATGAAAATGAAGTTCAAAAATGGCTTGAATTAATTAGAGGTAATTTTCGTGAAAGTGAAAATACTTTTTTAAAACTAGGGAAAAAAAAACCGCCACTTCCATATTCCCACGCTAAACTAAAAAATTCATTACTGCATACATTATGGTTTCTTCCAAATGTTTCTTCATGTTATGCTATGAAAAATCTTTTGAATCAGCGTCAAAATATTTTTTATCAAGATTATGAAATAATAGTAATTGCAGGAAGCGCAACGGGCATAGGTGTAAAAGCTCTACCTCCATTATATAAATCTATGGATGAACCTTTAAAGAGCAAAACCATTACTTTGTCATGTGGAAAATTAACAACAGGAGTTACAATAAGACCATGGTCAGGAATATTTATGTTAAGAAATACAACTTCACCTGAAACATATTTTCAAGCTGCTTTTCGTGTTCAATCTCCATGGACAATAATAAATAATGATTATAAATCTCCTAATAATGAAGAAATAATTAAAGAAGAATGTTATATTTTTGATTTTGCACCAAACAGAGCATTGAGATTAATTTCCGATTATAGTTGTAGATTAAATATTTCTGAGAGCAATCCTGAAGCAAAAGTAGCGGAATTTATAAAATTTTTACCAGTACTTTGTTTTGATGGCTTCTCAATGAAACAAATAGATCCAGGCGGTATTTTAGATATAGCTATGAGTGGTACAACTTCAACATTATTGGCAAAGAGATGGGAAAGCGCTTTGCTTGTTAATGTTGATAATCTCACGCTTGAAAGATTATTAAAAAATCAAAGAGCTTTAGATGCTTTAATGCAGATTGAAGGTTTTAGAAATATAAATAATGAAATTGAGTCTATTATTAATAAATCAGAGTTTATTAAAGATGCTAAAAAAGAAGCAAACGATCGAGATTTGAACAATAAAGAAAGAAAACAACTTTCTGAAGATGAAAAAAAACAAAAAAGTATGAGAAAAATTATTCAAGAAAAACTTATGAAATTTGCAACGCGCATTCCAGTATTTATGTATTTAACAGACAATAGAGAAAGATCGCTTAAAGATATTATAATGAAACTTGAACCAGGTTTATTTAAGAAAGTTACAGGATTGGAAATTATTGATTTTGAACTATTACTTAGCATAGGAGTTTTTAATGGAGCGCTAATGAATGATGCAATATATAAATTTAAGAGATATGAAGATCCTAGTTTGGAGTATGCTGGCATTAAAAAACATAAAGATGAAAAAATTGGTTTATTTGATACAGTTATTAATAAGAATGACTTAAATCGCATATTCGTAAACTCTCCTTAAGTTTTAAAAAATTTATGACGCACATATACTGCACTTGCTAACCTCTTTTAAATATTTATCTCTCAACATTCCTCGTGGTTGGTGGTAGGATGACTTTGTAAAAGGAGTTTATTATGAACAAAGGCTATTTAGTGGCACATCTTCGTGTTCGCAACAAAGAAGGTTTTGAAAAATTTAGACAAATGGCTGGACCAATTATTGCTGAATATGGAGGCAAGGTTCTTGTTCGTGAACCTAATCCTGATGTTAGAGAGGGTAATATTTCTGGCATAGCTCTTGTTATTGAATTTGAGAGTATTGAAACTGCTCGCAAATTTTATGAATCAGATAAATATCAGGCTGCAAAGGCAGTTAGAGAGTTGGCAGCAGATACTGACTTAATTTTGGTTGAAGGATCAGAAGTAGTACTAACAAAATAATTAAATACAATATTATTTGATTATTACTTTACTCTCAACATTCCTAGTGGTTGGTGGTAGGGTAATCGGGATGAAAAGAATATTAGTAATTTTAGTTCTACTTATATCTTTCTGTAACATCTCTTATGCTGAAGAAATTGTTAAACTGCCCAAAGATACAGCTTCTGGATATAAAAAAATAATTAAAAGTTTAACTGGTAAATATTTCAAAGATCATGGAATGCAAGTTGTTAATAAAAAGGATGGGCATCCTGTGAGAGTAGGAGAACAATCCATAAGATTTGAGGTCAGATCGGGTGACTGTGGAGAAGATGAAGAAGGTGGTTGGAGTGACTGCAAAAATGATCGAGAACGCCACGAAGTAGCAGCATGGAAAACAGGTGATGCGATGTCTAAAGGAGAGTATTGGTTTGCTTGGTCTGTCTATTTTCCAGAAGATCATCAAAACCTCTATCCACTAAGTAATAATTATGGACAGTTTCATCAAAAAGGAGGACCCCCGGTATTTATGTTTAAGGAATTAAGAAATGGTTATACAGTTGTAAGAACCATAGGAGATATAGACTATGATGAAAGAAAATTGATTCATAAAAAAAAGATGCCGGGCAATTGGTTTGATATTTTAATTAATGTCAAATGGACAAAAAAAGACAATGGGTTTTTTAAAGTGTGGGTAAATGATGAACTGAAATATGATTATGAAGGTCCTACAAAAACAGAAGAGTATGTTTATCAAAAATTTGGAATTTATCGTACCGGCATAACTAGATATTTAAACTATAAAAATAAATCACATATCCAAAAATGTTTGGATGAAAATAATGGCACTACAGAAGAGTATGGAGCTATGTATGATTTAAGACAAAAAAAAATCAGACATAAAATTTCAATACAACTTTATGATAAATGCAAAGATTACTATGAGCCAATTAATGTTCCGACAACCATCGTATATTTTGATGAAGTCAGAAAAGGAAAATCAAAAGAATCAGTTACAAAAAATTTAACACCTTTACCGAATTAACCCCTCAACATTCCTCGTGGTTGGTGTATTAATATATATATGTTTAAGGGTTTTCGAGAAGAATATGTTCAAGTAGATAAAGGGAAACTATTTTGTCGTATTGGCGGCGAAGGTACACCCTTATTGTTATTGCATGGATACCCGCAAACGCATGTGATGTGGTATAAGACAGCTCCAGAACTAGCAAAGAACTTTACCATTATTGCTGCAGATCTAAGAGGATATGGCTCAAGCATGATTCTGCCAAGTGATCCCAATCATACTACTTATTCTAAAAGAGAAATGGCTAATGATATGATTCTATTGATGAACAAACTTGGCTACGATAAGTTTTTTGTTGCTGGGCATGATCGTGGGGGACGCGTGGCACACAGATTAGCTCGAGATCACCGCCAAAGAGTAATTGCTATGAGTGTTCTCGATATTTGTCCTACACTAGATATGTATGAGGCTACAGATATGGAATTTGCCCGTAGTTATTTTCATTGGTACTTTCTTATTCAACCAAGAGGGCTACCTGAAAAAATGATTGAAAGCGATCCGAGAGCTTGGATGGATTCATGTTTACAAAAATGGTCGGGTGGTCATGAATTTGGTCCAGCAGAAGAAGCGTACCTTGCTGCATTTAGTCAGCCAGAGCGAATTCATGCTTCATGCGAAGATTATCGTGCTGCTGCAAGTATAGATCTTGAACACGATCGTGCAGATCGTGATCAACTTTTAAATATACCCATTCAGGTATTGTGGGGAAAACACGGAGTTATTGGACAGAAGTTTTCACCAATTAAAGTATGGCAAACTTATACTACTGAAAAAGTAAGCGGATGTGCTATGCCAACAGGACATTTTATTCCAGAAGAAGATCCAAAGGGAGTAATAACTAAATTAAACAATTTTTTTATCTGCTAGCCAGGAAGTTAAATCCTTTTTATTAACCCCTCAACATTCCTCGTGGTTGGTGGTAGGATATTTATTAAAAAAAATTAAAATATACTCTCTAAATATTGAATTATATTTTTATTCGTTTCTTCATATTTAGCAAAACACTCTGTTAGTGTTATGCCGTGATAGCCATTAAATTTCTTTTCTCCCTTACATCCTGATGTGCTTAAATCTATAAATTTAACTGAGCTTAAATTTGATAAAAAGAAAAGAGTTTCTGGAATTTCAAACTTATCCTTATTATGTGAGTAAACTAATTCATTTGTTAAATCGGATAACTCCATTAAATTTATTAAGTAGCTTTTTATATCTTCCCACCAAGGCCACTCTTTTCTATTTTTGAGGGTGCCCGCAACTGCTGGATTTAATGCAATAACTCCATCTATTTTTTTAGGAAATTTAGATTTTAAGGTAATTGAAGCCCAAGCCCCAGCAGAATGCCCTGCAAGAACAATATTTTCAAATCCTTGCTCTGTTAGACCATCAACTTTTTCTTTGATAATTTTTTGTTTGAACAACTGTTTTTGTCTTTGAATAAGAGGAGTTCCATGATTATCAGTCAATGTTAATGAAAGCTTTCCAAATTCTTCATGTGCTTTCCACATTCTTACTTTTTCATCTTCTGTCCATCCTCTTACACCAGAACAAAGATGGTAGATCTTAACTTGAAAATTATTAATTTTTTTATCATGCAGTCCAAGTAAAACAGGGGGAGTTTTATTCCAAGGTTTTGAACACTTGTCCAAAACCCAACCGTAATCACTACCATGATTATATAGAATTAAGATAGTATTCTCTTTATTAGATATTTGTTCAATAGAATAAATAGTTCCTTTACTATCAACAAAACCATTGAGCTTTGAAACTTTTTTAAGATCTTTATCGAATTTTTTATCTGCATAACAATTTGTAAATATTAAAAGAAATAAGAATAAAGCCCCTAGAAATGTTTTCATGAGTGTATTCTACTATTTTTTTTAATTGAATATAAACAATTATCTTGTGCTATTAATTGGTTTCACACTGGAGATATAGGATGGTTGGATAACGAGGAACTTTTTTATTTCACCTGCCGTATGGCTGAACGAATTCGCGTTAAAGGGGAAATGGTCTCTCTTTTTGAAGTAGAAGAAGGGGTGCTGAGTCATTCAGAGATTGAAGATGCTGCCGCTGTAGGCTTTCCTAGTGAAATAGGAGAAGAAGACATTCGTCTTTTTGTTAAATTAAAACCTTCATCAACCTTAACAGAAGAAAGAATACGCATCCATTGCCAAGAGATCATGGCACGATTCATGGTACCGAAAATAATCACCTTTCTCAAAGATATACCGCGTACTCCCACAGGAAAAATTGAAAAAGGAAAATTGGCAAAAATCCCAATAAGCAACTAGGGTAAAATTTAAATGCAAATTCTTTAAAGATCCCTCTCAACATTACTCGTGGATAATCATAGTATAAAGAGATGAAATAAATTAGAGTTTCTCTAATTACTAATAATTTCATATGTCCTCTAAGTCATCAATTACAAATCTTTTACATTTATCGATACCAATTTTTTTTGCTAATCTTGCCATACCTTTAGTTGCTATTGTTGATACAGGGTTAATGGGCAATCTAGATGATGCAAGCTATCTCACTGCAACAAGCATTGCTTCCAGTTTATTTTCCATGATTTTTTGGAGTTTTGGATTTTTGCGAATGGGAACAGTAGGAATGGTGGCAAAAGCCCATGGATCAAACCAATATAATGAAATAGTAGATTTAGTTATTAGGAATATTACTTTTGTAATTGTCATATCATTACTTTTAATTTTTCTTCAGCACTTTATTTTTAATTTGGGTTTACAAATCTTTGATTTATCAAATGACACAGAAAAATATTTTAAAGATTATTTTGATATAAGAATTTATTCATCTTTAGGCGAATTAACCATTTTTGTCATAACAGGATTATTTATTGGCTTGCAAAAAACGAAAACGTCAAGTGTAGTCGTTGGCTTCTTTGCTGTTACAAATATAATTTTTAGTCTATTTTTTGTTTTATATTTCAATTTGAATGTAACAGGCGTTGCGCTAGGCACGTTAGTCTCATCAACCCTAACTTCTTTTATATTTTTAATTTATACTTTCTCTGAATTAAAAAAATTAACAAATATAAATTTTGATATTAAAAAAATTTTTAATGTTAAAAAAATTAAAAATATATTTAATATTAACTTCAATATCTTTATCAGAACAGTTCTTCTAACTTTCTCTTTCTTATTTTTTACCTATTTGGGAAATACTATTAGTGAAGATGTTGTTGCTGCCAATACTATTTTAATTAATCTTGTTTTTTTATCTGCCTTTATTCTTGATGCTTATGCCTTTTCAACAGAAGGTATTGTTGGCTATTCAATAGGATCAAAAAATATTACATTACTAAGGGATGTTATTAAGAATTCCTTTATGTTAAGTGCCTCTACAGGTTTGTTAATTTCTCTATTATATTTCTTTGGTAAAAATTATTTCATTTCTTTAATGACTGATCTTCCAAATATAAAAACAATTAGTTTATCCTACTCCTATTGGGTCGTCATTATTCCCTTTATTTCCTCATTTTGCTATCAATTTGATGGAATTTTTGTCGGAGCTTCTCAAACAAAAGAGTTGCGAAATGCCATGATCATTTCTGTATGCATCTATATTCTAAGTGCCTTATACCTAATCAGTAATTTTGGTAATTTAGGCTTATGGATATCACTTAGTATCTTTTTGATAGCAAGAGCTTTATCATTATTTATTTATCTTGGTAGAATTTATAAAAGAATAACTTAACGGAAAGATTTGAGGTAAATTTGAATGGTTTAAATGTATATTAATTTTTCAAAGCTCGCTAAAACTCTACTAAAACTCTAAAATTTTTTGGTACCACCATGGCACCACCGTTAATTGATTTTATCACAACTTTAAGCAATCATCGAGGAGAAAGCCTGTAAGTTTACTGTGGGAAATATTCTTACTATAGGATTACTGTGTTAGTTTTAAAGATTTAAACTCAACATTCCTCGTGGTTGGTGGTAGGATAAACTTATGAATAAAATTATTAGTTTTGTTATGGTTGGAACTAATGACCTTGAAAAATCAATTAAATTTTATGATGCTATTTTTGTTCATCTTGGAATAAAAAAGATTACCACTACAGAAAAATATGTCGGTTATGGTCATGCAAATGAACCTCATGAAGTTAAGTTCTATATAACAAAACCTTATAATAAAAAACCTGCTACAATTGGTAATGGTACAATGATTGCTTTGTTAGCTGAAACAAAAGAAGCAGTAGATAAATTTCATGCAACTGCTATAGAAAATGGGGCTGTTGATGAAGGGTCTCCAGGAATAAGAGCTGATGGAAATTATTATGGTTATGTACGTGATCTTGATGGCAATAAAATTACTGCTAAATGTAATACAGGTTAAATAAAAAATATTAATTTTTTTATTTTTTGTCAACATTCCTCGTGGTTGGTGGTAGGACAATAATATAATGAAAAAAATTGAAACTAATAATAAGGAGAGACGTTATGTCAGAAACAAAGATATTCCGTAAAAAAGACCTCGACCTTGAGCCTGTGAACGGTATGAAAACCATCGGTTTGGTCAATGTATCGTTTTCCGATAAACTGGGAGCTGGGATTGGCGTTTTTGAAGATTGCTCTATACCTTGGCATATAACTTATGACGAGGTCATCTACATACTTGAGGGACAGTTTACATTACAAGTCGGTAACAAAATATTCGAAGCTGGCCCTGGAGACGTGCTATGGGTGCCACGTAATACAGATATTGTTTATATAGCCCAAGAGCGAGTAACATTTTTCTACTCTGTACTACCTGCCAGTAACGCACCATCAACATCCAAACGTATTGATTATACTTCTGTGTGAGTGAGTTATTTTGATTGATGGGGGTAGGGTACTTTTGGTACCACCATGGCACCCACCATCCTTCGTAACGAAGCGTAACCTTAATAAGAAATTTTGATGAAAAAGTTAATTAATCTCTATGTTTCTAGTAAGTATTCGTATTCACTAGAAACCCTTCAAACAGTGCCAACATAGATTAGGAATCTGGTGCTCTATCCTACTGAGCTACGGGCACATATTATTAGAAACTCAGCAGATCATTAATACCCTTATCTAATTCAATTTCAAAATCTATATCATTACCAGGATTAGCAACACAATGTCCAAATGGAGAATCATAAGGGCGAATTTCTACATTTGGAATATATTGAGCCTCAATCATATTATCTTCTGGACGAAAATAAAGATCTTGAGTGCATGGGATAATTATTGTTCGAGCACTGATAGATTTTAATGCTTGTTTAAAATCATTATTATAGTGCGGACCAAAACTAATATCATTAGTTTGCCAAGTTGCAAGTTTAGTTAATAGATTGTTTGCATCCCAGTTTTCTAGATGATCTTTTTCCCAATCTAATAACAAATCCTCAATTGTATTAAATCCAAGTTTTTTATAAAGTTCTTCCCTATAAAAAGTTTGTGAAAATGCCCAACCAGCGTAGATTCTTGCAAAAGCTTTAAGACCTTTTGCTGGTGGAGATGTATAATGTCCTTCATTCCAATCTTTGTCAGCACAAAGAGCTGCCTTTATACCTTCTAGAAAAACAAAATTATGATGAGAAGTTTTAGCAGAAGCACAAAAAGGTAATATTGCTTTAACCATATCAGGAAATTGAGATGCCCATTGATATGCTTGACATCCTGCCATTGACCAACCAGCAACTAAGGCAATTTTTTTTATATTTAAATGATCAGATATCAATTTGTGCTGGCAATAGACATTATCCCAAAGTGTTATAGTTGGAAAAAAAGGACCTTTTTGTGAAGGCGATGCATTGCTTGGAGAAGAAGAAAGTCCATTACCAAACATATTAATTGAAATAATAAAGTGTTTTTCTGGATCAATTGCTCTATTAGTACCAAAAAAACCTTCATTTCTTTCATGTGTTCCTGTGTAAAATGTTGGTAGCAAAACTACATTGCTCTTGTCATGATTTAAGGAACCATATGTTTTATATGCAAGTTTTGCATTTAATAAAACTTCACCTGATAAAAGAGTTGCATCACCTAGTTTAAGTATATTGTAATCTATTTTGTTCACTTTATTTTAAAAAAACTAATAACCTAAAACTCTATCTACTTTATTTACAAGAGGTTTGTTGGAAATAAAACAGTCTAGATTACTTAAAAAAAGATTAAGCGTATTTTCAATATAACTATTTCCATCATCTGCAGAGATATGTGGGGAAATGATCAAATTAGGCACATCCCATATTTGAGAATTTGAAGAAATTGGTTCGGAGGAAAATACATCAAGAATTGCACAAGCTACCCTTTTGGACTTTAACATTTCAAAAAGAACTTTATAATTTATTGCCGATTGTCTACCTACATTAACAATACCACAAGATTTTTTTAAAAGATTTAATCGACGTTCATCAATCAACTCTATAGTTTCAGGAGTTTCAGGAAGGGCAACATAAAGAAAATCTGCATCTGGCAAAACATCATCTATATTATCTATTGTAATAATTTTTGAAAATCCCTTAAGATCTCTACCTTGACGATTTACCCCAATAACTTTCACACCAAGGGGTGTAAGTAATTCAGCAACAGAACTACCAAGATTTCCAGTGCCTACTATAACTAAAGTTTTTCCTGATATTGGAGTACTATAGATTGACTTATACTTTTTTTGAATCTGATTAGTTACAACATTTGGAAAATAGTTATGTAACATTAAAATTGTCATTAAGCCGTACTCGCCAGCTTTTTTTCTATGCACGCCTTTATTATTAGTAAGAATAATTTTTTCTGGCAACCAATCAAATGGTGACAAGTGTTCTACGCCAGCTCCTATACAATGTATCCATTTAAGATTTGTAGCTATTTTAGCTAAATTATTTTTTGGCAAATCCCAAGTAAGCAAAATATCAGAATTTGCCATTGAAGAAACAAAATGATCTTCATCCCAGTCAATAAAAGTTTCAATATGTTCTTTAAGGTGTTGGAAGTTAATTAAAGATTTTTTTATATGTTCTTTTGTTATTGTAAAAACATTTTCTCCTTCAAGAGTATTGGGGAAAGAACCTGTTTTCCATCTATTATTTTTTATATGTATTTTAATTTTTTTGCTTGAATTTTTCATATAAAAGAATTTTTCTCCATTTCGGCAAGCTTATCAATGATATACTGATCACGTTTATCAAGTGACATTTTTTCTGCTTCAAATTGCATATTCATAACAGCGGATCCAATAGATCTTATATATTGACGATCATCAGATTCTTTTCGCGGTATTCGCAAAACAGTATCTTGTCCATTTGTACGTACTGCTTCCCCATGTATCTGTTGAGGTTGGGGCATTTTTTTTCCATTTTCTAAATCTTTTATTAACTGCCTAATTCGGCGACGATAAAGCAAAATAGCTTTGTCAGTCGGCATTAAATGCTCGCCTTTATGCTTACTAATTTCACCCATTCCTTCAACCGCCTCAGCATCCGATGGATGTGACTTCTTTTCTTCCCAAGATCTATCAACTAGTTCACCTTGCTCAATTAATTCACAACCTTCTTTGTTATTGTATTCAATTGGATCTCCTCTTTCTCCAAAATTAGCCCAAGCTAAACTCACAGAATGGGTATCATCAACAGGAACAACCCATCGTGTAAATGAACTACGACCAAAGAATTTTGTCTTAGTTCCATCGGCAGCAAAAGCAGCACCCGCTTGTGTAAAGTTAGGTAAAATAAGCTCATTAACTCTTATCCAAACATAATCATTAACTCGTCTTGTGTTACTTCCAAGAAACTGTGTACCTCTTTCAAAAACTTCTAATTCTCCAATCTCTCCTAGTCCTTTTGAGAATTGGGTTCCTGAAATAGTACTATGTAAAAATGATGTATGTATAGGATCCATTATGGCATCAAGTATTTGTAACCAATTACAATTATAATCAATCCGATATGGTCTTGTTGTAATATCTGGAACAGAATAAGAATCATATAAAGGAAATTCCGGCATTTCATTTGGTGGGCCCATATAGGAAAAAATTAAACCATTAAATTCAATGACTGGATAAGCGCCTAGGCGGAGGCGCTCTCTAATATTTTTTGCTGATTCTGAATTTTCTGCCTCTCCTGGTGTTTCGAGTATTTCTCCATCAGGAGCAAACAACCATCCATGATAACAACACCTTATACCTTTATTTTCACACTTGCCAAAAACTAAGGAAGCATTTCTATGCGGACAATGTTTGTGTACAAGACCAAGCTCATCATTTGTAGTTCTGAATAGAACCAATTCTTCTCCAAGAATTTTTAAAGGTGTGGGATTATTATCTACTTCAGAAGATAGAGATACTGGATGCCAATAGCGGCGAAAGAATTCACCACATGGGGAACCAGGTCCAATATGTGCTAATACATTATCTATTTTAGGTTCTTCAGATTGGAGATATCCTTTGTATTTTTTTGAATCAGTAAAACTTGAAAATTGTTTATTTAATTGATCTCGCATAGTCTTCAGTATAATCTGAGATATTCTTTAACTTCCCAATCTGTCACTGCTTGATGATAACGTTCCCATTCATCATTTTTATAATTTACATATGAATTAAGCATTACTTTACCCAATACTTTTTCTGCTAGTTTATCTTTTTTTAAATAATCAACTGCTTGAAATAGATTGCGTGGGAGGCGTCTGATTCCAAGTTTTTTAAAATCTTCATCTTTTAAGGCATAAAGATCAAAATCAGATGGTTTACCTGGGTCAGTTTTATTTATAATACCCTCTACAGCAGCTGAAATAGTCATGCCAAGAGCTAAATACACATTCATAGTTAAGTCTGCAGCACGGTTTTCAATACAATAGCGATTTTGTGGTAGACGAAACTGAGCTGAACGATTGTTATGACCATAAGTAATATTAGTCGGAGCCCAAGTATGTACACCTCCTTCAAAACCACCTACAGTTGGCACTAGTCCGTTATATGAGTTTACGGTTGGACAAGTTATAGCAGTCAAAGCTTCTGAATGTGCAAGCAAACCACCTACAGCATGCATTGATTCTTCTGACCACTTATCACCATCTTTAAATAGATTTGTATTTGTTTTAACATCTTGAAGAGAAAAATTAATATGCCCCCCAGATCGCCAATCACCTATAGTTGGTTTTGGCATGAAAGTGACGAACATATCATGTTTTTTTGCAATTTCTTTTAAAAGTATTTTTAAAAAAACTAATCTATCTGCCATTTGTAGTAGATCAGCGTAATGAAAATCTAATTCAAATTGTGAATACGCTCCTTCAGCGACAACGTCATGAAGGTTCCAACCCAATTCACCTAATATATCAATCATGTCTTTTAAAAAATGCATTGAATCAAGTGAGTATTCAACGTCATACCCAAAAGCTTGTCTTCTTGGTCTAATACTTTCAAGAGGATCATTATCAATAGCTTTTACAGGTTCCCCTTTTTCATTATATTTCATGACAATAAACTCAGGTTCAATACCAGCAAAACCTGCATAGCCCTCATTTTGTTTTTCTTGGATAATTCTTTTTAATGCCTGTCTTGGACACACATTATAAGGAGCTCCTTCCCAAAATAAATCTGCAAAAATTATTGCTATGGTTTTATCCCAAGGACAAATATAAACAGAATTAAGATCTGGTAACATTATTTGATCAGAGTCCGCTGGAGTAAGTTCTGGAACAAAAGAAACTGAATGAACAGCAAATTGAGGCCCTTTGCCAATACAAAGTTCCTCAAAATCACTCATCGGAACTGGTTTTGTTTTTGGGATACCGTGCATATCTATCCAACTTGACATAACGTATTTTACACCTGCTTCTTCAAGTGTTCTTTTAGTTTTAGAGATATTAGGTTTATTTCTCTCAATTGCATCATTGAGATTTTCATAATAAATTTTATTCATAAATTCTCTTTCTCCTTAGTTCCAAATTTTAATTTATTTAGTTTAAACCCATATCTTCAGGATCAATACCTGGCACATGTGTTAGACCAGCTTTTTTCTTCCAATCATGAGGATAAGCAGCATAGAATATTATGCACTTTTCATCACATTCATAAGCAATATGATTATCTCGAGGTACATAAAGTACATCACCAGGATTACAAATGTAAGATTCACCATCACAAGTCAACCTGAAAGTTCCTTTCATACAATATATTATTTCATCACATGTTAAATCCCAAGGAACAGAAATATTATTAAGAAAATTTAAACCACCACACATTGTGTCACTCACTTTAGAAGTTACAAAAGGTTTAATATACGTTTGTCCTGGTTCTAAAGTATGTAATCTATGTTCAATGTCTGAAAATTTATATAGTTGAGGTTTTTTTTTCATAATCTTGTTCCTTTCATTTAGAGAGTTGTATTTTTTCGTTTAATTCAACTTTATAACCATCTGGATCCTCACAAAATGCTATGACCCTCGTGCCATGCTTCATTGGACCTGGAGGTCTTGTAATTTTAATACCTGCAGCACTAAGTGCTTCACAGGCTTTATAAACATCTGGGGTTTCAATGCAGATGTGACCCCATCCATTTCCTTTGTCATATAACTCTTTTTGATCCCAATTATGAGTTAATTCTAGTGTTGGAAAATCAACCTCAGCTCCATAACCGATGAAAGTATTTGTGAAACGACCTTCTGGATAATCTGTTCGACGAAGTACTTTCATACCTAAAATTTCACAATAAAATTTTAAAGAAAGTTCAAGATCAAGAACACGAAGCATTGTATGAGCTAATCTAAATCCATCAAAAATTTTGTTTTCAGACATGCACTTACCTTTTTTTTCTATTCCCTGATTTCTTTAACGCTTTAATCACAATTTTTTGAAATGAGCGAACACTATTTTCCCAATGTGGAGATAATAATCCGCCATTTTTAGAAATAGGTGAGGCACGACCTAGTTGAAGTCGCTCACATATTTCATGATCTTCTTTATGAACTTTCCACCACAAATCTTTTTGATTTTTGATTTCTGACCTAGTCAGTTTATGACCTTCTGTCGTATAAATAATTCTTTTTTGGTACGTTCTATTTGGATCAATTGGATTATTTAGATAAACGCCTAATTGACCTGGGTAGTAAGTACCTATAATAAAATTTGGGAACAATGAAAGATATTTTGAACTAACAGCAAGACTACCACTAGAAGCATCTTCTTCTTTTAAATCAACTCCACTCCCATAACATAAACCATTCACGATTGTATAATGATCTTTTAGAGGTTGGCTGGTTGTTTTTTTATGAACAAATTGAACATGATATGGTTCAATAAAATTTTCTATAAGAAATTTCCAATTAGTAAATATTTCTCCAAAATCCAATGTTGCAACAGGACTAATTTTTTCTAAATTAATATTTTTTAGTTGTTTAATTAATGGAGCAGCATATTTTTCAAATGGCAAAGCATTATTATTTAAATTAATAAAAATCCAATCATGCCAAACTTTTATTCTAATAGATCGTAGCCCATTATCTTTTGGCATAAAACCTTTGGGTCTATGATTATTTGTTCCGCCAAAATGAGGCGATGATAATAACTTTCCATCAAGATCATAAGACCATGAATGGTAAGGGCAACGAATTATTTTTCCAACATTTTTTGGATGGTCAACTAGTTTTAGACAACGATGACTACACACATTATGAAAAGCAAGAATATTTCCATTTTTATTTTTTACTAAAACTAAAGGCTGACCACCTACAGTAATGGGCAAAACATCTCCTAAATTTTTTAACTCATGAGCAAAACCAACAAAAACCCAATTATTGACAAATATCGTATTGCATTCTTTGGCCCAAAACTTTTTATTAGTGTATGCTTCTGATGGTAATCCTTTTGAAATTTTATTTGTCATTGCTATTATTTATAAAAATAACGAAAGTTATAATTAAAACGGTTTTTCTCCTCTTACTGCAATTCTGTCCATAATTCTTCGATGTTCCAAACCTCTGTTAGGAAAATAATCAGCTATGGCATAATGTATAACACTTCTATTATCCCATATAGCCACAGCATTTTTTGTCCATTTGAATCTGCAAGTTAACTCTAATCTTTCTTGATGTTTAAAAATTTTAGTTAATAAATCATCACTTTCTTTTTTGTCCATACCAATGATACTTTTCGTATAAGTCCAATTCACATATAATATTTTTTTACCTGTTTCAGGATGGGTTCTTACTATTGGGTGTTCATTAGAGTACTCTCCTAAATTTGTATCTCTCGCTTCCATTCCCTTATAATTGTCTATGAAAAAAGCCACACCTAATGAACTATGTAATGCTTTTTTATCTCTTACTTTATTTTTTATTTTCTCATCCAATGTTTCCCATGCTAGTTCCATATTAGCAAACATCGTATCACCTCCAATCGGAGGTATCTCTACAGATTTTAAAATAACAGCTAGTGTTGGTTCTGGATTATAACTTACATCACTATGCCAATTTTCTCCCCAATTATTTTTTTCAAATGGTTCTTTTACAATTCTTAATATCTCTGGGTATGCAGGAAGCCCTTTTACATAAGCATGTTTTTCAATAGGTCCAAAACATTTTGATAAATCTATTTGCTCTTGATGGGTAATACCTTGATTACGAAAAAAAATTACCTTGTGCTCAAATAATAGGTCTTTAATAATTTTGATATTATCATTTGAAATATCACGCAAATCTATACCTGTAATTTCTGCTCCACAAGCTCCTGATAGCAATTCTACTTTCATAAGACAAATGTGACAGAAAAAATTTAATTAGACAATAGCTTTTTTAATTTGCTCCTCAACATTCCTCATAGTCGATAGTGGTAATCACTATGTTTTAAAAGTTTAAATTTTAACCATCCTTGTAATAGTAACTATATCCATTTAAAGCTGGTGCTCCTCCTAAATGAGCATAAAGAATTTTAGAACGTTCTGGAAAAAAATTTTTTTTAGCAAGATCGATTAATCCTTGCATAGACTTTCCCTCGTAAACAGGATCAGTAATTAACGCCTCCGTTTTTGCTGCTAATCTTATTGCTTCGTTTGTTTCTTCGCTTGGTACTCCATATGCAGGATAAGCATAATCAGAAATGATAACTATTTCATCGTCTCTTACTTTTCTTCCAAGTTCGACCATTTCAGCAGTATTATCTACTATTTGTTTAACTTGAGCACGTGTTTGTTCATAAGTTCCTGAAGCATCAATACCTATAACTCGATCAGCTCTATTATCTTCCGCAAAACCTACAATCATTCCCGCTTGAGTTGAGCCGGTTACAACGCAAACAATAAAATAATCAAATTTAAATCCTAGTTCTTTTTCTTGCTCGCGTACTTCCTCAGCAAAACCTACATAACCTAATCCGCCATATTTGTGGACAGACGCTCCAGCTGGAATACCATATGGTTTTCCACCTTCATCTTTAACTGATTGAATTGCTTCTTCATAACTTTTTCTAATTCCAATATCAAATCCATCTTCAACAAGACGACTATCAGCACCCATCAAACGAGTTAAAAGAATATTTCCAACTCTATCATATACCCCATCAAAGTGAGGAACCCATTTTTCTTGAACAAGTCTACACTTCATTCCTATTTTTGCTGCTGTTGCAGCAACCATTCTAGTATGATTTGATTGAACACCACCAATTGATACTAAAGTATCTGCTCCAGATGCAATTGCATCAGGAACAATATATTCAAGTTTTCTAAGTTTATTTCCTCCAAAAGCTAAACCAGAGTTACAATCATCTCTTTTTGCATAAATTTGTAAATTGCCATTAATTTCTTTTGAAAGTCTTGGCAGATAATCAATAGGTGTTTTTCCGAATGTTAATGGGTAACGTTCAAATTTTTGCAGATTCATTAATTATCTAATAACACAGAATTCACAACTCATAAACTATTACCAATGAATTATTCTGCCCCTAAATTAATGAAGCTTTAATTGTTATTCTATTAATCAACCATTTGCGATGAAACGTGCTCGAAACTTTAAAAATATGTAGATAAGAAATGAACAAAAAAAGTTTAAATTATAAATTTTTCACAATCTATGATTTATTATTATATAATTTTAATAACAGTCTAATAAAAAAAACTGAAGAAATAAAAGTGATGATCCAACCACCCCAAAAAGCTGTAACATACAAAGTATCGACATTACTATTAGTAATAAGCAATTCAGTTTCTCTAAGAAAAGCTACACTTGGCTCAGGATGTATTTTTTGTGTCCAGTCATACTGATTTTGAACAAGATGATTTCTCCATAGTCTTGAATGATTAAATAAAAAAAGAGCCATTAAACTAATAGATCCAATTAAAACAATATTAATTCTTTTAATATTTTTATAATGTTCAACGAAGCCCTGAATATTTATGGTTGCAATAATTGTTAATAAAATTAATGCAAAAATTATATATCTATGAAATAAAGATTCAGCATTTAATATTGGAATAAAATCAGGCACAATATAAAATTTAAATTGGCGAAAAGAAATTACAGTGATTAATAGACAAGGTAATATAAAATATTTCCATCCAGTAAATTTTCTCCAAGGAGCCTTGATTACATGTCCCCATAAACTAAAATAAACTAGAAAAAATAGTCCAATTATACTTATATATATACTTCTCTCCCATGAGGCAAAGACTTGTGGGGTTAATTGGTCTTGAGTAGATACTAGACCAGATATAAAAATTTCAAAATTATTGTATCCTTGTTTCCATTCATAAGTATGAGGATTTTTAGTAAATTTATAAGTGACAAAACTCGTTAGCAATCTACATAAGCCAGTTGAAAAATGAGTAAGAAAAATTAAAAAAGAAGCTTTCCAAAGTTTATAATTTACAATGCTCCAAAATACGACAAAAGTCATAAGTTCAGCCCAATAATGAAAACTTCCTTGTAGCAATACAAGTGATAGAAAAATTCCTAATAAAATGCTCCAAAAATAACATTTTTGAGTGTTTTGTTCATCGGAAAGTCTCAGTAAAAAATAAAAAATAAAAGGAAAAAAATAATATCCCATTTGTGAAGAACCATAAGCACTATATTTTTCAACAACGTAACCGTTAAAATTAAATATCAGATACAAAAATACAAAAGGGATAATAGATAAATTGTAATAATTTCTAATTAATAAACAACCCACAAAACCAATTGAATATAGTAGAATTAAATTAATTAACATATAAATTTCTGAATTAAAAAAATATAAAAGAATAATTTGTGGTGAAAAAGGAATCGAAGGAACTGATAAATAGTTTTCATTTGTAATAGGAAAAAAATTATTTATATTTTTAACTGTATATGGAATTTTAAATTCTCTTAAAGACTGAGTAATGATCTTGTGGTATTTGTGATCTTTTACCCAATCATGGGCATTATATTTTTTGTACTGGAATATTTTAGAAAATTTTATTTTCTTTTCTTTAATAATTTTTTTAATTAAATCTTTATCATCATTATAATAATTATTCTTAAGAATAAAAAGATGATTTTGATCCACTAAAGGAACATTTATATTAGTTATTTCTATATTTTTTGTAGGATCAATATTATTATATGAATAATAATCTACAAAAAAATAAAAAAAAATCCAATGCAATAAACCTAGAAAAAATAAAAAAATAAAAAAATATTTATGTTTTTGATTAACCATATTAAAAAACTTGATTAAATTTTTTTATTTTTTCTATTATGTAATGTATTTGATTATATTCCAACTCAGCATAAATAGGAAGGCTTAAGATTAATTTAGATTGTTTCTCAACATTAGGAAGGTCTCCAATTTTATAACCTAAACTAGATGCTGCTTGTTGCAAATGTAGTGGAATTGGATAATTAATTTTAGTTTCTATTCCGTTCTCTTGTAAAAATTTTTTTAGCTTATCTCTATTTGGATGTTGAATCATATATCTATGATAAATAGAAATTTTATTTTTTTCTTCTTTAGGAACCTCGACAATATTTTTTAACTCATTTGAATATATATTTGCTATTTCAATAAATTTTTTATTCCATCCATCTAAATAAGGTAATTTTATTCTTGCTATTGCAGCCTGAATATTATCCAGACGAGAATTATAACCCCATAATTCGCTTGTATCTCTATTTTTAAGTCCATGATTTCTTAATTTTTTTACAATATTATAAATTTTATCATCATTTGTTGTAATTACGCCCCCATCTCCATGAACATGAAGGTTTTTTAAAGGATGTAAGCTAAAACAACCTGTAATGCCGAATGATCCAGATTTTTGTAATCCAATTGATGCTCCAACTGACTGAGCTGCATCCTCAACAACATGCAAATTATGTTTTTTTGCTATATCATTTATTTGAAGCATATTTGCCATTCTGCCTGTCCAATGCACAGGGATGATTGCTTTTGTATTTTTAGTGACAGCTTGTTCAATTAATGAAGGATCAATATTAAAATCTTCTAATACATCAATGAATACTGGCTTGGCTCCCAAATTTGCTACTGTCCAGGCTGTAGCTATAAATGAATTTCCAGGCATAATAACTTCATTTTGTTTTTCCAATTCTATTGCCCTAAGACTCAATGTTAGTGCATCAGAACCATTGCCGACTCCTATTGCAAATTTTGTCCCACAATATTTTGAAAAATCTTTTTCAAAATTTTCAAGCTCTTCACCTAAAATATATTCACCTTTTTTTGATAGTTCATCAAATTTATCAATTATTTGATTTCTAATAGCTTGATATTGTAATCCTAAGTTAACAAATGGAACCTTCATTAATAATTTTTATAAAAATTTTTAATTACTTTAGCTACATAGTTTCTTTGTTTGTTAGAAATAAATTCATGAACTGGTAAAGATAAAACTGATTTACAGATTAATTCACAATTAGGAAAATCGCCTTTTCTATAACCATATTTTTTTGCTGCAGGTTGTAAATGCATTGGAAGAGGGTAATGGATCTTGGCATCAATTCCATGTTTTATAAGATATTTTTTCAATAAATCTCTTTTTTTTGCCCTTATAACATATATATGAAAAACTTGTTTTGAATTTTTGTATCTAGTAGGTAAAATAATTTCAGGAATAGATGAAAATTCCTTATCAAAAAAATTAGCATTCTTGATTCTTTTATTAGTTATATATTGAATTTTATTTATTAAATGTTTCGCAACAATTGCTTGTATAGTATCTAATCTTGAATTTCCGGCAAAAACTTTACAAGTGTCTCTATTAATTAATCCATGGTTACGTAATAAAAGTAATTTTTCATAAAATTTTTTAGAATTAGTTGTAATAAATCCACCGTCCCCCCAAACATTTAGATTTTTTAATGGATGCATACTATAACAGGCAGCAATACTGTATTTTCCTGGATTTTCACCATCTCTTAATGCATTTATCGCATGACAAGCATCTTCAATAATAAATATGTTATTTTTTTTAGCTAATTTACTAATTTTTTTCATATCGCAAATTAAACCTGACCAATGAACTGGAAGTATTGCTTTTGTTTTTTTCGTTATAGCTCTTTCAATTTTTTTAACATCTATATTATAATCATTTTGTATATCAACAAATACAGGCTTTGCTCCAGCAGTTACTATTGCACCTATAGTTGCATAAAAAGTATATGGTGTTGTAATTACTTCATCTCCCTTTTTAATGCCTATTGCTCTTAAACTTAAAATGATTGCATCAGTACCGCTATTTACTCCAATTGCATATTTACTATTTGAAATTTTTTTAAATTTTTCTTCAGCCTCATCCACTGCCTTACCTAAAGTATAATCTCCTTTTTTAATAAGTTTTTTTATATCTGATATAATTTTATTTGAATTTTTAAATTGGAGCTTTAAATAATTATGACTTATTAAAAGTTTATCATCCTTTTTATATTGCTTGGATAAATAGTTTTTATTTGCTGTTTTCATTTTTTATGCTGATAATCAACAGACATGATATGAATGGCTTGCCAATTATTGTTAACCCACTCTATCGTATCTTGTATTCCGTTTTCTAAAGAAATATTATCTGACCAATTTGCAATTTTTCTAATTTTATTAGAGTTTAATATATATGCTAAATCTTGACCATAATTTTCATTTACTAGTTTAACTGATGAATTAAAATCATAATCCATAATTTTACAAATATACTTTACAAGACTGTAGATGGAAATATTTCTTGTTGTTGGAGAAATATGGTATGCTTCACCATTTTTGCCGTAGGTAATTAATTTATAAACTCCACTAATTACATCATCAATATGTATAAATGATCTTTTAGATTTACCTTTTCCATGCAATTTAATTTTTATATTTTTTTTAAGCGATATAATGGTCTTAGGAATTATTCTATAAAGTTGTTGAAAAGGTCCATAAACATTGGCTGATCGAGTAAAAATAACTGGAAAGTTATATTTTTTAAATAATGTAATTAAATGTAAGTCACCTGCAAGTTTTGAAGCAGCATAAGGAGTGCTCGGATAAAATGAATTGCTTTCGCTAATTTTTTTTTTATTACTTCCATAAACTTCAGGTGTAGATATAGCTATGTATTTTTTAATAAAACTTCTCTTTACTAATGCATTGCTTAAATTTACTACTGATAAACAATTTGTATTATACCACTGCTCAGGATAATTCCAGCTATTACGAACTTCTCCCTGAGCAGAAAAATTTACAATTATTTCTGGTTTAAAATTATCAATTATATCAAGAATTTTATTTATATTTTTATTTATGTCTAATTTATAAAATTTAAATTTATTTAGATTTTTATTTGATTTATATGGAAGAAAAACTTTATTATATTCATTAGATCTGCTTATACCAATAATATTATCTTTCTTCGAAAGAGAATAATTAATAAAGTTAGAGCCAGAGAAAGAATTAGAACCAATAACAACAATTTTTTTTTTTTGAATCACAATTAAAAAGGGCCTTTAAACCATGAACCAGGTACATCATGAAGATCGTTACTGTTAGAAAGTTTATTGGTATTAATGCTCTTTTTTAATATTTTTAATATTTTTTCAACAATTTCTTTTGAGCCTGGATAAAAATTTTTTGTAAGTCCAAAACTTGAAGGGGTAGGTACATCTGGTAAGGCAATCATTTTTGGTGCAGTCTTTAAGAAATTAAAAAGATTCATAGAAATTCTAGCTACAATTTCGCTAGCTACCGATACATTTGCATTATCTGTATCTAAAACTAATAATCTACCTGTCTTTTTCACAGATCTATTTATTGTTAAATAATCAATAGGGCTAATTGTTCTTAAATCAATTAACTCGCATGAAATTTTATGTTGATTTAAAAAATTAATTGCTTTTATAGCTTCTACAACCATAAAAGATATGGAAACAATTGTTATATCATTTCCTTTTTTTACAATTTTTGCTTTTTGCAAGGGTATTTTGTATTCATTTTTTGGAACATATCCAATTTGATTATGCAGCCATCTGTGTTCTATAAAGATGACTGGATTATTATCAAATATACTTGCAATTAATAATCCTTTTGCATTATACGCTGTAGAAGGCATTACAACTTTTAATCCAGGGATGTGAGCAAACCAGGATTGTAAACTCTGTGAATGAGTAGGTCCTTGCCCCCAACCTCTTCCAACAATCAATCTTATAGTTATAGGAACTGATGTTTTGCCTCCAAACATATAATGCCATTTTGCAGCACCGTTAACTAGCTGATCCATTGCAAGTAAAAAAAAATCAACTCTTAGATGAGATATAACTGATCTATAACCTGCTAATCCAGCTCCTATTGAAACCCCTGTCAAAGTGTTTTCAGAGGTAGGCATATCAAATACTCTTTCAATCCCAAACTCTTCTTGAAGACCAACAGTGGTTCCAAAAGTACCCATTGGATCATCTACGCCTAATCCAAAACAAATTACTTTTTTTTCCTTTTTCATAGCAATAAACAAAGCTTCGTTTATAGCTCTCACAAAAGAAATTTTTCTATTTGTCATAATTATTTAGCATAAACATTTTTAAGTGCTTCACTTGGTTTTGGAAAAGGTGACTTTTCAGCATAGTTATGAGCAAGATTAATTTTGTTTAATAAATTTTTATCAATTTTTTTTATTTCTTGTTTAGTTATTTCATTATTTTTTAAAAGTTTAGTTTGAAATTGTTGAATAGGATCTTTCTTTTTCCATTTTTGGAATTCTTTTTCTGTTCTATATCCTATATGATTATCAAAATCTGGACCACAATGTTCTCGCCATCGATAGGTTTTAAATTCTATAAATCTTGGCCCTAATCCTGAGCGAATTTTTGGCAACTCTTTAGATGCTAGTTCATATATTTTGTTAACATCATTGCCATCAATAGAAAAACTTTTAATACCCATGGCATTTACCATTTTTGCTATAGAACGATTTTTTGGTTGTCTGAACAATAAAGATGAATAAACAGAATATAAATTATTTTCACAAACAAAGAGAACTGGTAATTTATGAACAGCACAAAAATTAACTGTCTCATGAAAAACACCTTCCTCTATGCATCCCTCTCCTAGAAAAATACAACTTATTTTTTTTGATCTCTCAATTTTTATAGTTAAAGCTAATCCTGCTCCAACTGGCAAAGAGTTACCAACAATCGCTGTGCTTCCCATAAAGTTAACATTTAAATCAATTAAATGCATAGATCCCCCGTATCCTTTGCTACAACCATCAGTCTTGCCGTAAATTTCTGCTAACATTTTTTTTAAGTTTCCACCCTTTCCCAAATAGTGGCCATGGGATCTATGTGTACTAACTACATAGTCATTTTTATTTAATAATAATCCTATTGCTGCAGCAGTAGCCTCTTGACCTGTACACAGATGTACTGGACATCTCATTTTTTGATCAGAATATTTTTCCGCAATAGATTCTTCTGCTAATCTTATTAACTTCATTTTTTTTAATAATTTTATTTTTTCTTTTTTTAACATTACAGTTTATTGCAATAATTTTGATTGTTGAGCTTTTAACCATTCAAGAGAAAAACAATTCATTTTTACATTATCAACTTTATTTAAATAATAATCATTAATTTCATTAATAGCATTGTTAATATTTTTTTTTGGTAAAAATCCTAGTTTTAATAACTTTGTAGAGTCAATTCTATAGCTTCTTACGTCATTGACATTTTTTGTAATATGAATTTTTGAATTCACAACTTTCTGTATTTTTTTTGCAATTTTTAAAATACTTAAATTTTCAAATCCAGCATTAAAAATTCCATTGTATTTACTACCATTATTTAAAAAAAATAAATATACATTCATTAAATCGTCAATGTGAATGTTAGGTCTTATTTGTTGACCACCAAAAACATTAATTTTTTTATTCTTAAGAGCTTGATAAGTTAGCATATTGACACTCAAATCAAATCTCATTCTTGGAGAAAGACCACAAACTGTTGCAGGTCTAATAATTGATATATTAATAGAATCCTTAAATGACAATATTGTTCTTTCAGCTATCATTTTTGCTTTATTATATGTTGAGATTGGTTCTAAAGACAAATCTTCTGTAACATTTCTTTCTTTTTTCAAACCATAAACTGAAGCTGAAGAAGAATATATGATTTTTGAAACATTATTTGATAATGCATTTTCCATTAATTTCATTGTCGCTAGACAAGATATTTCCCAAGTAAGTTCTTGTTTGAGATCTCCCATTGGATCATTGGCTATAGAAGCTAAATGTATGACGGTATCTATGTTTTTTAAATCTTGTTTTTTTAAATCCAATATATTTTTTTTTATAATTTTAAGATTTTTATGATTCTTTAAATAATTGCCAAACCACTGTGTATCTACAGCAATAATTTTATGATTTTGATTTAATAAAATTGGAACCAACTTTGAACCGTGGTACCCGCATGCTCCAGTAACTAATATTTTCATTATTTAATATAATTAAGTATCATTTTGTAAATTTTTTTTAAGTCAAGAACTATTCTCTATAAGTAATATAGAATTTATATAAAATAAAAAAAAATAGTAAATAATAATATGATTCAACTATATAAAATTAACGTGCAAAGGCTTATTTTCATTTCTTGGTTTTATTTTTTTTATTCCTTTCGCATGATTATCTAATGCTGTGCTTACATAGTATTGTATTGGTAACGTGCCCATCATATATCGAGCATCAAAGTTTGGAGAAGCAAGATAATTCATTATTCTAGAATATCTATCAGATTTAAAAATATCTATAAATCTTTCATCAACAAAATTTCCTATGTGAAATTTAGAATATCTGGCATTAAAAAACATACCAGAAGGTGCGACTAATCCACTACCGCTAATTTGAAGCAAGAATTGAGGTCCATAAAATCTTTTATAAGAAGGCATTCCTTTATCTTTTATCTTATTCCATTTTACAATGATTTTAGTTTGCTCATTACTTAAATTTTCAGCTTCTGTTAACAAACCATACATATCTTCATATTTGCTATAATCTACTCCTAAAGTCCCAAATTCGTCATCCGAACAATGCTTTATAATGCCATAATCAACTCCAAGTTCCAGAGCTAATTTTGCAAAAGGAATAATTTCATCTTTAAATTCTGGCATAAGAACCATTTGAATTCCCAAAGTAGATGATAATTTATTTTTCTTTTTTAAATTAACTGCATACTTTATATTCGACATTGCTTTGTCGAACACATGCGTGTACTCAGAACCTTTAAACATAATTTTTGAATAACTTTCTGGTGTTCCAGCACCCACCGTAAATCTGACCCATGTTAAGTGGGGTAAGACAGATTCAATTTTTTCTGGTCCCCATTCCCATCCATTTGTTGCATTTCCGACATCAATACCTAAATTTGATAAATGTTGGATAAAGGGGACATAACATTTAGATAATGTACTTTCGCCATCAGATATTAATGATACAGCTTTAACACCAATTTTAGCAAAATCATCTGCTAAGTCTAATGCCTCCTTAATTTTAATGCTTGCTCTTTCCTGAGGCTCTTGAACCATAGCATAACAAAATGAGCACATTGCACCACATGCACGAGTAAGAGCCATATCTACACTTACTGGAGCAATTTTTTCACCATTTTCCCAAGCTTCTACTCTTTCATAATGATAAGATAATTTATGAGAATCTAAAATTAAATCTCCTTCATTTGTTCTTATTAAAGAGTCTTTATTTTCTATATTATTTAAAATTACATTTTCCATTTTTTTAAGTGTTTATTTCTATGCCTCTAAGTTGTCTTAATTTATTTTTGTCTCCAATGGGTTCGCACCAAATATTTATACCAGAATCTATATTTTCTTTTAAAAAATTCTCTAAATCAAGTAAAAACATACCTCTTTCTTTGGCAGGCATATTTTCATGAAGAGCAATAATTACTTGACCTTTGCTATCAGCACTTACAACTTTAATATTCAATTTATTGTTATTAAATGCATTAATTTGAAAGGTTATTTGATCTATTTTAGAGTCATTGTCCAGAAGAGACCATTTTTTTTCCACAGTTATTGTTGGGGTATTTGAAAAATTTTTAAAACTATTCACAATTAAAAAGACCTTTCTCCTTTTATAGTAATTATTTTTTCATATTCTATATTTAAAATATTATTTTCCATTTTACTATTTAATTAGAGATTCAATTGCTTTCATCATTTGATTTTTATCTACAAAACTACTATTGCCCATAGACTCAACTGACTGCGCTGCTGCTAATGAACCTAAAAGTAAAGATAAATGTTTATCAATACCAATATTTAACGCTATTGATACAATAGCTAACATTGCATCTCCAGCTCCTACTTTATCTACTACACTAGATGCAAAGGCAGGACATTCGATATATTTATTATTAATCTTATCGTACAAAATAGATCCATCTTGTCCAGTTGTAACTATTAAATTTTTTATTTTTATTCTGTGAGTTAATTTTTTCATTAATATTTTAATTGGAGAATTTCTGTCTCTCATTTCTTGTCTTAATTCCATTGCATTAATCACCACTGTTTCTATTTTTTTATATTTATTAATAGTATGCATTCCAAGATTAGCAGCATTCAACTGCGCACTTAATGAAATAGACTTGCATATTTTAGTTATATT
Organism: uncultured Alphaproteobacteria bacterium; assembly: GCA_902607435.1. Lineage (GTDB taxonomy): Bacteria > Pseudomonadota > Alphaproteobacteria > HIMB59 > CACLJX01. Next base: position 49,983 of record CACLJX010000002.1, on the reverse strand, counting down.
TCTCGCTATTTTTTCTGAAATAAAACCATGACCATAGTCTGCAACAATAATATGATCAATTTTTCCTTTTAGTTTATTAAGTTGTGTTTCGATTTCTTTTTGTTGTTTGATATTTATTAATTCATCATTGATTTTATATACTCCTAAAATTTTATTTTTATTAATTAAATCTACAAATCTTTCTTTTACGATTGTAGGAGAATTACGCTTATAAAAAAAATTAACTGATATATTTTTAGATTTATTTTTCATTATATCATTTTTATATTCTTTTTTTTGACCGATCATTGTAAATAATTTTATTGATTTACAAAAATTTGACAAATGATTAGAAATTGCAATCGAACCTCCATAATATGTTTCAGTTTTAATTTCTCTTAAAGCTAGTATTGGTTCTTTGCCAGACTTGCCAAGAGTTTCACAAAAAACATATTTATCTAAAATTGTTTCTCCAATAACTAGCACTTTAATAGCAAACAATTTAGAAACTAAATTTTTTATATCATGGAAGGAAAACTTTTTAGTAATATAGTTTAAATATCTTCTTTGTTTATTTGTATGAATTTTAATAAAATTATTAAGTAAGTTACTTGAACTAAAATTTATTGCATTGGTAAACTTAAGTGAACCATTAACAGATTTAATCGCTTTTTCTTCTTCATATATTTTTTTTGTAATATCATTATCTTTTTTTTTATAATCAGGCCCTTTACAATAAACATCCGGTTTTAATGATTTTATAGTTTGTGTTGCTGTGGCCCATTTGTTAACAGACACATAATCAATGCATTCGAGAGCTTGTAAAGCTTCGAGTCTTAAGTTAGTATTAAATGCTGGTCTATTAGGTCCCTTATTAATAAAATTATCTGGGGTAATAGTAACTATTAATACATCGCCGAAATTTTTTGCTTCTTCAAAGTGCTTAATATGACCAATATGCAAAAGATCAAAAACGCCATGACACAAAACAATTTTTTTATTTTGATTACGCTTTAATTTTGAAATTTTAATTAAATTCTGGAAAGATAAGATTTTATTTTTCACTGTAAAAACTAAGTAAGTTATTGCTTTTTCAATTTATTATACTATTAAAAAATTCTAAGCTAAAACACTAAATTTTACAAATATTGAATCAAAAACTTTGTGAAATTTAGTTTTTTTAGTTGTTTACATCTTTATAAATAATAAAACAAGTTGATAAAATGACATCAAATAACAACTCTATCTCCTTTATTGTTCCATGCTATAATGAGAAAAATAATATTGAAAATACAGTCAATGAAATTTTTACTGCTGTAAATCAGTCATCTAGAAAAGAATACGAAATTATAATTGTTGATGATGGTAGCACAGATCAAACTTTTCAAATTGCTGAAAATTTAAAAAGAAAAAAGAAAAATATCAAAATTGTAAAAAATATAAAAAATATTGGATTAGGTGGGGCAATCAAAAAAGGTCTGCTTGAAGCTAAATTAGATAAAATCATGTTTTTACCTGGAGACAATTGTCATCAAAGCTCTGAGATAAAAAAATTAATCAATATGAGTGATAGGTATGATTTAGTATTAACCTACTATTCTAATCTTGAGGTAAGAACATTCCTTAGAAATTATTTTACGAAATTTTATACTCCTTTTCTGAATTTTATATTTGGATTAAAGCTTCCTTACTATAATGGTTTAGGAGTTTACAAAAGCTCAATTTTAAAAGATATAGATATTTATACAAACAGTTTTACTTGGCAAATTGAAGTTTTACTGAAGCTTTTTAAAACTAAAAACTTGATTTATGTATGTATACCAACAACACTTAATGACAGAACCAAAGGTGAATCAAAGGCATTTAAAATAAAAAATAGCATTTATGTATTTTTTTCAATAACAAGATTGTTTATTATTAAATTTTTTTTAAAAAAAAGTAATTAATGTATTTCTTTGCTAATATACTATTTGTTTTTTTATTTGTAATATTTTCAAATCTTTTTTTTACATCAATAAATAAATTCACATATGTTAAAATTACTAAAATTCATTTTATTTATATTTATTTTAATTTCATTAAAACTCAATTTTTTAAATTTTAACCAACCCTATAATTTCCTTTGTTTAATCATGAATTTCCTTTTTTTTATTAGTTATACTCTTGTTATTGGAATAAGATTCATCAATAGTCCAAGTTATGACATTATTAATTATTTAAAAAAAAATAATTCTTGTGAAAGAAAAAAAATTCTAACCTATCTTGAAGATCAAAAAATAATAGAAGAAAGAATAAAAATTCTAATAAAGGATAAGCTTATTGTAATGCAAAACGATTCTATTTTATTAACTAATAATGGTGTGATTTTTTGTAAAATATTTATTTTTATAAAAAAGTTTCTTGGATTAAAATCAGAGGGTTAAAATGTTATTATTTTTTTTTATAAATGTAATTTCTTTTTTGTTTATTTTAAAAATAAGTTATTTTGCTTTTAAACAAAAAATGTATTTTCCATTTAGAATAGCTGAGATTATTGCGTTTACTATTAACAATATATTTTCAATAATTATTATGTTTTATCTATTTGATATAAAAGTAATATTAACTGTTTTACTACTAAATTCCTTAATATTTTGGGTAATATACCATATTTCAAACATGATACAAACCTCTCCTAGGACAAAAATTTTACTTGATTTTTATACTCATAAGATCATCAAAAAAAAAGATTATTTGAATATATATACTATTGAAAAAATATTGGATTTAAGATTAAAAAGATTTGTTTCATCCAAACAAATAGAAATAAATAATGATATTATCAAACATAAAAATATAAAAAGCATGCTATTAAATATAGTATATTATATTTTTAAATCTCTAAAATCTTTATAAAAAAATATTAGAAAGTTAATAACTAACTTGCAATTTTATTTTCTTTAACTGTAACATTGAAAGTGCCACTTTCTTTAAATTCATCTCTTGCTTTTTTTAGTAACACTGCTTTGTTACGAACGTCCATACGATCCCAATCTATCTCTACATATGTGGAAGGATCATAATTTTTAACACGTTGACGTTTTTTGAGATTAGGATTTAACCAGCACATAAATGGCTCAGTCAACCACAAAGGAAGTAATGTTAATATTATATTTGTAAGAAGATACATGCCAATCTTTGCTATTTCCCAAACTTCTCTTGGTTTATACCACCAACCATGTGGCAACATAAACCAACCTATGCCCTTTGTGTGACCAAATATACCGGCCAATGATTTCCAGTTTACAAAAGACTTTAAATTATAAAAAATAATATCTCGCTTTAGTTCCCACTCGGAACACGTTTCAGGTACATACGGCAATGGTGTTTTATCAAATATACTGGTTGTCATTGCCAGCACACTGTTAAAGTTTCCCCAGTTTTCAGTTACAACAACCCTGCCACTGTTTTTTAACTCATTATAAATTGGTGTCCCGGGGTACGGGATCATGTTGTTATATTTAGTAGCGACAGCAGTTGAGTTGCGAACTAATTTAAATGTTTCTAATCTATCAGCAGCAGTTTCCGTAGGAAAACCAAAAATCATAAAGAAAGAAACATCCATTCCATATTTGTTACAAAGGTCCAAAGCATCAAAGTGAATTTGCACAGTTTCATCCTTACGTGATAAGTCTGCAAGACGTTGGACCCCTGTTTCAAGACCAAAACCCATATGGGTAAAACCTGCTTCAGCCATATGACGAACCAAATCTTCTCCTCCATTTATAACTACATTATCTGCACGTGTTTGAACAGATAGCTTAACTTTTTTATGCAAACCACGTTCAATGATTTTATCACACAGTTCATGAACACGCCTAGATTTAAGGCAAAAATTATCATCATAAAAAACAACAGCTTTTTGACCAAATTTGTTTACAACAGTATCAAGTTCCTTAACAATATAGTCGGCAGACTTATAGCGGTATGTTGTGCCAGTAAGTAAACGTTGACTACAATAAGAACAACGATAAGGACAACCACGGGAACTCGTTAAAAAACCCATATCATATTTAGGATGATTAAAAAGATGGTATGGGTATGGTGGAATTGTATTAATGTCAGGAATAAGAGGTGCTTCAGGATTATTTATAATCATACCTTCTTTAATAAAAGATAAGCCAAGTAATTGTGTTGCATCTCCTTTGCCACGTAAGGCTTGGCAAAGCTTAAGTGTTATCTCTTCGCCCTCTCCTCTTACTACATAGTCACAGTATCCGGTTGCTAGAGCTTCTTCAGGTAGTGAGCTTGGATGAAGACCCCCGAAAACAACAGTTGAATCAGGAAACTCACTTTTAATCATCTTTGCTATTTGATAACCACGACCAACATGAGCAGTCAAACAACTGATACCAAATATATATGGTTTTTCTAAACCTTCTATCTTGTCTCTCAAAATACTTGGAGTAATATCAATAATTTCTTCATCAAGAACATTACAACGAATATTGTGTTTCTCAAGATATGCAGCGACATAACCAAGAGATGTAGGAATGCCTACAGGAACATATCTAGAAAGAAAACCCCCAAATTTTTCACTTGCGGGGTTAATTAAAAGCATATTGTATTTCTGAATATCATCATAAGCGCAGTTTATATTAAAACCAATAATAATAATATCATAATAATATCATATAGAAAAAACAAGCTTATCTTTTGAAAAAATTTTAACAGTTCTTATTTAAAGAAACGTTTATTCACCACAAAATCTAGTTCATTTTTTTCATTACATTTGGTATTTCTTTTATCAAATCACTAGCTATTAGTCCTAATCCTAAATTTATTCCACATTGTGAATGGATATAGCAACCAAGTCTTGCTGCGTCTATTGCTTCTAATCCTTGTGATAAAAAACTTCCGATCAGACCAGCTAAAACATCACCCGATCCTGCTGTAGCTAAATAAGGAGATGTATAAGCATTAACATAAGCTTTCCCATCTTTAGATCCTATTATTGTATCATTTCCCTTCAAAACTATAACTGTATTACTTTCTATTGCTGCTTTGATGCATGCATTTATTTTAAGGTTATTTAATGGGTACACTCTTTTAAATTCGCCTATGTGTGGAGTCATAACTGTTTTCGCAATACGAGACTGTAAAATTTTAAAAAACTCATTTCTACTTTCTTGTATCATTGTAAAAACAACAGCATCTAAAACTAAATTTTTGGGTTGTAGGAGTAGATATTTAAGAATTGCTTTGTTATCTAAACTATTATCAATACCACATCCGTATACTAATGCATCACATTGTTGTTCATTAATAATTTTTTTAAAATCATTTATATTATTATATGACAAAATCATTTCTTCCATAATATGTTTTTTAAAAAAATTTTTTTGTGAAATGTGTACTAAAAGTTTACATAAACCAGATCCTCCTCTTAAAATAGATTGACTAGCTGATAAACATGCGAGTTTAGTTGCTCCAACAAAATTTCTTCCTGCTACAACAAAGCAACTACCTCGTGAATATTTGTGATCAAATAAAGTTGGTTTAGGCAATGCATGAACTAAATTTAATTTTACATTGGATTCGTTATCAAAATTTTCCAATCCTATGTTTAATAAAATATTATTGCCACAATATTTTTTGCCAGGAAGTAGCCACTGACCGGGCTTAAAACGATGTAAGCTTAAAGTATGCTTGGCTTCAATTGCAGTACTGCTAATTTGACCATTATTAATATAAACTCCAGAAGGTATATCAATTGAAATAATTTTACCTTTAGAAGAATTAATCTGTTTGATTAATGAAGTTTTTTTAATATCAAATTTTTTATTAAACCCAATTCCATAAAGGGCATCAATGATTAAATCATAATCATTAAAATTTACTTTTTTCTTTATACAATCTTTTTTTGACAATAAAGATAATGCTTTTATTGCATCAGTTGTTATAGGCTCACCGAAAGGATATAAAATATCAACTGAATTTTTATCATTTATGAAATGATTAGCAATTATTACTCCATCCCCCCCATTATTGCCTGGACCACAAAGAATTAAAATTTTTTGAAATTTAAAATTCTTCTTTATAAAAAAATAACATTTTTTTGCAGCTTTTTGCATAATCACAAAACTTTTAGTTTTTTCAAAAGTTTTTTTCTCAGATTTTTGAATTAACTCATAATCATAAAGAAAAGGTGATTTATTAATTAGATTATAAATACTTTTTTTCATCTATTCTTTATTATATATTCAAATACATATTGATTGCTGAAATAAATGATTATATCAAATAATTAGTAGTACAATTATAATATTTTTTTTGGTATTGAAGCAAATAAGTTAAAATTAATGAATAATAATTTAAGAAAGTTCTGTGTAGCACCCATGATGGGATATACCACACCTCATGCGAGAAAACTTTACAGAATTTTATCCAAAAAAGCATTTCTTTTTACAGAAATGATTTCCTCAAAAACTATCTTGCATGCAAAAAATAGAGATTTAATAATAGAAAATAATCATCAAAATCCTATTGCTTTACAAGTTGGCGGGGCGGAATACAAAGACTTAATAGCCTGTGCAAAAATTGCTCAAGATTATAATTATAATGAAATAAACCTAAATGTTGGATGTCCTAGTAAAGCTGTACAAAAAGGAAACTTTGGTGCCTGCTTAATGAAAAAAAAGAAGTTAGTCAGGGATTGCTTGAGTGCTATGGCCAACAATACAAATATTGAAGTTTCAATGAAATGCAGAATAGGAATTGGAAATAAATTTAATTATGATTTTTTTCACGAATTTATTGATGAAATAATCAAAAGTGGTATAAAAATTATCTATGTGCATGCTAGAAATGCAATATTAAATGGTTTAAATCCAAAAAAAAATAGGACTATTCCACCACTTAATTATGATTTTGTTTATAGAATCAAAAAAAATTATCCTTATATCCAATTTATCTTAAATGGTGGAATTAACAGCCTAGATGATGCATACAAATTATCTAAAAAATTTGATGGAGTTATGCTTGGTAGGCTTATTAAGGTTGATCCATTTTGTCTTTCAAATATAGATAAATTATTTTTTAATCAAACTAATAATAACAATATTTATCAAAATATTATAATTGAATATTTTGATTACATAAAAAACAGAATTGGTCATGATTCTATTTTTAGATTGCTCAGCCCTTTGTTACACATTTTTTTTTCCACGCCCAACGGCAAGAATATTAAATCAGAAATTAATTTAAATATGAAAAATTATGAAATTGATAAATTAGAATCTATTTTTTTAGAATTTATTGGAAAACAAAAGGTAGTAATATAAATTTATTTAAATGGAACTTGATAAGAGAAACTTATTATTTCAACACCTGGATTATTATCCCCAAGATTTGCATTAGAAATATGTCCGTAAGAAAGACCGATTCTATTTTTATTTTTTAATTCATAACTTATTTCTAAAGTAGTTCTAAACTCAATAGTATGGCCTAATTCATTGCCGTTACCATCATCATAAGCTCCTATTCCAACACTTGGTGTAAATATAAAATTTGAAGATTCACCTGCAAATAAAGTGCCAACATTATCTTCAAGATATATTCCAGTTAAAAAATATGATGCACGGTCAGAGGTTGTTTCAAATCCAATAAAAGGTTTTAAATTAAAAAAATCATAATTTTCAGGACCAATTGCTAGTAACGATTTATCAAATCTTCTTTCAAACCTAAAATCAACTGCTTCATTTGTTTTACTTTCATCAAATTTAACATCATAAACTCCAATACCAAATACATCATACCCCTCCGCTATAACATGGGTTGAAAAAAAAATAATAATTATGGAAACAAGCTTTTTCATATAAATTTAACAGTTTATTGATAACAAAAAAATTTTTGTATTACACATGATATTATAAATAAAATTGACTTATTATTAGATCACTTAGAAACAAATAAATCAAGAATTTCAGCAGAATCATTAAATAAACCAGCTATAATTTTATTATTTGATAAAGGGCCTTGGTATAAGGAACAAACAATTTTCTTTTTAATATCCTCTAAATTCTTATTTAAAGATGGTTCATAACCTCTAACAATTTTTTTAAAAGTATTGTAGGGCTTATCAAGTTTAGAAAAATTATGGTAACCCCACCAAAAACAATCATTTTGAGCAGATAAAGGCCTAGTTATATCTACTCCCCTATTAACAAAAAGAATTTTTTTTGTATCTGCAAAAGCTGCATGATGTAAATTGGAAAAATATTCTTTATGCCCATTGACTGAAGCAACTGTTTTATTTAGCTTAGAAGTCCATCTACTAATAGAAATTGTGCCTTGTGTAGCAATCTCATGAACTTCAGTTATATTCATATTATAAGAACGAATTGTTTTATCAACTCCATGTTCAAATAGCCATTTTACAATTTCATACGGGTTTGGAGCAGTTTGAAGCTGTAATAATTTTAAAAACATTTCTTCTTGAGCTCCTCGTAAAAATATCACATCTTCATTTTTTAAAAAAAAATTTGACATTAGTTGATTACGTAAATCAATTGCACTAGAAAGAGTTTCTTTTGCATTATTACCTAAACCTATAATATTTCCTAAAAAAACTATTTTATCATTTTTTGAAAAATTTTTTATAATATGATTCTTAATTAATTCAAAAGAATCAAGATGAGAATGTATTGATCCAATAGCCCAAATATTATTGCAACATTTTAATTCTGCAAATTTTGAATTGCTTTGCACAATTAGTTATTTAGTTAACAAAGTGTTTTCTATTTTTTCTGTCGCCTGAAAATAATCTGTTTTTTCAATAGCAGCAACTTCTCTAGCCAATCTTTCAAGTGCAACTTGAAACATTTGTCTTTCGCTATAAGACTGTTCTTGTTGATTGTTTTTGCGGAATAAATCTCTTATCACTTCTGCGATCCTTAATGGATCACCTGAGAATATTTTAGCATCATATTCTTGCGCTCTTCTGCTCCACATTATTCGTCTAATTTTTGGTTTTAATTTAAGAGTATCAAAAATTTTATTAAGTATTTTTTTAGATGCAATTTTTCTAAGTCCAACTTCTTCTTGTTTATCTAAAGGTACTCTGATCATCAATTTATCTTGTTCCATTTGAACAACGTAATATTTTGTCTTAATACTTTCAACTTCTAAAGATTCTATTTTTCTAACTTCTCCTACTCCATGTTTGGGATAAACAACAATTTCACCAATTTTAAACTCATTGTTTTTTTTTGGATTCATTTATTTTCCTGGTTTATCACTAAAATATTTTTCAAATTTATTTTCAACATTTTCCCATTCTTTTGAATCAGAAGGAGGAGGTTTCTTTTCATTTATATTAGGCCATTTGTCTGCATAAACTTTATTAAGTTCAACCCATTTTTCCATATTGTCTTCTGTATCTGGATGAATAGCTTCGATGGGACACTCGGGCTCACAAACACCACAGTCAATACATTCTTCAGGATGAATCACCAACATATTCTCTCCTTCATAAAAACAATCAACTGGACAAACTTCAACACAATCCATCAACTTGCATTTTATACAATTTTCATCAACTACATAGGTCATAAAATTCTAATTTAAATTTATTTTTAGTTTACTTAAAGCTCTTTTTTTAGCATTACCACAATCCACATCTGAGATATATAAGAGACCTGCCAATCGACGAATTAAATTTGACTCGTAATCATGAACATGTCCATCGATTAAAACTATTTCCCATAATATTTCTAATAAATTGATCTTTTTTTCCTCATTAAACAATTTATTCATTTTTGAAGTAAAAGAATGCAGAGAATTTGATTCCTGCGATTGTTTTAAACAAGCAGTTAAAACTGAATCTACCTCTTTGGGCTCTTCATGAAAAATATTAACTAAAGCTGTTTTAATTTTTAATATTTCATTTTGATTAATCTGGCCGTCTATATTAGCAGCTTCTACCATAATACCACATAACAACATTAACTCATCAGGCAAAGCTGTTTCATTATTTGTCAAATTAGATTGATTAAAAAACTTTTGAAGAATATCTAACAAAGGATTTCCATAATTTAATAATAACTACTATTAGAGTAATTTTTGCAAAACTGCAAAAGGAGAATTTGGGTCAACTTTTATTTCTTTTGTTTTTATTGATTTTATCTTTTGCTTTATAATTTTTTTATTTGCTGATTTTTTGCGAGTAATTTTTTTTTGAATAACCTTTTTTTGTTTATAAAAAAACAATCTTTTTTCATTACCTAGAAGTATATTTTCAAATCCACAAAAAGATAATATATTTGATAATTGCGTAGAATTACATCCAATCGGATTCATTAAATCAGATGATTCTAAAAAGGGGCCAGTTTTTATTTTTTTTCTGGCTATAAAAAAAATTTTTTCAAAAATATCTATCCTAACAGAAAAATTATCTATACATACATACCCAATAGCTGCCCAATAAGTTCTAGGCATATTGATGTTACTCGTGAATGAAACTCTTCCATCTTTTGGTAAAGGATAAATACCAGATAAACTATCATCATAAAAAATTCGCCATAAAATAGCATTTAGTTCTATAGCGCTTTTTTTTAAAAAATTAGGAATAAAAAAAAATTTTACCCCTATTCGAATTCCTAGTTTAGATATCATTGATTTATTTTCTTCAGTTAAGTTTTTGATATCTGATTGATAATCCTCGATAGGCATTGTACCTAAAAAATTAAATAAATTATAAGTAATTGACCGTACATCTGCTGATAAAATTGTATCTTCCAAATTATCTTTTATGGGCTTTAGAGTAACTTTAATTTTATTATCAATCCATTCTTGCAACTTTCTTTTAATTAAATATTTTTTTTCTGCTTCTACAAACTCTGAACTAAACAATTCAGCAACAGGAGAAAAAATATTCTCTCCTTTTTTTAATAAGCCCACTGGTTCATCTCCCCAGTATAATCGAATATCATCACTTAAATTCAAATTTTGAATATTCCCCAGATTAATAGAATCAATAGGGGCATGAATAAAATCGTTGACTCTTTCCTCTATCATAGTCCTAGCAGTTTTTTTAACATAATTATGTGTAAGTATAGATACTGACTTTATTTTATCAAATAATTTTAAATTAAATCCATTTATATATCCATAAGTTTGGTCATCTAAATTAATAGATTTATCATCTTTTATTTCAATTTTAGATTCTACACCTGGGGTTTTAGTATTTACTAAATAATTAGCTGAAACATCAATAAATCTATTTGTTAAACTTTCATGTAAATGATCAGATAAATTATCTTCAATATCTCTAGTCTTTTCTTGCCAATAATCTTTATTTTTTAACCAATTAGATTGATTAGATATATAGGTCCAAGTTCTGATATTAGCTATCTTACGAGATAATTCATCTATGCCACCACTATAATCCTCCAATTTATATATATGTTCCTCAATCCAACTTTGTGAAATAAATAGATCATTTTCTATCAAATTTAAAAAAATATCTTTTAATAAATCAATATAATTATCATGCATAATTTTTTGGAAATCAGGAATTCGACATACATCCCAAAGTAATTTTATATTATCAGTCGTAAATAAGTATTTTTTTACTTTTTGATCTTTTGAAAGCGATCGAAAATTAATTTCATCTTCGGCATTTTTCTTATGTATAAAAAAATTTTTTTCTGGATTTTTTTTTAAAGAATTAATGAGAGATTCTATTGAAGAAAAATCAATTTTTGAATTACGCCAATAAATTTTTTTTACTGCATCAAATTGATGTTCTTCAACAGACTTAATAATTATTGGATCAAGATAGTTTGCTTCTTTTGTATATCCAAAAGTTCCGTCATTCTGAAATCTTCCGGCCCTACCAGCAATTTGTCCTATTTCAGCAGGCAATAAATTTCTGTTATAACGGCCGTCAAATTTTCGAAATGATGAAAATGAAACATGATCAATGTTCAAGTTAAGCCCCATACCTATAGCATCAGTCGCTACTATATAATCAACATTTTTGTTTTCATACACAGCGACTTGAGCATTTCTCGTTCTTGGACTTAAGGAGCCCAACACTACAGCAGCTCCTCCTTTATAAGAACGTAATATTTCAGCTATTTCGTAAACTGCAGTTACGTTAAATGCTATAACAGCTGATCTTGGCTTTAATTTTGAAATGTTTTCTTTTTTATCAAATAAAAGTTTTGAATATCTATCTCGTGTATCTATTTTTATCTTTGGAAATAATTTCTTTAGCACACTTTTAATAGTCATCGAACCTAAAAAAATTGTTTCCAAAGATCCTCTTGAATTTAAAATCCTATCTGTAAAAATATGTCCACGTTCATAATCAGATGCCAATTGAACTTCATCAATTGCAACACATTCAACCTCAATGTTAGTTGGCATTGATTCAACTGTGCAAAAAAAATATTTTGCATTTTTAGGAAAAATTTTTTCCTCTCCGGTTAATAGAGCCACTTTATCTGTCCCGACTCTATGTATTGCTTTATCATAGTTTTCTCGTGCCAATAAACGCAGAGGAAAACCAAATATTCCAGTTTGGTATGATAAAACTCGATCAAAAGCTAAATAAGTTTTGCCAGTGTTGGTTGGGCCAAGAATAGCAAATATATTGCTATCTTTTTTTTCTATTTGCATTATTTTTTAAGTAGTTTTATTTATAATAGAATTTAAAACGTACTGTAAAATTCCACCTGCTTTATAGTATTCCAATTCCATCAATGTATCTATACGAGTTAATAAATTAATTTTTCTAATATCTTTTTCCCCAATAATTTCACAGTTAACAATCTTATTTGGTTGTATTATATCTATTTCTTTAATCGTAATTTTTTCATTACCTGTTAGTTTTAATGATTTTCTGTTTTCTCCATTTACAAATTCAAAAGGTATAATGCCCATTCCTACTAAATTAGAACGATGAATTCTCTCAAAAGATTCAGCTATAACAGCTTGAACTCCGAGCAATCGCGTTCCTTTGGCTGCCCAATCCCGAGAAGATCCAGTTCCATATTCTCGTCCTGCTATTACTATAAGTGGAATTTTTTTCTTAGCATATTCCTTTGAAGCTTCATAAATCGAAGTTTTTTTTCCATCTAAATAACAGCGTGTAATACCTCCTTCTGTGTTAGGAACAAGTTCATTACGGATTCTTATATTTGCAAAAGTACCTCGTACCATTATCTCATGATTGCCTCTTCTAGAACCATAAGAATTGAAATCTTTTCGATTCACTTGTCTTTCAGCTAGATATTTGCCTGCAGGACTATCAAACGCAATTGCCCCAGCAGGGGAAATGTGGTCAGTTGTTACGCTATCTCCTAACATTGCTAAAATCCTTGCTTCAATGATACCATTGCTAGTATTTATTAAGTCTTCTTCAAAAAATGGTGGGTGTTTAATGTAGGTACTAATTTCATTCCATTCAAAAGTATTATTATCATTAATGCTAATTCTAGACCAATTATCATCACCTTGATAAATTTCTTTATATCTATTAACAAACATTTCTTTAGATAAAGAATTCCTTAATGTTTCTTCAATTTCTTTTGAGGTTGGCCATATATCTTTTAGAAAAATTTTTTTACCACTATGAGTTGAGCCGATAGGTTCAGTTTCTAAATTAATATTAATATTTCCAGCTAATGCAAAAGCTACAACTAATGGTGGGGAGGCAAGATAATTAGCTCTTATCTCTTGATGAATTCTTCCTTCAAAATTTCTATTACCTGATAAGACTGAACAAACTGATAGTTTTCTGCTATTTATTTCCTCTGAAATCCAAGGATCTAATGGTCCTGAATTACCAATACAAGTTGTACATCCGTAACCCACTAGATTAAAACCTATTTCATTAAGATATTTTGATAAACCAGATTTTTCTAAATAATCATTAACAACTTTGCTTCCAGGTGCAAGGCTCGTTTTTACCCAAGGGTTAACTCTCAATCCCATTTCAACAGCCTTTTTTGCTACAATTCCTGCAGCAATCATCACGTTGGGGTTAGATGTATTCGTACAGCTTGTAATAGCAGCAATTACTATATCTCCCGATTCTAATTTATGAGTAGATAATTTTTTTTTTGGATTTACTTTAAATGAAGAGTTAAAAGAATGAGACACATTCTTCAGTAAAACTTTATCTTGTGGTCTTTTGGGACCAGCAACTGATGGTCTGACTTCATTTAAGTTAAATTTAATGTATTCATCGTATTTGTAAGAAAGTTTTTCATCAAACCATAGTTTTTGAAATTTTGTATATTTAGATATGATACTAAGTTGGTGCTTATCTTTTCCTGTAAGTTCAAGGTAATTAATTGTTTCATTATCTGTTGGAAAAAAACCACAAGTAGCCCCGTACTCTGGTGCCATATTGGAAATTGTTGCACGATCAGCAAGAGTTAAACTTTTTAAACCATTGCCACAAAATTCAACAAATTTTCCAACCACTCCATAAGACCTTAATTTTTCTGTTATAGTCAAAACTAGATCTGTTGCAGTAACTCCTTCATTTAAACAACCATTTATTTCAAAACCAACCACTCTTGGAACATTCATTGAAATTGGCTGACCAAGCATTACCGCTTCAGCTTCAATACCTCCAACTCCCCATCCTAAAACAGATAAAGCATTAATCATTGTAGTATGACTATCTGTGCCAACAACAGAGTCGGGATAAATAATATTTTCATTATTAGTTTTGTTAATCCATATTGTTTGAGCTATGTTTTCTAAGTTTACTTGATGACAAATACCAGCACCTGGTGGTACTAAATAAAAATTATCAAAAGCACTTTGACCCCATTTTAAAAACTCATAACGCTCTTTATTTCTTAAAAATTCCTTCTCAACATTTTGTTTATAAGAGTTAGGGTTTCCAAAAAAATCAACCATTACAGAATGATCAATAATTAAATCAACCCTAGATAAAGGATTTATTTTTTGTGGATCAATATTTTTAATTTTAAGAGCATCCCTCATTGCAGCTAAATCAGCAACAGCTGGAACACCTGTAAAATCTTGCATTAACACTCTTGTTGGGAAAAATGATATTTCTAATGTATTATCTTGAGCAGTTAATTGTTTACAAAAATCACTAATTAAGTCAGCTGTAATGATAGTGCCGTCTTCGTTCCTAATTAAATTTTCTAGAAGAATTTTTTTACAAGCTGGAATAATTTTTAAATCAAAGTTAAAATGATTTGCTAAGATATTTAAATCATAAAAAGAGTACGATTTACTATCTATATTTAGTTTATTTAGGGTTTTAAATGAATCAATTGAAGACATAAATATAAGTATATTGCAATATTTTACATTAAGTAACTTGTTTTTTTAAAAAACATTTTTTTACAAATAAATCAAAAAACTTATTAGTTTTCTGGGAAAAATTAATGTTTAAATTAATAATTTATTCCAAAAATTCTTTTATTGTAAATATATATTTTTTTTAAAAAGAAAAAATTATTTTTAAAAAATTATTACAAGAGTAAATTATTGACTTTAGGTGAAACTTTTGGGAAATATAAATAGCCTTTTATGTTTGTCGCACATATGTGACTAAGGGGGGATTGGTTCCTCCACAATAACAACCTACAAGGAGCATTAAATGGCAAAGAAAAGAAAAAAAGCTGCAAAGAAGAAAAAAGCTGCACCTAGAAGAAAAAAAGCTGCACCTAAAAGAAAAAAAGCTGCACCTAAAAGAAAAAAAGCTGCACCTAAAAGAAAAAAAGCTGCTAAAAGAAGAGCAGCTCCTAAGAAAAAGAAAAAAGCTGCTAAAAGAAGAAAAAGGTAGCTTATTTAACTCTGTTAAAAAGCGACTTACTTTAAGCTCTCTTTTTCTTAAGACCAGAGATTTAAATCTCAAAAAACGGGGTTTTCAGCCCCGTTTTTTTATGTGTTGTCACATTAAATTTTTATGATTATTTAAAATAATATTTAACATTATTTCAATATAGTATGTTACTTACTAATAACCTGTCTTTTAAAAGAGGTTCCAAAACCATATTTCACAATATAAATATTTCATTATCTCCAAAAAAAATAATTCAAATTAAGGGCAGGAATGGAATAGGAAAAACAACTTTGATTAAAATACTGTCAAACATTTTAGTTCCTTCAACTGGAGAAATTTATTGGAATGGTAAAAATATTAAAAAAGACTCACATCTTTTTTTTAAAAACTTCACATATATAATGGATACTAATACTTCGAAAATAGATATGACTATTTATGAAAATATTTTATTTTGGAAAAAACTATTTTTGTCATCAATAAGTGATCAAATGATCGAATCACTATTAAATTTACTGCAGCTGAACATTTATAAAAATGTAATGGTAAAATACCTATCATATGGTGAGATTAGAAAGTTAGAATTATGTAGACTAATGATAGAACAAAAAAAACTTTGGATTTTGGATGAACCATATTCGGGTCTCGATGAACTAACAACAAATATTTTTAATGAAACTTTAATAAATCACTCTCAAAATGGAGGAATGGTTATATTTTCTTCACATTTTTATCCTCCAATCACGAGCATTGAAGATTTGCCATTGGAACATTATGCTAATATTTAGATCAATTATATCTATTTTTCTTAGAGAATATTTGATTACTTTTCGAAATTTTTACAATGTATTGACTGTAATTGTGTTTTTTATTTTAGGAGTTTTAATTTTTGTTTTTGCGATTGGTCCTGATAAAGCAATATATAGTCAAATTGGCATAGGAATAATTTGGACATTAATATTATTGAGCACAAATTTATCTTTAAAAAAATTATATCAAGATGATTTTAATGATGGTAATTTAATTTTATTTTATATAAGTGGTATCTCTTTAGAATTAATAGTAATTATTAAAATAATTACAGCGTGGGTTTTTTTTCAACTTCCTTTCCTTATTATTATACCAATAGTTTGTCTAATTTTAAATGTAACTACAGACAAAATAATTTTATTAATTTTAACTTTTATAATTAGTTCTCCAATTTTAACTGCATTATCATCAATTTCTGGTTCAATGAATTTACTTAATAACAAAAACTTTGCAATTGGAAGCGTAATAATAATTTTATTTAGTATTCCTATAATAATATTTAGCGTAAATATTATTAACTCAACTACTGTACTTGTGACACCTCAATTAAATATATTGCTTGGAATACTGATGCTATTTTTAGCTATAACACCATGGATTAGTGCAACTTGTATTAAGATAGCAATAAGAAATAAATAATGTTTAAAATTTTTATTAATCCTGGTCAATTTACTAAATTTGCAGATTTTATTTTTAAACCTCTCGTTTCATTATCTATTATAAGTCTCTTAATAGGTCTAATTTTTATCTTTTTTATATCACCGGATGATTATCAACAAGGGTCAACTGTAAAAATAATGTATGTACATGTGCCGGCTGCATGGCTATCTCTATTAACTTTTTTTATAATGACAATTTATAGTATTGTTGCTCTTGCATTTAAAATACCTTTTGGTTTTATTATTAACACAGCTGTAGCGCCTATTGGAGCTGTTTTTACTTTAATTTGTTTAATTACAGGATCATTATGGGGCAAACCTATGTGGGGCACATGGTGGGTATGGGATGCTAGACTTACATCAGTGTTTATTCTTTTCTTGATTTATTTAATAATAATATTTTTAAGACATTCATTTACTAATTTAGAAGTAGGAGAAAAAATAACAGCTTTGTTTATTATAATTGGCTCTATTAATCTTCCTATTATAAAATTTTCTGTTGATTGGTGGAATACACTCCATCAACCAGCAAGTATAAGTAAATTTTCATCGCCATCTATAGACCCTGCTATGTTATGGCCATTAATCATTATGACAATTTCTTTCAGTTTAATTGGCTTGTTACTTGCTATTGTCAGAATAAAATCTGAAATATTGGATAGAAAACAACTTTTGTAAATAAATTAAGACTATTAGTCTCTTAGTCTCTACACAAAAATAATTTATTTTAACAAAAATTTGATATGAGCAATAATATGTATTTTTGGTATATTTTTTCTTCTTATTTTACTACTTTTTTGCTTTTGGGAATACTTGCAATTATCTCTTTTAAGAAACTTAAAAAATTAGAGAAAAATCAAAAGTGACCATTCAAATACAAAGATTAATTATTATCTTATTGTCCTTAATCTTGATAGCAGGAGCAGTCATTTTAATATTAAATAACTCCAAAAAGAATTTAATTTTTTTTTATACTCCCTCTGAACTACTTGAGTCGGATCTACAAATAAATCAAAAAGTAAGAATAGGTGGTTTTATAAAAAAAAGTTCCATTAATAATAAGTTAAATAATAGTCATTTTATAACTTTTATTATTACTGATAATGAAAAAGATATATTTGTTGAATATCAAGGCATTCTACCTGATCTTTTTCGTGAGGAAAAAGGAGCGGTTGCAGAAGGATACTTAATTAAAAAAAATAAATTAAAAGCAGAAAAAGTTTTTGCGAAACATGATGAAAATTACATGCCTGCATCTATAAAAAAACAACTCAAAGAAAATCAACATTGGAACAATAATTATTCTAATGAAAAGATTCCTGAATTTGCAACTTCAAGCTTGATGGATGAAACTATCATTTTATCAAATCAGGATATTAATAATAAAATTTCATTAATAAATTTTTTTGCCTCTTGGTGTGCTCCATGCAAAATAGAACATCCATTATTTATTGAATTAAAAAATAGATTTCCTGATTTATTAATTATTGGCATAAATTACAAAGACAAAAAAGAAGACGCTATTAATTTTTTAAATAAAGAAGGAAATCCTTATGGCTTTATTGGTACTGACTATAAAGGAAATATAGGTTTGGAATTTGATGTTCTTGTTTTGCCGAAAACTTTTCTAACTAATAAGCAAGGAGAAATTATTTTTAAACATGTAGGACCAATAACAAAAGAAATTGTTAAAAATAACATCATTCCTTTCTTATAATAATTGAATTAATGATCTTTTCTAAAAAAAATCCCTCAAAAGAATATATGCAGAATATAGATTGCTATAAAGAAATGCATAAAAACGGATTTAATAGATTAGACAAATTTATAAGTAAAGAAAATGCATATGATGGAATTTCAACAAGACAATTTGTAAAAATTATAAAAAAGATTATTGATATAAATAAGTGTAAAAGCTTATTAGATTATGGATGTGGTAAAGCAAAATATTATCACAAAGGTTTTCAAACAAACAAGTCTACTTATCCATGCTTAAAAGATTACTGGGATGTTGAAGTCAATCTTTATGATCCCTGTTATGAAAAATATAATAAACTAACGAATAACAAAGTTGATTTAACAATTTGTATAGATGTATTAGAGCATATTCCAAGCCTTGATATTCACTGGGTTTTAAGAGATTTTTTTTCACTTACAAAAAAAATTGTTTTTATAGACGTTGCTTGTTATGAAGCAAGCGCCATATTACCTAATGGTCAAAACGCACATATTAATATTCAAACCTATGATTGGTGGGAAAAGCAGCTTATTAAATGCGCTATGGAATTTAAAGGAATAAAAATTATTGCTTTTTGCAATTTTCTTGCAGACAATAATAAAATGGTGCACAGATGTATTGAAATAAATGATACTTTTAAAAAATATTCTTCAATAAAATGAATTCATTATTAGGACTTATAATACAAATTATTAATCTATATAAATTTATTTTATTAATATATATTATTGCAGCTTGGCTAATAAGTTTTAATATAATCAATACTTCAAATCGTTTCGTATTTAGTGCAATGCAGACTCTATATAAATTATGCGAACCAAGCTTAAGATTAGTAAGAAAATTTGTTCCTTTCTTTGGAAGCATAGATATTTCACCTATAATTGTCTATCTACTATTATGGTTTTTACAAAGTTTATTAATTGAATATTGGCCAAGGTAATTTATGTCTATAATAATCGATGGTAAAAAAATTGCTTCCAATCTTAGAAACGAACTAAAAAAAGAAATTACTGAACTTAAAAAAAAATATGGAAGTGTACCTGGATTAGCTGTTGTTCAAGTTGGTAATGTGGCAGCTAGTAGCGTTTATGTTAAAGCAAAAACAAAAAATGCACTGGAGGTGGGAATAGAAGTAATTGATCATCATTTAGATGAAACTATAACACAAGAGCTTTTGTTAGATCTTATTAATAATCTTAACAAACAAAGTAATGTTAACGGAATTTTGGTGCAACTTCCTTTGCCTAAACAAATACATGAGCAGACTATTTTAGATGCAATTAGTCCTGATAAAGATGCAGATGGTTTCCATCCGGTTAATGTTGGCAAATTATCTATTGCAAGTAATAATGATAACAATCTTCTAATTCCTTGTACCCCATATGGCTGTCTATTAATGTTAAGAGGACTAAAGATTGATTTAGTTGGGAAGAATGCTGTCGTTATTGGCAGATCAAATATAGTCGGCAAACCAATGGCTCAACTCCTTTTAAAAGAATCTTGTACTGTTACTATCGCTCATTCTAAAACAAATAACTTACCTAAAATATGTAATAATGCGGATATCTTAATTGCTGCTGTTGGAAAACCAGAAATAGTTCGAGGTGAATGGATAAAAGAAGGCGCAATAGTAATTGATGTTGGCATTAATAGAATTGAAGTTGAAATAAATGGAGAAAAGAAAACAGTTCTAGTTGGTGACGTAAAATATAATGAAGCTTTTAAAAAAGCTTCGGCTATTACTCCAGTCCCAGGTGGTGTTGGGCCAATGACTATAGCTTGCTTACTAAGAAATACTACAATTGCTTTTAAAAATTCAAATTTAAATGTTTAACTCTAAAAACCCATCTCCTGACTATATAAAACTAACAGAAATTTATAAGAAAATTCATTTAAAAGGTTCTTTTAAACGTAATAACCAAAAAAAATTACCTGAAGAGACATATAACGGTTGGGCCACACTTTTTTTCGCTGATTTTATACAAACACTAATAAAGAAAAACAATTGTAAAACTATGTTGGATTATGGTTCAGGAAAAGGTAATTTTTATTTTGAGGAAAGAAAATTTAATAATAAAATTTTTCCACCTCTGAAAGATTTTTGGAATATTAATCCAACTTTATATGATCCAGGTATTATCGAATTTTGTAAACCTAAAGATAAAAAATTTGATATTGTTATTTCAATAGATGTTTTAGAGCATATCCCTTATCAAGATTTAAATTGGGTTATTGATGAAATTCTTTCTTTTTCAAAAAAAATTGTTTTTTTAAACATAGCTTGTTATCCTGCCCATATTATATTAGATGATGGAAGAAACGCGCATGTTTCTTTATTTCATCCAAAATGGTGGTGGGGTTTTATTTCGGCTTTATCTAATAAATATAATTTAAAAATTTTTTTAGTATGTTCTTATTTTGAAAATAAAAAATTAAAATATCATTCTTTTGGTATAAATGATGATTTTAAAAAATATCAATAATTTACTATTGCACTTTTGCACTTTAACTAGCCAACATTGTTTCAACTTTATTTATTACTTGATCAGTTGTAATAAGATTTCTACACTCTTCACAATGCTTACAATATGTTCTCATGCCACAAGGAGAGCCTGCGATATCTATATAAATGTTGTGATGAAAATTATAACCTGTAGTTTTGGGATGAATATAGCCGCCAAATAATACAACTGCTTTTTTATCTAAAGCAGCTGCTGCATGACTAAAACCACCTTCCCACCCAAGATAAAAATTGCACAAACTCATTACAACGCAAGCCTTTCTAAAACTTAAGTCAAAATTATAAACTCCGTCTAAAATTTCACAATTTTTATAAGTTGATTGTATAAATAAAATTTTATTTTTAAAATAATGAACTACCTTTTGCCATTTTTTTATCTCCCATTTTTTGTTTTCTTCTCCATTATTTTTATCTGCATTTTTATGAGACGTATTTCTAGAAGGTTCAATAAAAATTATTTTTTTTAATTTTGTATTAGATATTTTTTTTATTTTATTAATAATAGATTGAGCAAATCTTATTTCTTTATGAGTAAAAAAAAATTCTCCTTTAAATGCTCTATATTTTTCATTCCAATAAAATTTATTTTTATCTGCATTACTTACATAGCTTCTTTTTCCTTGATATTCTTCAATCCAAATAGTTCTTTTTGAAAGATCAATCTCAGACTCTACAGTGATATTAGGATTATTGTTAAAAATAATGTGATCATAATAGGATAAAAGTTTTTTTCTATCACCCACAATAATTTGATAATCTGGATACTTCTTTTTTGCAGCTTTCGCCATACCTGTAACCATTATTGAGTCACCATAACCCATATTAATTAATTTTTAAAAATTGGGATTTGATAAACTCTTCAGCAAATTTTTGGTCTTTTTGTTGATTATTTTCAAAAGAAACTTTTGATAAATCATATAAGCTATTTTCTGATTTACGGCCCAACAAAATAACATTTCCTTTAAATAATTTTAATTTAACGTCTCCATTGACATTACTTTTGTTGTTATCAATAATTTCTTGGAATTGTTTTCTTTTTTTGCTAAACCAAAAGCCATTGTAAATTAATTCAGCATATTCTGAAACAATATGATCTTTGTTACGTGTTGTTTTCCTATCAAGTGTAATACTCTCAATAGCACGGTGTGCATGATATAAAATTGTGCCCCCTGGAGTTTCGTAAATACCTCTGGATTTCATGCCTATAAATCTATTTTCAACCATATCTACTCTTCCAATACCATGCTTAAAACCTAGTTTGTTTAACCTTTGTAAAATATTGTATGGACCAAAAGTCTGCTCATTAATTTTTATTGGATCTCCATTCTTAAAAGAAATAATTACTTCTTCGGCTTTATTTGGAGTATCTTCAATATTTTTAGTTCTTGAAAAAATATAATCTGGGGGAGATAGCCAAGGATTTTCCAATACTTTACCTTCTGCAGATGTATGTAAAACATTTTCATCAACACTAAATGGTGGTTCTCCAATTTTATCTTTTGATACTTGAATTTGATATTTTTGAGCAAATTCTATTAAATTTTTTCTAGATTTAAAATCCCATAATCTCCATGGAGCTATAATTTCTATACTTGGGTCAGTTGCATAATAGCCTATTTCAAATCTCACTTGATCATTACCTTTGCCTGTTGAGCCATGTGCTACTGCATCAGCACCAATTTTTTTTGCATATTCAACTTGTTTTCTAGCAATAAGTGGCCTAGCAATAGCAGTGCCTAAAAGATAAAAGCCTTCGTAAAGTGCATTAGCTCTAAACATAGGAAAAACATAATCTTTTACAAATTCTTCTTTTAAATCATCAATATAAATTTCTTGTACGCCTAGATTTTTTGCTTTTGATTTAATTTCATCAAAACAATCACTTTGGCCAATATCAGCAGTATAAGTTGCAACTGGACAATTATAATTTAACTGAAGCCACTTAAGTATAACACTGGTATCAAGACCGCCAGAATAGGCTAGTACAATTTTTTTAGGCATATATTAACAATCTTTTGTAAGTTTATTATAGGCTGCAGTGAATCCCTTTAAAGTATAAGTATCAATAGTAATAGTTCCTCTAGAAGAATAACCTTTTACGATCAATGTAATGCCTTTTTTCATAGCAAAAATAACTTCTTGATCTTTTTTAGTCCAAGCTGTCTCAGGTGTTTCTTCTTCAGAAAAAAATTTATATAAAGATTTATCTATTTTAACCTCAACAGTCTTTTTTTGATCATATGGATAGCCTGCCTCAATTTGAACAATTGCATCAGGGCTTTTATTAATTCGATAAACAAGGATATATGTAATATCTCTTTTTTTTCCTTCTTCAATTTCTGTAATAGTTGGTTTGCTACCTACATAACAATAATCATCTTCAACAATAAAGTTCCATTTTCCAGACTCTAATTCATCAGCACTAATATGTGGTACATAAAGAGTTATATTAAAAAATAATAAAATTAATAATTTTTTCATGTTTTTGAAATAACGAATAATTAATTCATGATATAACACATCTTATTAGTCTTTATCAATTACAGAAAATAGAACATTTTTTTAATTTTTTTTCCTCTGCTATTAAATATTGCCATTTTATGAATTCATTATTAAATTTTGTCTTAACTATATAATCAAACTGACAAAACAAAATTTCCGTGGCATAATCAGATATGGTTTCTCTATCAGTAAATGTATACCGTGGTAAATTAATCGAAAGCAAACATCAAATAATTAGTTCAATTAAAGATATCGAAGGAAATATTATATTATCAACAAATAATGAAAATGATTTTATATATCCTCGATCTTCTATAAAAATTTTTCAAGCACTGCCATTTATTAACTCTAATGCTCCAATTAAATTTAAATTAAATGAAAAAAATATAGCTATAGCTTGTTCCTCTCATAAAGGCGAAACTCAACATTTAGGTGTATTAAATAAGTGGATAACCAAAATCAATATTTGTATAGCAGACCTTAAATGCGGAATACACAATCCAATAGATCTTCCGTCTAGTAATAATTTACTTTTAGGTGGTGAAACTCCTACACAACTTCATAATAATTGCGCAGGCAAACATTTAGGGATGATTAGCGGATGCTTGGCTAATAATTTGAGTTATAAAAATTATGTTGATTTTGATCATCCTTATCAAAGATTAATACGGGAATCTCTTGAAATTTTTATGGGTTCAAAAATAAACAAAAATTGTGTTGGTATAGATGGATGTAGTGCTCCTCAATATGCTTTCTTACTAAATCATTTATCTGATTCTATGATAAATCTTATTAAAGAAAAGAATAATAATAATGAATACTCCAAGGCAATTAATACAATTTTATTATCTATTAACAAATTTCCTGAACTTATTGGTGGTGGTAATAGTTTTGATAGTGAAATTATAAAAATTACAAAAGGGAGAATATTTTGTAAAGGAGGAGCTGAAGGAGTATTGCTCTTTGCAGATTTTTCCAAAAAAATTGGTGGGGTCATTAAAGTTCTAGATGGAAATGATAGAGCAAAACCATCAATAACAATGAAAATATTTTCGCAATTAAATTTACTTTCACACAAAGAAGAAAAATCATTGGAATATTGGTCTGAAGAACCATTATATAATCATGCAAAAAAAACAATCGGGAAAATTATAGCTGAAATAAAATAAAGGATATTTATATTCCGATAATATTAACTTAATTCAAAATTAATTTTTATCTAAACACAAGGATTAGGATCTGATAGATGAATATTTTCAATTTCTTTTAACATTTCTTCAGTTAAAGTAATGTTTATGCTGTTTATATCTTCTTTTAATTGATCCATTGTAGTTGCCCCAATAATATTGCTAGTGACAAATGGTCGATTATTAACATAAGAATTAGCGAATGTTGATGGAGCAATATTATATTTTTTTGCAAGCTCTACATATTTAGTTATAGCTAATTCTCCACGTCTGGTATGATGTCTAGAAAATCTGCTTGGCCAAAGAGTGTATCTAGCATTTTTTGGTTTCTGACTGTGCATATATTTTCCACTTAGCCTACCCCCAGCAAGTGGAGAGTATGCTAGAAGTCCGCAGTTTTCTCTTATTGATACTTCAGAGTTTGCTACATCAAAAACACGGTTAACTAAATTATAAACATTTTGAATAGAAATCATGCGAGGTAAATTTTTTGTTATTGATACCTGTAGAAATTTCATAAGGCCCCAGGGAGTTTCGTTAGAAAGACCTACATAACGAATTTTACCTAATTTTATTAAATCATTTAAATTTTCTAAAACTTCTTCAATAATTGTCCAATCATTATCGTTTGGATCATATTCAAAGTTTAATTTTCCAAATAAAGGTACTTTTCTCTCTGGCCAATGAAGTTGGTATAGATCTATATAATCTGTTCGAAGACGTTTAAGGCTTGCATCAACAGCAATATTCATATTTGTTTTATCAAACCGAATATTATCTTTTCCTCCTCGAATCCACTCCAAACCTTCAGATTTTGAGGCTATTTTGCTTGCAAGGATAATTTTGTTTCTACTGCCCCTTTCTCTAAACCAATTACCTATAATTTTTTCAGTATTACCATAGGTTTCTTTTCTTGGCATAACTGGGTATAACTCTGCTGTATCAAAAAAATTAATACCTTGATCAACTGCATAATCCATTTGTTTAAAACCCTCTATTTGAGAATTTTGCTCGCCAAATGTCATTGTTCCTAAGCAAATTACACTTACGTCAATTTTTGTAGTACTAAGTTTTCTATATTTCATTAATTTTGATAATATTATAATTTTTTTCGAAAATATCTTGAAAATGTCAGATTTATAGCAATATTAGGAGTAATTTAAAGGAGAATTTTATGGCTTTAGACTTTAACCAAAAATCTTTCACAAAAACAGCTGACCAAGCAGTCATTGATGAGGGCTTAAGAGCATATATGCTTAAAGTCTACAACTATATGACTACAGGATTATTATTAACTGGCTTTGTTTCTTATTTTTTCGGGAAAGCATCAATTATTTCCAATGAAGTAGGACAAATAATTGGTGTTACTTCACTTGGAAACTTGCTTTTTAATTCACCTCTACAATGGGTAGTTATGCTAGCTCCACTTGGATTTGTTTTTTATCTTAGTGCTAGATTACATAAAATTAGTCTTTCCAGTGCACAAATAACATTCTGGATTTTTTCTATTGTGATGGGTCTATCTCTCGCTTCTATTTTTATAGTTTATACCCAAGCATCAATTGCAAGAGTATTTTTTATTAGCTCAGGCACTTTCGCAGCAATGAGTATATATGGCTATACAACAAAAAAAGATTTAACCAAATTAGGCGGTTTCCTTTTTATGGGACTTATAGGTATTATTATTGCAAGTTTGGTAAATTTATTTCTGCAAAGTAGTGCGATGTATTTTGCTATTTCAGTGATTGGTGTTTTAATATTTGTTGGCCTCACAGCATATGATACACAACGTATCAAAGAAATGTATTATGCTGGTGATTCCGAAAGTGTTGCTGGGAAAAAGGCTCTAATGGGCGCCCTTAGACTTTATTTAGATTTTATTAATCTTTTTATCATGTTATTGCGATTGTTTGGTCAACGTAGATAAACTGCTTTTAATAGATAAATTTTAATTATATTATTACCCAGCTTTATAGCTGGGTTTTTTTATGTCTCTTTCTTATAATTCTTCAGTAGTTAACAAAATTATAACTGATTTTCAAAAAGGGAAAAAAACTGATTCTATAAATCAATTAAATTCATTTTTAGTCAAACATCCCTCTGACAATGTCGCTAGATATAATTTAGCTTTAATGTATCAAAATACTGAAAAAATCAATTTAGCAATAAAAAACTATAATGAAATAATAAGAAAAGACAAAACTCACTGGCGTTCTAGATTTAATTTATATCTAATTTTAATAAAACAAAAAAAATTTGAAGATGCATTAGTATTAGTTGATGAGGTATTAAAAATTAAAAATAATTATCAACCAGCATTGCGAGACAAAGCATTAATTTTTTTAAACTTAAAAAAACCTGATGAAGGAATAAAATATATCATAGATTCATTAAAACAAAATTCACAAGACTTCATTGCTTTAAACACTCTCGGGATGATTTACTTAGAACTTAAAAAAATACAAGATGCGGAAAAAATATTTAAAAAAGTAATTGAAGCTAATCCAGAATATATTTCAACATATAATAATCTTGGCAGATGTTATTCACTTCAGTATAAAAGAGATCTAGCTTTAAAATATTATAAAATAGTACTTGATAAAGATCCAAATCATTTAGATGCATTAAACAATATTGCAAATCATTATAGCGAAACTGGATATTATAAAAAAGCATTAAGTTATTATTTTAAAGCTTTAAAAATAGACAAAAAAAATAATGAACTTTTATTTAATATTGGCTGTGCTTATGCTTTTTTAAAAGATTATAAAAAATCTGAAGATTACTATAAGAGATCTTACACTATAAATCCTGAAAACAATAAATTAAGTAAAAATTATTCAATACTCCTTCTAGCTCTTCAACAATACAAAGAAGCATGGGAGATGCATGATGGAAGATTAAAATTAGATGAATTTAAAGTTAAAAATGACCATATACACAATACAAGAGACAAACTTTGGAATGGAGAAAAACTTGATAAAAATAAAACAATATTAGTTATTAAGGAACAGGGTGCTGGAGATGAAATATTATATGCTTCTATGTATCCTGATTTACTTAAAAATCTTCCTAGATCAAAAATTGAAACAGATCCGAGATTAATTTCACTTTTTGAAAGATCGTTTGATAGTTTAAATAATTTTGTTCCTTACAATGCTTTTTCAAAAAATGAAGAAAGTTTAAAAGATTTTGATTTTGTTATATATGCAGGTAGTCTTGGGAGATTGTACAGAAATAATATAAAAGATTTCCCCAAAAAACATTTTTTATTTAGTGATAAAAAAAAAGATAATATTTTTAAAAAAAAATTAGCACGAATTGATAATAAAAAGAAAATAGGAATTTCTTGGTATAGTAAAAATGAAAATTATGGTTCGGCTAAATCTTTAGATTTGAAAATGCTTGTCCCTCTTTTTAAATTACAAGATTATACATTTATAAATTTACAATATGGAGACACTAAAAAAGAAATCAAAAGTTTCTATAGAAATTACAAGATAAATATTATAAATTTCGAAGAAGTAGATCTTTTTAATGATTTTGAGGCTATATCATCTTTGTTAATAAATCTAGATTTGTTAATCTCAGTTAGCAATACCACGGCCCATATCGCTGGTGCTTTAGGAGTGCCGACATGGCTAATTAAACCAAAAAATCATGCTGTTTTTCATTATTGGAATCAGCCATATCAAACAACTCCGTGGTATTCTAGTATTAGACTATATCCTTATCTTAATGGATGGGAGCAAACTATAGAAAAAATCAAAAAAGATTTAATTAAAAAAAATTAAAGAATCTGATTATATTTATTATTTATATAATTATCTCTTTCTTTTATCCATTCTTCGGCATATTCAACATCTTGCCACTCATCAAACCAAGGCCCGCCTCTAGTATAATGAACTGCATAGGGGCTAGACTTATTATGATTAGAAGTCCATCCCTCAAGCCAATTCCATCTTTCATCTAAAGATCCTATTTCATCATCCTTTAGCCATTGAAATTGATGTAAGTAAGAACCTGTTTCTTTATTCACCACATCTATATTCAATTTTTTATTACTTGGATGAGAGCAATTAAAAACGATAAAACTAGACCAATTTTTTCGAGGATAAATTGTTTGTTGTTGACCATCCATTTTATGTTTTTCTTTTGGCTTATAATCATGTTGAACACAATAAATTGCTTTATCATTTGATAAATCGTGAAATAGCTTTGCAACATCATTTAAAAATAAAAAATCACAATCACAAAAAACTGCCCAACCTTTATAGTTCATTAAACTAGGTACAAAAAAACGTGAATACGTAAATTCTGTTGATGCCAAAGGGTCAACGGATCTTTTATAATAATTTTTAGCTATCAGTTCATAAAGTTTTAAAGCTAGTACGTTAATTTTAATAGATGATTTTTTTAGTAATGATTGTTTACAAATCCTATATGCAATATCTTCTTTTGAATCATAGCCAATAAAAAAAGTTGGATTTTTGATATTCATTAATTAGTTATCTATATATTCAATTGAATTTGTTTCAAGATTAGATGAAGTTAATTCCGAATTATTAATAGGATACTCCCATTCTAAGGAATTAAAATAACCACCTTTTGAAACTGAAGCCCACTCTGTTTGCGAAATATTACTAATACGACATATCCAAATTTTATTTAGTTTTCCAAAATTAGCCCTAGAAATCCAAGAATTTATTTTTTGAGGATTATTGGTGTCTCCTTCTTCTATCTTAGCCATTAATAAACAAACCTCTTTTTGTGGTTTATGTTCCAAAAGAGAACTCAACTGTTTTTTTGCTGCCGACCAATTTTCGTTTTCAATTAATGATTCAGTTAGCAATATTTTTGAATCAAAAGTATGGGAAGTATTAGAGGTAATATATTTTGAGAGTTCATAATAAGAAACTTTCAGAGTTTTGGATAATAATTTAATCTCATTTTTTAATTCTGGATGTGACAATCTGCTCCATGCTTTATTTAAATAATTTTTTGCCTTTAATAGTTTTTTACCAGCAATTAATAATTGAATATATAAAGAAACATAAGGTGTAAAATATTCTCGAAGTTTTAAAGCTTTTTCCATTAATTTAATAGCTTCATTCTCTGAACTATATTGTTTAATTTTTGCTATTTCATATAAGGCAATTGACTTGTTCTCTGCGTATGTCGTTTTGTCAATAATATTAAGTTTCGCAGCTTGATCATTTATTTGAAAAAGTTTTTGCCAGTTTTGTGTTTTGCCAATAATATTAATTAATGTGTCATAAAGTTTATCAATCTTAGGATTCAAATTAAATAATTTTTCACCATATATAAATGCATGATGAAAATCTTGTGCGCGCAAATTTTGTTCCATTAATCCTCGTAAACCGAGTAAATTTGTATTAGGATTTTTAAGCATTATTTCATAAACACTATTTAATTCATCAAATTTTTTTTCTATCTTAAGTGTTTCTGATTTTAGCAAAAGACTAAGGGATTCATCCTTAAAATATTTGCTGATTTTTTTTGTTTCTAAAATTGCTTTTTTATAATCTTTATTTGCTAAAGCAACCATTCCTAATAAAAAAGAATTATATCCTCTTTCATATTTAACTCTCTCTTTTCTAATTCTGTATTTCAGTGCTGTTTGTTTAAAAAAAAACACAATTCTCTGTAAAAGCAATGTTATTAATATAATAATTATTAAGCCAATTATCAAAACTGAAGATGAGGTCGTTACAACCAAATCATTCAAAGTAAAAGAAACGAGTTGAGATTTTTTAATTGCCCAACTTGCTATAATTAATAAAAAAATAAACTGAAATAAAATTAATAAATATCTAGTCATAAATTAATTTAAGATTTTATTAATAGTCTTTTCATATTCAATAAAATAACTTGCTTCATTTATCCACTTTTTAAAAAAAATTTTACTATCATTAATTGCCAATAAATAATTTAGTGCTCCCTCTATGTCCTTTTCAGTAAGCTTTTTTTTGACTATGACAAAAAGCTTTATTGTTTCATCTTCAATATCTCCATCAAAATTTGGTTGAATTGAAACTATGCCTGATAAATACCGAATAAAATTATTATTATTTTTGAAATAATAATTATTTAAATACTCTGAAGTAATCTTATCAAAATTTTTATTTAATTTATTTAATCCAATAAAATTTCTATTTGATAAAATTTGTAACTTTGCTACATAAGTTTCCTTTTCTTCATTGTGATTTAAATTATGAAGCAATTTAACTTCTTCTAATACGTTAATTCCATTTTCCACTTTAAGTTTAATAAGATTTATTAAATTAATTTTAGGAAGATCCTCTTTTTCTTCTTTTTTGACTAGTTTTTGATTTTGATTATCTAATGAATTAATTTTTATAGAAAGATTGGCAATCTCTTTCTTGAGTAATTTGTTTTCTTTAAAAAGTTTGTTTATTTGAATAAGAAATTCTTTATTTGGCTCATGATTTTTTAAATCTTGAACAATAGAGGTAATTTTATTAAATGATTCATTGTTTTTAATAATAGTATCTCCAATAATATTTAAATTATTAGAATTATTTTCAACGGTATTTGAAATAATTTTTAATTCTTTTGTTAATTCAGAAACTGAATTAGAATTATTACTTTCTAGTACATAAGCTTTTAAGAAAAGATACCCTAGAAATAACAAAGTAAAAAATAATACAAAAGAAGTTGTTAGTTTGGATAAAAAATAGAATTTATTTAATAAATTATTCATTAATATTATTTGAGTTTATCATTTTTCATAGTATGTTTCACAGCACAAATTTATCAGAAACTTTATGAGTATCCTTGTATTCGCTATAGAAACTTCTTGTGATGAAACGTCTGTAGCTATCTTAGATGATAAAAGGAAAATTTTAAGCCATATTACTGTTAACCAAGAAGATCATAATAAATTTGGAGGCGTTGTTCCAGAAATAGCATCTAGAGCGCATTTACAAATTCTTCAGAATATTATTCCTCAATCATTTAAAGAAGCGAAACTATCAATAAATGATATTGATATATTTTGTGCAACATGTGGTCCGGGGCTGATAGGAGGCTTGCTTGTTGGTTCAACAATCGCTAAGTCTATGGCTATTGGATCAGATAAGCCTTTCTATCCCATTAATCATTTAGAAGGACACTTATTATCCCCCGCTTTCTCAACTTCAATGAATTTTCCTAATTTAACTCTTTTACTTACTGGTGGACATACACAAATATATTTAATCAAATCTATTGGAGAGTATAAATTACTAGGCGAAACAGTTGATGATGCTATTGGGGAATCTTTTGATAAAGTTGGAAAATTAATTGGACTTGGGTATCCAGGTGGTCCATTAGTAGAAAAATTAGCAATAGTTGGAAATTCTGAAGTTTATGAATTGCCCCACCCTTTAGAATTTAAAAAAAATTTTAATTTTTCATTCTCTGGTATTAAAACAGCAGTAAGTTTATTAGTCAAAAATCAAAAAGAAATGAATAACAAAATTAAAAATAATATTGCTGCTTCTTTTCAAAAAAAAATTATTGAAATATTAATAAAAAAAACTGATTTGGTTTTGAAAAATTTAAGAAAACAACAATACAATATTAAAGATATAGCTATAGTAGGTGGGGTGGCTGCTAATAAAAGTATTAAAAAATCTTTAGAATCATTTAGTCAAATTAATGGTTATAGATTAATTTCTCCTCCTTTAGAGTTATGTGGGGACAATGCGGCTATTATCGCCTGGACATGTGTACAACATCATCAAGCAAAGATTAAACCGAATCTTGATTTTAAAGCTAATCCAAGACTAACAATAATAAACTAATTGCTTTATGAATTACTGGCTAATTAAATCAGAACCTACCAACTGGTCATGGCTAGATCAAAATAAATCTAAAACAACAATGTGGGATGGTGTTAGAAACTATCAAGCAAGAAATAATTTAATTGCAATGAAAATAAACGACTTGTGTTTTTTTTATCACTCAGTAAAGGAAAAACAAATAATGGGTATTGTTTCTGTTACAAAAGAACATTATCCAGATCCGACAGATAAAACAAATAAATTTGTCGTAGTGAATGTCAAAGTAAAAAAATCTTTTCCAATTCCAATAACTCTTGAAAAAATTAAAACTGAAAAAAAACTTTCTCATATATCTTTGGTGAAGCAATCAAGGTTATCAGTTATGCCAATAGATAAAAAGTCATGGAATATTATTTGCAAAATGGGTGATTTATGATTTTAAATTTTTTAAGCACTAGGTTATAATTTGTTATTTATGCTAGGTATGTAATGAACTCAGATAAAACTTTTAAAATAGATCGAGAATGGTCTAAAAATGCTATTATTAATAAAATAGATTATGAAAATTTATATAAAGAATCAATTACTGATAATGAAAATTTTTGGAAAAAACATGGGCAAAGAATTAAATGGATTAAACCTTATAGTAAAATAAAAGATGTAAAGTACAGCTCAAAAGATGTGCACATCAAATGGTATTATGATGGAACTTTAAATGCATCAACTAATTGTATAGATCGTCATGCATTAATTAATCCTGATAGAATTGCAATAATTTGGGAAGGGGATGATCCTTCATTATCAAAAAAAATTACCTATAAAGAATTATTAAACAATGTTTGTAAAACAGCTAATGCATTAAAAAAAGTTGGCATAAAAAGAGGTGACAGAGTTACTATTTATTTAACTATGGTGCCAGAATTAGCTTATGTTATGCTTGCCTGTGCTAGAATTGGAGCAGTACATTCAATTATTTTTGGCGGTTTTTCAGCTGAATCAATTGCTGGACGTATTCAGGATTGTCAATCTGAATTTATGATAACTGCTGACGAAGGTATTCGTGGCGGCAAAATTATTCCCCTAAAAGAAATTGCTGATGAAGCTTTGTCAGCATGTCCAAATGTTAAAAAATGTTTAGTTATTAAGCGCACTGGAAATAAAATTAATTTGATTAATGGAAGGGATGAATACTTAGATGAAATTATTTCTTCTGTTAGCTCAAATTGCCCTTCTGAAGAAATGTCTGCTGAAGACCCTTTATTTATATTATACACTTCAGGTTCAACAGGAAAACCAAAAGGCGTTTTACATACAACTGGAGGTTATTTAGTTTATGCATCAATGACACATGAATATATTTTTAATTACAAGCAAGATGATATTTATTGGTGTACAGCAGATATAGGTTGGATAACTGGACATAGCTATATTATTTATGGACCCCTTGCTAATGGTGCTACAACAGTTATGTTTGAAGGTGTGCCTAATTATCCTGATGCTTCACGTTTTTGGCAAGTAGTAGATAAACATCAAGTTAATATTTTTTACACTGCACCAACAGCAATTAGGGCTCTTATGCGTGAAGGAGATGGGCCTGTTAATAAAACAAGTAGAAAGTCACTTAAACTAATTGGAACAGTTGGAGAACCAATCAATCCCGAGGCTTGGATGTGGTATTATAAAGTACCAGGCAATTCAACTTGCCCAATTGTTGATACCTGGTGGCAAACAGAAACAGGTGGTATTTTGATTTCTCCTCAAACAGGTGCTATTGAATTAAAACCTGGATCAGCAACAAAACCTTTTTATGGAATTAAACCTTTAGTGGTTGATAAAAATGGTAACGAACTTAATGGAGAATGTGAAGGGAGATTATGCATTGCTGATTCATGGCCAGGGCAAATGAGAACAGTGTATGGTGATCATCAAAGATTTATAGACACTTATTTTTCTCAATTTGATGGAAAATATTTTTCAGGAGATGGATGTAAAAGAGATAAAGATGGTTACTATTGGATTACAGGGCGTGTTGATGATGTAATAATTGTTTCAGGACACAATCTTGGAACAGCGGAAATAGAAAGTGCATTTGTAGCTCATCCAAAAGTAGCAGAAGCTGCCGTTGTAGGCTATCCTCATGAAATAAAAGGAAATGGACTTTATTGTTACGTGACTCTTAATGTGGGAGAAACTGTATCTAATAAATTAAAAAATGATCTAATATATTGGGTCAGAAAAAAAATTGGGTCTATTGCAACTCCTGATTTTATTCATTTTTCTTCAGGTCTACCTAAAACAAGATCCGGAAAAATTATGAGACGCATACTTCGAAAAATTGCAGCAAATGAACATAATCAGTTAGGTGATACTTCAACTTTAGCTGATCAAAGTGTTGTGAAAAGCTTAGTCGAAGGGAGATTAAATAAGTAATAATTGTTATCTTGGTTCCCAATGTTGAAGACATCTAGGCTCATATATGTTTGCTGCTCCAACCTGAGTCCTACTTCCACCTTCAATTTTTCTATATGTTTTTGTTGCTTCTAATCCACATACATTACAAAAACCATAAATTTTAGTTATTTTATCTGCTAAACCTAAAAGCAAAGAAGACGTCTCCCATGGTTTACCACGCGAATCTTGATCTAATCCAGAACAAACTACGTCTATTCCCTTGTTTAAAAATTTTTCAACAGTCTCAATTGTTTCTTTGGAATCCATAAATTGAACTTCATCAAGAAATATAACTTCGTAATTACTTTTATTTATAATAAACTTTAATTTTACTTCTTGCCAATTTATCATAGAAAAACATTCATGACTTAAATTATTATGTGTAGAAATTAATTCTTCAGAATAACGATTATCAATTTTAGGCTTGATAACTAAAATTTTCTTCCCCTGGTGTTCTGCCCACAAAATTCTTTTTAATAATTCGCTAGTTTTACCAGCAAACATAGCTCCAACAATAGTTTCCAATGTGCCACGCATATTAATTAAAAATATTTTTTTCTATTTCAGTTATTATTTTTGTCTTATTAATTTTCTTAAGACAACTTACAGGATTAAAAATTAAATTAATATATTTATTTTCCAAATTGCCTCTTTGTAGTTTTTTTAAGTTGCCATGATCTAAAATTTTATTTTTTGAAACCTTCAAAGAATCATAACAGCCTATTTTGTTGTTATAATTAAAAACATTAACTAATCCACACGGAGCAGTACAATAAACTGATTGATAATCATTATCAATTCCCTGAATACTTTCAAATCCCTTAAGTAATATATTTTTTCCAACACTACTTGTAATTAAAATTCCTTTTTTATTTAGAATTTTTGCAACATGTAATGGTCCTGAATCTATAAAAATCCCAAAGTCTATATTTTCAATAATTTTAAGTAATTGATTAAGGTTTTTTGGATGTATAATTTTAATTTTATTAGGATGTATTTTTTTTTCTATATAATTAGAAATTTCTAACTGATTATCTAAGATAATTTCAATATTTATTTTTTTAATAAATTTAATAATAATGTAATTTAATAAATCAATTGGCATTGTACGGATAGGTGACCGAGAAATTGGGAAAATAGTAATTTTTTTTATTGAATTTATTGTTTGATTTTTAAAATTTCTAAATTTTGAAATACCAAAATAATTTATAACAAGCTGTTCAATATTTTTTCTATCATATTTTTGATAAATTAATTGTTTTATTTCTAATGTTAAATGAAAAATTGTTTCATATAAGTTAATTGACTCTTCGCTAATAATCTCTGCATAAATATTTTTAATATTAAAATATTTTTCAAAAATATTTCTGTATTGACCAACAAAAGCAACACCTAGATTTATGAATTGTCCACTATTTATAATTGCTTTTATAGAAAGGGCATATTCTATAGCATCTCCCAACCCAATACTAGGAGGCAAGCAAATTAAAACTGTTTTTTTAATTTTTGTAATTTTTTTTCTTTTTTCTTGTTTTATAAAATTTAGATTTGAAAAATTTTTTTTATTATTTAATATTTTCCACAAAGCCGTATTTTTTGAAAAATATTTTATATTCGGCTTTATTCGGCTAAAATCTATTTGACATTTAGCATAATAATTAATTTTAAAACTATCGATTAATGAAAAACTAAAATAAGGCATCAAAATATTTCTTTATAATTAATATACCTTAATTTAATTATATATTAATGCAAAAAGGCTTGGCAACTAGATATGCGATTTATGAAATCTTAAAAATTCTTAAGAATCATCCAATTAGTTTTGAACAAGCTTATTTTAAAAAAATTGAGAATAATAAATTCTCAATAAGTGACTATAAGATGATTCAAAATGTTGTTTTAAACTCAATGCGTTATCACTTATTAATTAATATAATTATAAAAAAATATACTAATAATATTAAATTTTCACACAATGTATATTTTTTACTATTAAGTGCCATTACTCAATTATTAATATTAGATTTCAAAAATTTTGCAGTTGTAAATTCAACTGTAGAATTATCAAAAGATAAAAGAATCAAAACCTCACCGAACTTTGTTAATGGTTTACTCAGAACTATTATCAGAAATAAAAGAAATATATTAAAATATAAAATAAATTTTGATCAATTACCTTCATGGTTTATTAAAAATACATTTAGCTGGAATACAAAACAAAAAACAAATTTTTTACAAACTATTTGTGAAGAACCTAATATGCATTTAGTTTATAAAAATAAAAAATATTTACAAAAAATAAAATTACCAATAATTAAAACAACTTCTTTTTCAGCGGTATTAAAAGAATCATTGCCAATTAAAAAAATTCCAGGATTTAAAGAGGGGCTTTGGTGGATACAAGACTTCGCAACTATGCTTCCACTTTACTTAAATAGAAATATTAAAAATAAATTAACTGCAGATTTGTGTGCTGCTCCTGGAGGTAAAACATTTCAACTGTTAACATATGGAGCTAATGTTTTAGCTTTTGAAAAAAATAAGTTAAGAGTAAAATTAATGCAAGAAAATTTAAAAAGATTAAAACTTAATTGTAAAATAGAAATGCAAGATGTATTAAAAATCAAAGAAAAAAATAAATTTGATTTAATTATTCTAGATGCGCCCTGTTCATCAATAGGAACTATACGGCGACATCCAGAAATTTTTTTCAGAAATACAGAACCTAATTTCAAAAAAATTATATCTTTACAAAAAAAACTTCTAGAAAAAGCTGTTAAAATATTAAATACAAATGGTATTCTTATCTATATGGTTTGTTCTTTTTTATCTAATGAAGGACAAGATCAAATTATAAACTTTTTAAAACAAAATAAAAATTTTAATCTTATGAAATTTTCTAGAGAATCAAAAATTATAGGAAAATCTTTTATAGATAAAAAAGGATTTTATTTTGTATTGCCATCAAAATTAGAAAACGGTATTTTAGTTGATGGTTTTTTTGCAGCTAAATTAGTAAAAAATGATAAATAAAATAATCTTTTTATTTTTTAATTTTTTTTACAACAATAAAATAATATTTGATATAAGAAAAAAAAAATTTGATATAATTGATTATAATTATGATTTTATAAATATCAGTTTTGAGAACTTATCAGAATTAAAAAAAATTTTTTTTTCTAAAAAATATTTAAACAATAGATTTTATGATGAAAATAGCATTTCTTATCATTATTTTGAGTGGCTCTACGCGGCAAAAAAAATTGGAGGATTAAAAAATATATCTCTAGCAAAAAAACATATATTTAATTGGCATATTAAAAAATATAGACTCAGCTCATTTGTTTGGGAAAAGAATTTTGTTGCTAAAAGATTAATAAATTTAATTTATAATTTTGACTATTATGCAGTTTCAGCAACTAAAGAAGAAAAGAAGATATTAAATATTATAATATTAAAACATTATTTCATTTTAAACCTTCTAATTAAACTAAATAAAAATGATGTTTCAATTGAAATAACTAAGGCTATGTTTTTGTTTCATTTAATCCATAAACTAGAAACTAGTGAAATAGTTAAAAAGCTAAATAAACAATTAAATGAAAATATTAATCAAAATGGAATGCACAAAAGTATGAATCCATGTACACATGCAGAATTTATAAATCATTTATATGAGATAAAAAATATATGTCTATTTTTTAATTTTGTTCCACCTAAAGAAATTGAATTTCAAATAACAAATATGTCTGCGGTATTAAAAAATTTGTTTCATAAGGATGGCATGATTGCTTTGTTCAATGGATCTAATAATGCTAATATTGAATCTATAACAAAAATAAATAAATTAATTAATGACATTACTGCTAAAAATTTAGCTAAAATTAAAAACGGTTTAGCAATATTTGAAAATAATAAATTTAAAGTTTTTTTTGACGCTATCAAACCTGATAGTAAACTTTTAAATCAAAATCTTCATGCAGGAACACTAGGTTTCGAAATGAGTTGTGATAAAGAGAAAATTATAACTAATTGTGGTTCAGTTGAAAAAAGAATTGGAAAAAAACCCGAATATCTTAGGTTTAGTGCAGCACATTCAACTATAATACTAAATAATACGAATATAAGTGAGTTAGTAGAAAAAAAATCTTATAAAAGAATTCCTAAAATAATTTTATTATATAATGAAGAAACGGAAAATATTTTAAGTTGGAGTGCTACTCATGATGGATACATGGATAACTTTAGAAGAATAATTAAAAGAAAACTTATAATTTCAAAGAATTATCCTACAATTAATGGTGAAGATAGTATCATATGTCACAAATTAAATTCAAAAAAAGCTTTGTATAATATTAGATTTCACTTAACGCCTATTTGTACATGCTTGCTAACCAATAATCAAAAATCAGTATTAATTAAAACTAAACTAAATCAATCCTGGATATTTTCATCTGAAAATAAATTAAAATTAGAAGAAAGTATTTATATTAATAATGGTAAAAGAGTTGAAAGAACTAAACAAATTGTTATTTCTGGATACACTTCATTGCCAAAAAAAATTGAAAAATGGTCAATTTCTAAAATAAATACATGAAAAGAAAAAGCTACGCACTTATATCAACTTTTGATAAAGAAAAAA
Source organism: uncultured Alphaproteobacteria bacterium (assembly GCA_902607435.1). GTDB lineage: Bacteria > Pseudomonadota > Alphaproteobacteria > HIMB59 > CACLJX01. The sequence goes on along the minus strand of CACLJX010000002.1, from coordinate 9,866 downwards.
TCGAACAATTGTGCGAAACTTTAATTCAACATAAAATTAATATTATCTCCACAGAATCAACTTCAAAATATATTAGGAAATTTGGATTTAAATGCTACGCTATTAGTAAATTTACAAAATTTAAACAAATTCTTGATGGAAGAGTTAAAACTCTTCTTCCTGAAATTCATGCATCATTGCTTTTTAAAAGAAACAATAAAAATCATAACAAACAATTTAATAAATTAAGTTTTCCAAGGATAGATTTCTTAATTGTTAATTTTTATCCTTTCTATCAAAGTCAAAAAAAATCATCAAATTTAAATCATTGTATAGAAATGATAGATATTGGTGGGCCAGCTTTACTAAGATCAGCTGCGAAAAATTATAATTCTGTCACAGTTATAAGTGATAAAAATGATTATAATTTGTTTATTGATAATCTTAATCAAAACAATGGAACAACAACATTAAGATTTAGAAAAAAAATGGCCGTTAAAGCGTTTGAGACTACTTCAAGTTACGATTTTATCATTGCGAATTATCTTAATAGTAACAAAAAAAAATTTTTAAAAATTCTCAATCATGAAAATATATCTCTTAGATATGGAGAAAATCCTCATCAAAAAGCTCATTATTTAAAAAGTTTGGATAAAAATTCTATTTTTGACAATATTGTGCAATCAGGAAAAGAATTAAGCTACAATAATATTTTAGATGTTGATTCGGCACTGGATTGCATTAGTGAATTTAGTGAACCTACATGTGCTATAATAAAACACTGTAATCCCTGTGGTGTAGCCTCAAATAAAAATATTCTTAAAGCTTTTACCAATGCATTTACATCTGATTCAATAAGTGCTTTTGGAGGTATAGTTGCGGTAAATCGTCATGTAACAAAAGAAATAGCAAAAAGCATAATTTCTAATTATTTTGAAATAATACTTGCTCCATCATACAGTAAAAGCTCAATAAATATTTTCCAAAAAAAGAAAAAACTTACTCTAATTCAAACAAAAAAAATTAAAAAGGAAACTACAACAGAAATTAAATCCATAAATGGCGCTTATCTTTTCCAAGAAAAAAATTTAATCAGATTTAATAAAAATTACTTAAAATGTGTTACAAATAAAAAAGCTTCAATCAATCAACTAAATGATCTTGTTTTTGGATTTAAAGTTTGTAAACACATTAAATCAAATGCAATTGTTTTGGTAAAAAATAAAAAAACTATAGGCATTGGCGCTGGGCAAATGAGTCGAATTGATGCAACAAAAATTGCGGTTTCGAAAATATTTAATAAGAATAAAAAAATTACTTTTGTTGCAGCATCGGATGCTTTTTTTCCTTTTATTGATAATATCCAATTTTTATTAAAAAATAATTGTCGGGCTATTTTACAACCAAGTGGATCACTACATGATTATAAAATTATTGATTTTGCTAATAAAAATAATATACCAATATATTTTTCTAAGTATAGATTCTTTAGACATTAATAATATGAAAAAAAAAATTAAATTATTAAAAATCAGAATAAACAATCAAGAATATTTAACAAAAATAATTAACAAATACCCAAAAATAAAATCCGGTAGGAAAAATTATCATGATCATTATATTAGAGTGTTAAAAAACACACTATTAACAAAATTTTTTACAAAAAATATAAATCATACAGACGAAATGTTTATTAAAAAATTTAAATTTCGGACTAATAAAAAATTAATTGAAATCTACATAGATAACGAATATTAAATATAAATAATTATTTTAAATATTTTAATTCTTTCATATTTTCATAAAATGTATCTTCAACTTTTTTTATTTGATTTGTATTTAATTTTTCTTTCCAACTATCTATTTTACCAGTTCGGAAAAAATTAACATCATTTGGGGATTCATGAAAGCCATGTTTATTTTCAAAATTCTGAAGCTTATCGAATTTTGTAATTTCAATAGTTTTCTCAATAACTGCATTATCTATTTCAATATTTATATAATTAGCAAGAAAAGAAATTAATTTACTAAAATTTTTCAATGGTTCCTGAACTATATCTTCATATCTTAAAAAAAGACTTGGAACTGACTTAAAACTTTTCCATGATCTATAATGCAATCCCCAATTAACAATTGTCTCTATTTCTGCTTGGCGCAAAACATTATCTGAAACAAAATGCTCTAGCTGCTTATCTATTGATAAATTATTAAAATTTGCAAGTGAAACTAAAATTTCTCTTGGATCTCTTACTAAATAAATAAATAATAAGGTATTATTAGAATCTGTAAATATATGATTGTTTAATGTACCAAAAAAATGATGAGTTTTAAAAATTAATTTTTTTTGATCAAATTTTTGGATTAATTTTTTTTGGACTTCCAAAGAATATTTTAATAAATTTAAATTATCATTTAACAACTCTGCATTTAAAACAATATTAAATGTTTCTTTTTTTTCAAACTTTGGTATTTTTTTTAATAAATGAAAGTCAAGGATTGAATTTTTAGAAAAAAGATAGTGCGCAAGAAAAGCTCTTACATATGTATTGCCGCTTTTGGGATAAGAAGAAATCCAAATTATTTTTTTCAAGTTAATAAAATCCGTTTAAATAATTCATATTTTAATATATGTGTAAATTGCTTGCAATTTTTCATTTTTTACTTTTATTTTCTCTTTAGAATCTTTTGGTTTCATAATGGTTTTTATTGATCATTTTTATTTATATAATAATTTAATTGTAATATATTTCTTTCTTTTTGATCAATATTAACTTCTTCAACCCCATGATATGATAATTGAGTTCTTGGGAAAAGAAAAAGGGAATTTGCAATAAATGGACATGTTTTAATTTTTTTAAAATTTTTATTAGTTTGGTCAGCTGTAAAATATTTATGAGTTTCATGCGGTAATTCTGTAACAGGTTTATATAATGACGTTCCAATATTGCTCAAAGTATCATCAGCAGGTAAATAAAATAAAAAAGATATTAATTTTCCTACATTGTCTGTGTGTGCCCCAAGATTATATTTTGTAAAATCTTTTACTAAAACGGGTCTTATTGAAAACTTATAATTAGTAGTGCCAATTTTTTCTTTTTCATATTCTGTGAGATTTTTTAAACGATAATCAATTGTTGTTGAGAAAATTTTTGTTACTGCCATAAATAATTCTTTTGATAAAAGAGTGCTAATCAATTCATTAAGGAATAATTTTTTATTATGATTTAGTTTATTAATATTATTTTTATCAAGAAGATTAAAAACAAATCTTTCCGGACTATAGTTGGATGTTACAGATCCTGTTTTTATTATAGGAATATAATCTGATTTCAAAGGAAGATTGGAAAGCATATTTTTATAATAATCATTTGGAAAAATATTTTTAATAAACATATGTGCAAAAGGATCATTCATCAATGTAGAAGAAGAAATTCTGTCTATAATATATTCTTTTATTTTGTTCATATTTTGACTAATTTAAAATAAAATAATCTAAAATAATATTCTTTGTTAAATAATTTACAAGAAAATAAAATATCAAAATAAGTTAGATAATAAATATTGTTTATTAAAAAATTAATAAAAAATATATTATATTTTTTTCTTATTGTAGAAATTAAAAACAATATTAATAATTAAATTCTTTTATCCATTTTTCTAATATTGGATAAGCCATGTTCATTTCTTTTTTGTAACGTTTCCATCTTCCACTTGATTTTGTATAAACTGGCTTAATAACTTGATTATAACTAGGCGTATTAATGATAGATCTTTTTTGGGCTGTCCTTTGAAAGTTGATTATTGATTTATCCCATTCTAAATTAAAAAAACTAATAAGCGGTTTTATACTAAACTCTATATTTTCAACTATATCTTCATATTTTATAGTGTGATAATTTATTGGTAATGTTGTCTTATATTGCTTCCACAGAATCATAATTTTATCATAAAAATTAGATGCATCAGTTAAAGTATAAAAATTTATCATTGCCTTATTCATTCCAAATCTATTCATAAAACAACTTAAAATAGAATCACAAGGATGCCGCAATACAAATATAAACTTACTTTCAGGAAAAATTCTATAAATAAAACCTACATCTTTTATATTAAGAGGAAGTTTATCAATAACAATCATGTTATTTTGTATATCATTACGCAAATATTTTTTTGCAATGTCAAAATAGGTATTTCTAAGTTTTCTAATTTGAATTTTATTAATATGAGTTAATTTTTCTAATTTACCATTTAATAACTTATGAAAATCAAAATTCATTTTTTCTATCATGGGTTTTTCTTCTAAAATTTTAATCGAAGGATGCCCTCTCAATATCGTGTCTAAAAGAGTTGTGCCTGATCTAGGAAACCCAATCAGAAAGACTGGTGAAAACTCATTATCATTAATGACTAAATTAATTTTTTTCCACTTTGAAATATTTTTAGGTATAAAATATTTTATATTATTATTAATTTCGTTTAATATTTGTTTTTTATCATATTTTATATTTTGATTTTTTTGAGAATCATATTGGTTGACTTTTAAAAAAAAATTGAAAGACTTTTTAGTTTGATTAATTTGATCATAAGTTATAGCTAATAGCTCATAATATTTAATTTTTTGATCTGGTGAAATATTAAGATATTTTTCAATATTAATAGATTCTAATAATAATTTTGCTTCTAAATAGCGATTTTCTCTAAATAATAAAAATGTTTGAAAAATTATTATAATTGGATTACTTTTTAAAAATCTTTTTGCTGTTGCTATTGCTTGATCAAGTTCTTTTATATTATTAGATTTCTCTAGAAACTCCATGAAGCTATAATGAGCGTCTATATTGTAAGAGTTTAATTGAATTGCTTTTTTATAATATAATTTTGCTTTATCTAGATTTTCAAGACCCCAAAAAGCATATCCAAGATTCAGATAAACAATTATTAAGTTTGGATTAATAGCAACCACTTTATTAAAGTAAAAAATAGCTTTCTGATATTCTTTGATTTCTCGGTATAATACTCCCAAATTATTTAATGCACTAACATTCTTAGGCTCAATTTTAATCACTTTTTGATAACAATCTATAGCTCGATCAAATTCTCCTAAATCTTTTAAAATATTACCTAAGTTATAATAAACATTGGGAAAATTAGGGTTAATTTTAATTATTTTTTTGTAAATTAATTTAGCTTCTACAAAATTACCTTTTTGTTGGCTATTAATAGCTTTGGAAAAAAGATCAGTAATTAGTGGATTATGTATAACCATATATTAAAAATTATTTTTATGTAAATACTAACAAACTTATATATTGCACAAATTAATTTGATTATTTCAATTGATTTTTCAAACTATTGTAATCAAATAAAACCATTTCAGAAACTAATTCTTCAAATGTAATTTTTGGTTGCCAATTGATTATATTTTGAATTTTAGTAGCATTACTAATAAGTAAATTTACTTCACTAGGCCTAAAAAGATTTTTATCAATTTTAAGATAATGTTCATAGTTTAAATCTAATATTTCAAATGCTTTTTTTATAAATTCCTGAACAGCATAATTTTTTCCTGTTCCAACTACATAATCATCTGGTTTATTTTGCTGTAACATTAGCCACATAGCTTCAACATAATCTTTTGCATGCCCCCAATCCCTTCTGGCTTCAATATTTCCTAAATAAATATTTTTTTGTAAACCTAGTTTAATTCTTGCTGCTGCTAAACTTATTTTTCTTGTTACAAATTCAAATCCTCTTCTTGGAGATTCATGATTAAATAAGATTCCAGATGATGCATGTAAATTATAAGCTTCTCTATAATTTCTAGTTAAATCAAAACCTGCGACTTTAGAAATACCATAAGCAGAACGAGGATGAAAAGGAGTGTTTTCATCTTGTGGAGTTGTTGTTACCTTGCCGAACATTTCTGATGATCCTGCAAAGTAAAATTTAGAATCTTGAGAAAATTCTTTGAGAGCAGAAAGAATATAATGTGTGCCGTTAATATTTGTATTTAGAGTTGTAAATTCATCTTGGAATGAATAATCAACATAACTTTGAGCAGCTAAATGGTAAATTTCTTCTGGCTTAATTAAGTTAACTATTTTACAAATACTAGCGTAACTTTCCAAAGAAGCGCTATGAAGATTTATTTTTTTTAACAGATGTTTTATTCTCCATAATCTGTGTGTATGATTATCTAATGCTACACGTCTTACAATGCCATGAACTGCATAACCCTTATTAAGCAGTAATTCTGCTAAATATGAGCCATCTTGCCCAGTAATTCCAGTAATTAATGCTGTTTTAGAAATTATTTACCTCTCTTAATTATTAATCAAAACTTAATACTTTTATGTATTGAAAATACAAATACATTAGTAATTAAAATTTTACACCTATTTTTTCTTTAAAATATAATCTTTGATTATAACATCAACAATATTATAATCTAAGCTCTGAAGAAATTTTAAAGATTTTGAGTTTTTTGGATTTTCTTCCTCAATACATATTATAGGGGATAGCTCTCTTAATGTCTTTTCCGCACCTTTTAAAACTTCTAATTCATAACCTTGCACATCAATTTTAATGAAATCAATATTGGCGAAATAAAAACTATCAAATGTTTTTATTTCGACTAATGTTTTTTTTGTATTTTTCGGAAATGGGCCATAAATTATTGAGCCATCATTTTTATATGTAGTTTTGGTATAATTAATAAAAGAAGAAGCCCCAATATTGTCTGGGCAATAAATAATTTTATCTTCTTCTTTATCTCCTAATGCAAAATCATAAATTATCGATTTTTCTATATTTATGTTTTTTTTTAGGTAATCTAAGCAATCTAAATTTGGTTCAAAACAAATAGTTTGATCAAAAAAATTTGTAAGATCTTTTGACCATAAACCAATATTGGCACCAATATCAATTGCCAAGTCCCACTTTTTTACAAAACTTAGCGCTCTATTGCGTTGAGCTTCTTGATAATGATCGTAGTGATTAAAATAATTCTCAAAATGTTTATCATTATCAGGAATATAATAATTTTTTACTTTTTTCACAATAAATAGATATACCTTTAAAAACAAAAAAATTCAATTTTCTATAATGCGAAATCTATCTTTTAAATATTTTCTTTTATTTATTTAAAATTAAATAAACTTTTATAACATCTTTCTTTGAAAGTTCTTGGTCTTTATAATTATTTGTGCCTAATATTATTCTCTAAAATACTTTGAATATCATTGGTTTGTTTTTGAAGTTCTAATAAATATTTTTTTCCAAAAATACCAATAAAATGAAAAAAATTAGGACGATCCACTTTTTGAACATTTTCTAAAAAAGGCATATAATTCCATTCATTGCCAATTTCTGTAAAAAAATTAGGATATTCTAGTATATATTCATTCAATAGTGAATTATCTGAATTTTTGCCTTTTGCTTTAAGATTATTTTTCATTCTCCATTGCATATACTCTTGTAAATGATGAGCTACATGTTTTTGCGTCATAGTTACCCCGGAATTAAAGTATTTTTTAACAAATTTTTGTTGATGAAATTGTCTGAATATATTTGAAGATTTTCCTTCTGGTTCTGCCACATTCATAATTCCTGTAATTTCTGGCAATGGATTTGCATCAATAAAAGCATAAATATCATTATCGATATAAACAATATTTTCATAATTTTGGGCAAAATGAAAGTATCTTTCAAAAGAAAAATGTTTTTCTTTAGTTTGCAAAAACTGAAAATCCCCACCCTGTTTAACATATTCACTTTCTGTTATAAGTTGATAATCATAATCGTATTTTTGAGCATATTTTCTTACAGAAGGAATAAAAATTTTTCTAATAGGATTGATAGATACTTCTTTCTCCCATTGTGTACCCTCTTCAATATCAATCTGAAAAATTAAAGTACTCAAAATTTAATTAATTTGTTTGCAAAAAGGAAAATAATAAACATAACTATATTATTCTAAATAATTGATTTGGAATATTAGAAGATTCATTTTTAAAAAAATATTTTAAATTTATTTAATTAGGCCTATATTACTAATATTCAAAGATAAAATATTGTATTTCATGTTTATAATAATTCAGATTTACTTCAATAAAAGGTTTGAATTATCGTGCTTATAGCTGCTTTTCAATACTTTGACGGGGACAAAGGCAAGAATCAACTAGAGCAACTAAACCTTCTTAAAAAAATGGCGGAATCAACTGATGAAGATGAGGTAATTATAGGTACAACAACACATCCAGATCAGACTCCTGCAGCTGACGCATATTTTCAATGTGGAGGCAAAAAAAAAATATTTAATTCAACTATACAAGCTTGTTTTGATAAAACTATTAATAGTGGGAAACCAGTTCTTTTGAGAGATGCCACAGTTCTTAGAGACATGGCAAGAAATAGTAGTAATACAGCTAACGTATTTCCAAGACTAGCTTGGAATGATTTATGTGCTGTTAAAGGGATATATCCTTTTGACCCAAATTATGACCGTTGGAGTCAGCTAGCACAACAATTTAATATTAAAGTACATGATTGGAAACGCCGTGGAGATGTAATTCTAGTTGCTTTACAAATTCCTACAGATTTTTCACTAAACGAAATCAATTTTGTTGGTCCAGGATATCTTCATTTTATGACTTTAGCTATCCAAGAACTTTTAAATGTTACAGATCGTAAAATTATTTTAAGACCGCATCCATCAGATAAAGGAAATTCAGCAACAAAATATCTTATGAATATTTTTGGTAATAATCCACGCGTAATGGTTTCTAAAATTAAAGATCTTTATGAAGATTTAAACAGATCGTGGTGTTTGTTGTGTTATAACAGTATATCCTGTGTAGAAGCTACACTTTATGGCACTCCTGTTATTGCATTAGGCAAAAGCGCAGTTTCAAATCCTGTTTCACAACATTCTGTTAAAGAAATTGAAAATGTGCATGAACCTGACAGAAAAGGATGGTGTAATCGCATTGCCTTTTACCAATGGACAAATGAAGAATTAGCTGATGAGAGTTGGCAAAGATATATTTGGTCTTTACTTCGAAAATGCATAGTTAATAACAATTAGTAAAAGTATCAATTTTAATAAAATATTACAAATATTTATACAATCCAGGATTATTTGAAATTTTTATTCTCAAAAAATATACCGTGATTTCTAATAAAATTTTTCTTGATTGTACTAGCCTTTCTTATTTCTTCAGTTAAATTATTATTTATTTCAAAATTATTTCTTTTAAATACTTTTAACCAATAATCTATATTTTGAGCATTTACATGATTGTAACCTCCTTTTCCCTCCGGGGCATGTGTACAAAATACATATTTACACTTTTTAAATGCTTGAAAATAATTTTCTTGAAACGATTCATCTACATGTTCTAAAAATTCAACACTCCAACCTAAGTCATAAGTTTCACTTGATATAAATGGCCCAGTGGTAAAATCATGAATTTCAAAAAATTCAGGATTTTTCCTTACTATTGAATCATCTCCATCTATGCCAAGTGATCTTAATCCAAACTTCTTTGCTAAATAGACCATGCCCCCTGGTCCACATCCAATATCTAAAAAAGAATTAATTTTTTTGTTATTTAATATTGTCTTAAAGGCGCCTTCATCGACCCAAGTTATATTTGAATGTCCAGATAAATGATGTGGGAGTCTTATTGGAATAAAATTACTTTTTTTTATTTTACTTTTTTTTAGAATTGTTAAAACATTAAAAGACGATACATCAGTTAAGCTTTGCGCTATTTGCTTATACAAATTATCAACAAAGCTTTGATTTTTTTTATCTGTTGTTTGATAATATAGCTTATTAACATAATCTTTGTCCAACTCATACCGGTTACCCATTTTATCTATAA
>CACLJX010000001.1 GCA_902607435.1 uncultured Alphaproteobacteria bacterium | reverse complement strand
ATTGGCTCTTGTTCTACTAAAATAACATCCAATTTTTGATCAGCAGCTTCTAGTGCGGCCGCTATACCAGCAGGGCCTGAGCCAACAATTACTACATCACAAAAATCATTTGAATGCTCATATTGATCGGGATCTGGTAATCGAGAAGCAACGCCCATACCAGCAGCCTTTCGAATCAATTTTTCATACAACATCCAAATTTTAGTTCCTTTGCCCCATTCAAATGGGGGTATACCCATGAATGTTTTATAGTAAAATCCAGCAGCAAAAAAACGACTTAGCAAACCTGTAACAGCTCCAAAATCAAAATTAACACTTGGAAATGCATTTTGACCCGAAGCTACCAATCCTTCGTATAATTCTTGTGTTGTCGCGCGCACGTTAGGATCTCTTCGATCACCTTGCCCTACTGTGACCAAAGCACCCGATTCTTCTACTCCACAGGACATTATTCCTCTAGGGCGATGATATTTAAAACTTCGGCCTACTACCTTGATGTCATTTGCTAATAAAGCAGATGCAAGGGAATCCCCTTCATAACCAAAATATTTTTTATGCTCCCATGTAAAGGAAATAACCTTATCTCTGTTAACCTTGCCAAAATGATCAAGTCGTTTAGAGGTCATTTGGATCCTTTTTTTCTAAAACTTTTTTCATTTCGGGATGACAAGGTTTAACAGAATAAATTTCATGAGTTGTGGTAGATCTCTCCACTTCTAACCACATACGACAGCCATTTGCATGATGCCAAGTTTCTAATTGTTTACCAAAAATATTTTTTCGAAAAAAAATTGCTTCAACCCATTCTTTTTCAGTTCCATCTAAACTTGGGTATTGAATACTTGCATCTCCTCCATAAGTAAACTCACTATGATCTCTCTCTCCACAATATGGACATTTAATGCGTATCATTTTTTATTCCTAACCATGTAATTTCGGATCCGGTCCAGCGCCACGCTCATCTAGGTTGATTCCTTTTTCAAAACGTTCCAGATTATGATGCTGAATATATTTGTGTGGTAGTTCGGTTGCTATAAGATCAGCAAAATACCAGCCGGATGCGGGACTAGCTTTAAATCCTCCATAATTCCAACCAGCATTTAAATATAAATTTTCTATTGGTGTTTTGCATATAAAAAATGATCCATCCATTGTCATATCCATCACACCTGCCCAATGACGGATTAAACGAATGCGACCTAGACATGGTAAAATTGCCATCGCTGCTTCAGCAGAATCTTGCACAATTGGCAAATTACCTCTTTGAGCATAAGACTTATACCAATCCAAGTCCCCACCAAAAACCATGCTTCCTTTATCCGTTTGAGAAATATAAAAATGTGCTCCTCCAACCCCATACACCACAACTTGATCTAGAAGCGGTTTGATAGACTCTGTTACAAATGCTTGTAACTTATGTGTTTCAATAGGAAGGTTTCCTAATTCGGCCATTTCCCAAAGTCGCGAAGTATTTCCAGCCACGGCAAAACCAACTTTTTTAGCTTTGATTAAACCTCGCGAAGTTTCAAGATGTTCTATACGACCCTTATTTCTTTTTACTCCTGTTACTTCACAGTTTTGAAGTATATCAACTCCCAATTCATCGCCAGCCCTTGCGTATCCCCAAGCTACAGAATCATGCCTTGCGTTACCTGCCCGTCTTTGTACTGCTGCTCCTATAATTGGAAACCTTGCGTCCTCATAATTTAAATGAGGTATATTTTTTTTTAATTGACCAAGATTCCATAATTCAGCTTCTGTTCCATTTAAATTCATAATGTTGTAACGTCTAGCTGCTGCATCTCTTGCTGCAGGACTATGAAATAAAGAGATGTGCGCCCTCTGACTAAACATAACGTTGTAATTTAATTCATGACTCAAGTTTTCCCATAACTTTAGTGAATGTTCATAAAATTGATGGTTGCCTGGCATCATGTAATTAGAACGAATGATAGTTGTATTACGTCCTGCATTACCTCCGCCTATCCATCCTTTTTCTACAACGGCAATATTTTTTATATTATGATTTTTTGCTAAATAATAAGCTGTTGCCAAACCATGTAACCCTCCTCCAACTATAATTACATCGTATTCCTTTTTGGGTTCAGGATCTCTCCATTGTCTATCCCAATCAGTTTGACCTATTAGGCCATTTTTAAATACATTCCATGCATTAAAACGTGTCATAAGGTTCTTCTATATTGTTTTATAAAGTCCAAAATATAAGGTTTCTGTAGTTGAAATAATTACTAAAAAAGTCTTATATTTAAACATAAAATAAATTTTGAGACCATATATCTTTCATTCTATATACCAGAGTAAATGGATCGTCTTTCGATATACAGCATTCTTGCCTACCTGATAAAAAAGCAGAGCCCTTAGGAGTATTATAAATTTTAATATTTTGCATCAATTAAATTATTAAATCTTTAATCTCCTTAGAATGATGGGTAATTTGTTCGTATCCATCTTTTGTAATTATAAAGCTATCTCCAACTTGAGACCGGAAATTTTTACTACTGGCACCGCCATCTACTGCAAATACCATTCCTGGTTGAAGAACTGTTTTATTGCCAACGACAAGCTGAGGTTCTTCTAAAAAACTAAAACCAGTTCCTCGACCACATCGAAAAGTCGGATAAGGATAACCTTCAGATTGTATAGTATCAGCATAAGCTGCATGAACTTCTTCTGCTGTAACACCAGGACCTAATACACTTAAGGCCGCCTGTTGAGATTTTACTGCAACTTCAAATGCTTTTATTTGATTATGATCTATTATTTCTTCAACCCAAAAAATACGATCAAAACCTAATTTAAATCTATGAAAATTTGTTGAACCACAATAACAAAGGAATACAGCCTCCCCTTTTTTAATTAATTTTGTTGATGCACGGTGATGTGTTCTGGGCAAATCTTTACCTGATGTTATTACTGGCAAAAAATGGATGTTTGGGGACATATCTATATTATCATAATGAGCATTTAAAAGTTCAGCAGCTTTTCTAGTGCCTGCTTGTGATTGTGCGATAGCAATTTCATATTCAGGTACGTTATGTCCTATTACTTTTTTTGCTCCTTCCATCATTGCCATGGCTACTTCACCCGCATGTCTTGCTATTTTTAATTCTTCATCTGTTTTAATCATACGGAGGCTACTTATTATTGGAGTCATATCTTCCATAGGTTTGCCATTCATTAAATCAGATAAGTAAATACTTACTGTTGCGTTTATTTTATATTTCTCACATGAAATATTTTTATTTTGTTTTATAATTTTTGGCAAAAATTCTCTCCATTCATTACCAATACCATCATTCCAAGTTTCTATTTTGTCAACAGGGGACCCTTCTGGAACTAAAAGAACATCTAATAAGGGCGTAATTAGTGTACTTTCATCATCTTTTGACACTAGCAGAATTGTTGGTCGAAAAAAATCCATATGAAGAAAATCATGGTATCCGGTAAAATAATACAGGGAATCATCATCAGTTATAACTGCAAGGTCAATATTATTTTCACTCATTTTTTGTTTTAATTTTTTCAAATTATTTCTGAACATTTTTTTCTCGTGTATATTTATATTTTATTTTAACTGTTGCTCTGCTAACTCAGCCCAGTATGAAGATCCAATAACTAATAACTCATCATTAAAATCATAGTTTGATGCGTGTAAAGGTTTGGAATAAGAACCTGTCGTTCCATTACCCATTAAAACAAAGCACCCTGGCTTAGCCGCTGACATAATAGAAAAATCTTCAGAAAATAATCTTGGTTCACAATCGCCATTGATATTTTCTTTTCCTAACAAAGTCATAGCAGCCTTTGTTGCAGATTCAGCTTGTTGAGATTCATTGAAAGTCACAGGACAAGTAGTCTTGTAACTTACTTCACATGTAATCCCATGTGCATCACATATGCCCTTAGCAAGTTGGCGCATATTTTTTTCAATAATTTCATTTGATTTATTGGATAATGCTCTTGCATCTCCTTTTATTAAACCATTACCAGGTAGTATATTTTTTTTTCCATCTGTAATAAATTCAGTAACTGAAACAACGCCCTTTTCAACTGGATCAAGTTTACGAGAAACGATAGTCTGTAAAGCACTAATGATTTGACTACCAATGGTAATCACATCTTTGGTCATATGAGGTAAAGCTGCATGACCTCCTTTTCCTTCAACAGATATTTCAAATAAATTTTCACTTGAAGTAATTGTGCCTTTTTTTGTAGCAAAAGTTCCAACTTCCATTGCAGGAATATTATGCATTGCATATACTTCATCTATAGAAAACTTAGTAAACAACCCTTCTTCAATCATTGTCTTTGCTCCGAAACAATTTTCTTCATCAGGTTGAAATATAAAATATACAGTTCCATCAAAATTTCCATGTTTAGCTAAATGCTTTGCAGCTCCAAGAAGCATAGTAGTGTGACCATCATGGCCACAAGCATGCATTCGATTTTCTATTTTAGATTTGTAATTAAATTTATTTGTTTCCTGAATAGGAAGAGCATCCATATCTGCTCTAATACCTATGCTTTTATTACTTGAACCTTTTTTTAAAACTCCAACTACTCCAGTTTTAGCTATATTCTTATGAACTTCCAGTCCAAATTCTTTTAATAATAAAGCTACTTTTTTAGAAGCATACTCTTCTTCAAAGCCTATTTGCGGATTCATATGTAAATCTTGTCGCCAGTTTACTAGCTGATTATGTAAAGCTTTAGTTTTCATTTTGTTAGAGAGCATTAAATACATCAATTTTATCGTCAAGAGAAAGAATATGTTCATAATGATCAAGCCAAAATTGTTGATTTCGTCTTTTTTCAAAATTATTTAAATCAACTCCTTGTTGTTCTACCCATGTATAATATCCCAAATTAAATATCCTTTCTTTTTCTTTTTGATTAAGTTCTAGAGTATGTTCAGAGGTAATTCCTTTTAAAAATTGACCATAAATTTCAGCACATGAAATTTCATCATAAATTCCATGAAATTCTTTTTTTGTTTTTTCTAATTCAGTTGAATATAATTCTGAGCCATCTGTTGCAACGGTTATGATTGCATCTTCAGGGCCTAAATTCATGTATTTAGCTAGTTTTATTGAAGCAATTATATTTGCAATGGAAGAGAAACCAAACTCGGGCAAGCGTTCTACAAAAATATCTTGTAATCCTTTTTTTAATTTTAAATAATTTTGACCAATGTCAGTATTAAACATCAAATTTAAATTATTTGTTGCTTGATCTGATACACCCACAACAAAATCTGTATTCATAACATTATGAATTAAAGGTACGTGCTTGTCTCCAATACCTTGGATATTATGTTCTCCGTAACCATTGTATAAAAGTGTAGGGCATTCTGTTGCTTCTACAACTGCTATTTTTGTATTAAGATGTTCTTTAAGATAATCTCCAGCAGCTAAAGTACCGCTTGATCCAGATGCACTAACATAAAATCTTGCTTGTAAATTTGTATCCTTCTTAACTTCTAAAAAAGATTTTGTAAAAGAAGGGCCTGTAACTGCACGATGAATTGCATAATTGCTGTATTCACTAAATTGATTAATTATATCATTATCAGTGTTTTTTTCTAATTCTCTACATTCATCATAAATTTCTTTGACATTACTTTCTGTTCCTTTGGTTTTAATAATGTCTTTAGGATCTTCAACCCATTTTTCTAGCCATTCAAAACGTTCCTTACTCATCCCTTCCGGTAAAATTGCTACACTGTTTAATCCTAATATTCTAGATATTGCTATACCACCTCTGCAATAATTACCTGTTGAAGGCCAAACAGCTTTATGTTTACTATAATCAAATTCTCCATTTAATAAGCGAGGTAACAAACAAGCATACGCTGCTAAAACCTTATGGGTAGTGATTAAAGGAAATAATCTTCCTAAATTAACAATAATCTTTGCTTCAACTCCAGTAAACTCTGATGGTAGTAATATATATTCAGGTGATTTAGAAAATGCTGTATGATCCCGATTATTATACCAATGTACTCTAAATAAATTCAAAGGATTTATATCATTTTTACCTATTGTTTTTAATTTATTTTTAATATCCTCACTTATAGTGTTTGGTTCAGTAAGCTCAGATATTTTTGGCAATATGATGCCTTTCTTTTTAAAATATTTAGAAGTTTTATTTATAACTGATTCATTAATATTCATTTTTTTTTAATTTATCTCCATTCCCAGATTTTTTGATTTAGCCAAATCAAAAGCATACCTTGCTATTGCGGTATCTTGGACTCCAGTTCCAGTTAAATCACAAACCGTAATGTCATTTTCTGTTTTTCTTCCTAAGCTTGGATTTTTTATAATTTCTCCCAATTCAGTAAATTTTTTATCTTTATCTATTATCTTCTTTGTTATAGCATGATTTAATTCTCCTAATATTCTTGTTTGGTCCAAATTATCAGGAACATAACAATTGCAACTAGAAATTATTTCTGGATATAATTCATTCTTGTGCTCAGCATCTGAACCCATCGCGGTAATATGTTGTCCTGATTGAATCCATTGATTTTGAATAAGAGGTGAATTACTTGGTGTAGTTGTAATAATAATTTCTGATTCCTTTACTGCTGATTCAACTGAAGAGCATTTAATTAACTTAAACTCTCTAAAAATTTTCATATCTTCTATATATTTATCGATTTTTGATTCATCCCTTCCCCAAATATTTACATTAGTAATATTTCTAACCAAACAGAGAGATGAAAGTTGTAATCGAGCTTGCATACCTGTTCCTATAATAGCTACAGTTGTAGAATTTTGATTAGATAAATACTTTGAAGCTATTGATCCTGCTATAGCAGTTCTTATGTCTGTTAAGTATCCTTTGTCCAGCAAAACTGCTTTTAACAAACCTGTTTTTGAGTCTAATAATATCATCAACCCACTACTAGTTGGAAGACCTATAGAAGGGTTGTTAAAAAAACCCGAGGCAACTTTAATAGCAAAGCTGTCCAGGCCTTTAATATAAGCGGTTTTTACATCTGCCTCACCATGATACTCTTTAATGTCTAATCGAAGTATCGGCGGCATTGTAGTATTACCATTTGATAATTGGATAAATGCGTTTTCAATAATAGGAATAAGATCTGAACTAAGTTCTATACATTGCTTGAGTTGCGAATGATTAATTATTAAGGTCATTAAATAATTTTAGTAAATAATTCAGAGTCAATATTGCCTCCACAAATAAGACAAATAATATTTTTGCCTAAATGTTGAGTCATATTATCCTTTACTACCATTACTGCTGTTGCAGCTGCTCCTTCCGTAACTAATTTGTGTTCCACAAAATTTAATTTTATCCCTTCAGCTATTTTATCTTCATCAACTAGAACAAAATCATCAATAGTTTCTTGCGCAATTTCAAAAGTATATTTATTATCAACACCAATACTTCCGCCCAAACAATCAGCTAAGGTTTCTAATTCTTCAACATCAACTGGCTTTCCTAGTTTTAAGCTTTCATACATTGATGGACCTCTTTTCATTGATACTGCAATAATTTTTACTTCAGGTTTCTGTGATTTAATAGCTAGAGCAATACCACCACTTAAACCACCACCTGAAGTTGGAACAACAACAGTATCAACTTCTGGAAATGTTTCTAGCATTTCGAGACCAACTGTCCCTTGTCCAGCAATGATTTCCTCGTCGTCAAAAGGATGGATTAGTGCAATATTTTCTTTTGTAGATAGTTCCCTAGCATATTGATCAGCTTCATCACTATTATTTCCAACAATTTTAACTTGAGCGCCTAGAGCTTCAATAGCTTCTTTTCTAAATTGGGGTACCATAGATGACATAAATATTGTTGATTTAATTCCCAAAATATTTGCAGCGTATGCGACCCCTTTACCATGATTGCCAGTAGAAACAGCTATTACACCTTTTTGTTTTTGATTTTCGCTAAGTGATAATAACTTATTTGCTGCTCCTCTTAATTTGAAAGACCCAGTTATTTGCAAAGATTCAAGCTTTAATTTAACTTTAGAATTGTTTGATAAATACTCTGAGAAAATGAGAGGTGTATAATTGACAAATGGTGCAATTCTTTTTTGTGCTTCTTGTATTTTTTGTAATGTAATCAATTTAATAATAACTTTCCAAAACCTTTAATATTAGTATTTATTTTTATCATTCTTAGACAATCCCATATTATAGCTTGATTACTAGATACTATTGTCGTTTGAAATTTTTGCTCAGCTTTGTCAAGTACATCAACAATTTTCAATGCTGTACAAGATACAAATAAACCGTCTACATCATCAAGATTTATTTCAGAAATTTGATCAATTATATTCTCAGGTTTAATTTGCGCGATTTCAGAATCATAATTTAAATTGAAAGAACTAAAAGATTCAATCTCAATATTATTATTGATAAGATAATTGAATATAGTTTCATTAACTCTTTTAGGATAGGGTGTTAAAACAGCAATTTTTTTCATATTTAATTTTTCAAATGCTTTTAATGAAGCTGTAATGGGAGTTGTAGTATAACAATTCGGTTTTGCTTTTTGAATTTTTAAACTAATTTTTTCATCACCTATTGCTACTGTTCCAGAGGTGCAGCCATAAGCTACAACATCAATTTTCTCACCAGGCAAAATATTTCCTACAACTTCTTCAAGATGATTTATCATTTTTAAATAATTTTCTTGATTAAGTGGATTTTCAAAAGGAATTCTATTTACGAAGATATCTATTGGAAGCATATGGCAAATCTTTCTAAAATCTTGCTCAATTGTGAAATCAGTAGATAAAGCAACAACACCTATTCTAGGATTTGGTGTATTTTCTATAATCGGAGTTAAATTAATTTGATTAAATTCTTTCATAACTGATTTGGAAAATAATCCTCACATTCACCTTCCCGATAAACATCTGTTGTTGAACAATGCAAACTTCCACCAAACGCATACACATCTCTAAAAGGAACTGGGACAACATTCATCCCAAAACTTTCCATTTGTTTAATCATTTTTATTTCACTTGCTTCTACACAAATTGTCTTAGGATTAATGATCAAAACATTCATTGAAAGCCAAATAGAAGAATAGCACATTGGTGGAGGTGCATTATGAATTGAAGGAGCTGCTTCATGAATTTCCCATTTGTTATCATCAAATATTTTTCTTTGTTCCGATGAAATTTTTCTATTTGGATTAATGATTATTACCCCTGGTTTTATTGGAGTAAAACAAGCATCGATATGGGTTGGGATTAAATCTCCAGGAAGATTGATTTGATGAACTCGATGATTGGGAAAATGTCTTTTCAACCAATTTAATCCTTTTAAATTAGAAGTAAAATTATTGTGAAAAAATAAATCTTTACCAAATCGTAAAACTTCAGCAGCATCAAATAATGGTTCATTTTCTGTTAAAATCATATCTCTATCTTCAATTTTTTTATATCTTTCTTCTTTCGATATCCCTTCTGGTAAATAATTTTTTTTATAAGTTGAGGCAGTTAATCTTGGTTTTGGTGCTGCTTCCCAACGCATATTAGGGTCCTCTTCATAATATTTTTCTAATAAAGGCCTATAAGCTAAGTATTCAAACCAACGACAACGGTAAGACATTGGTGCTTCAAGCATTTCATTTCCTACTGTTAGAATAACATCACGTGGAGGCATACAACCAAACATACCTTCGTTAACCCAATCGGGCGTTGATATTGTTTTACTAAAGTCTATCGGAGTTGGTCTATCTATCTTTACTTCTAAAGATTCTAATATTTTAACAAAATTATCTAGTTGAATTTTTGCTTTTTCTACTGCTTCTTTAGGTCTTGGTCCATGTGAACCTATCATTCCCATGTCTTTACTTAATTTTGGTTCAAGAGCAGGCTCCATCGGAGGTATATTAGAATTGTCAGCAACACCTACTATAACATGTTTCAACTGATCCCATTCATTCCAAGAATTGACAATAGTATTTTGTTCCATAAAAGCTCTATTAAATCAAAAATTAATTTAATTCTAATAGAATTTGATTTGATATACTTTTTATTTCTTCGACAGCTTTACTTTTTCTTTGTTTTTCAACTACAGTTTTCCCTTCCCCCATTGATGCTACAAATATCTGTCTATGTCCAATTAAAGTATCTGTAGATTTTACATTAATACTTTTAATATACTCATGGGTTTTACTAATAAGTTTAGATCGATGATTTGCTCTATTAATTTGTATTAAAACTTTTCTTTTTGCTTTTTTTGCAATTTCTATAATTGATTCAGTAGCCCAAAAATCAACAGGGGATGGAGCTACTGGTATTAAAACTAAGTCTGCAGCTTCAATTGCTGGTCGCGCATCTGATTCAATCTTAGGAGGAGTATCAATGATGACTATATCATGATCTTGTTTCAATATTTTTGATTCATATTGTGCGCCCCATAAACTTGCTGTTTTAAAAGTTAAGTTTTTATTTAAACTATTTTTTTCAGAACGAATCATAAACCATTTTCCTAAACTTCCTTGAGGATCAGTATCAATAATTGCAACCTTATGTTTATGATATTTTATAAAAGCTAGTGCTAAGTGAACAGCAAGGGTTGTCTTGCCAGTTCCTCCTTTTTGTTGAGCAATGGTGATAACTTTAGAAAGCATAAATATATATTAATGATTTATTTGTGATTCTTTAAATATTAGTAATTTTTTTAGTTTATTCGTAGTAAAATGTGGGTGCTTTGTTGAAATTTATCCAAGCATCTGGGTCATGACCTGTTACTACTAATGCATTGGTTTCTTTTGCAATTTTTCTTAATTTTTTAACTGAATCTGCAGCTTGTGAAGAGGAAGTAACAAGACCTGGCAAGCATTTATTTTCCCAATGATCAACGGTGTAAGCTGCATCTATTGTTAATAATATATTTCCTGATTTTGGAAGATTAACTAAAATAGATTGATGCCCTGGGGAATGCCCAGGGCTAAATATTATTTTTATTACACCATCACCATATAAATCAAAAAAATCCGTCTTTTTATCGTTTAAATATTTCCAATGAATATTTGGCTTATCAAAATCTTTTCTAATATATGCAGGTGCTGCAAACCAATCAGGATTATATGCGTAATCATATTCGAGCCTTTGTACCACATGAATAGCATTTGGAAAGCGACCTACTCCTCCTGAATGATCTAAATGAAGATGAGATTGTATTAAATACCTTACATCCAAAATATTTGTTCCAACACTTTTTGCTTGTTCTACACAGTTTTCAGATTTTTTCATCACAGGATCATAAGCATTAACCACAGCTCCCCAATGTGCGTGTTTATCTATTGCTACTTCTATTGCATTTCCTCCATCAATAACAACGTCACCATCAGGATGTTTAATTAAAAACCACGGAACTGGAATTTCAAAATCTTCATTACTTTGATTCATTTTAATGTATTTTAATTTTGTCTTAAGAGTGCCTGTTTGAAACATGTACAACTTAATGGCTGAGTTAAATTTTTTTGTTTGCTCCAACATATAATATTTTGTTTTACCAATTTTCCATAGATTGAATCAATATTTGATTTAGATCATTTTCACTAACTTTTTTTGGTGCAACTGATAATAGCCTTTGTTGTTTATTAGCGCCTTTAATAATTTCTGGTATGTCTTGTTTTTCATATCCAAGTTCCTTTATACCTGACGGAGCTCCTACTTGTTTCATAAGCTTGATAAGTTCATAAGGAAGACTCTCATGACTAGGATTGATAATAACACTTCCTTTTAATAATTCAGCTGCTTTGATATGTTTTTCTGGATCTACATCATATGTAAATCGAAAAACTGCAGGGGCTGTTACTATTACAGAAAGTCCATGAGGAACAAAACATTTCTTATATCCACTTGCTTGATAAGAATGTTTTAATCCAGCAATAGGATAGGCACAAGCATGTGGAATGTGCACACCAGCTGTACCAAAACCAATGCCTGCTAAGGTAGCACTTAACATCATATTACCTCTTGCTTCAATATCTTCTCCATTCAACACAGCTCTGGATAAATATTTTCCTACAAAGTCAATAGCTTTCATTGACCATATATCTGATACTGGGTTACTTCCCTGATAAGGAGGCCTCTCATCTGGTGAGTTTGGTTTTAATCGCTTATGATAAGGCTTAGAAATAAAACTTTCAATTGCATGACTAATAACATCAAGACCAGCTGACGCGGTAACACCTGAAGGTGTTGTTTTTGATAATTCTGGGTCAACTAATGCTAAAGAAGGTCGTAAAAAACGATGTGAAATTCCAGTTTTTAGATTCATTTCTGGAATATCAAGAACAGCAACTGTAGTTGCTTCAGAGCCTGAACCTGAAGTTGTAGGGATGGCAATTAATGGAAGAAGTTGAGAAGTGGGCTTTTTTCCTTTTCCAATAGGAGCATTGACATAATCCATAACTGCCCCACCACAAATTTTTATCAAATTTACCACCTTAGCTGTATCAATCGTTGACCCACCTCCTGCTGCAACAATTAAATCAAAAGAATTTTCAAGAGCAAACTGTGATGCATCTTCAAAGCTTTTAAGTGAAGGTTCAACTGAAATTTTATCAAAAGTAATAACATCTGAGCCTGATGATTTAATTTGATCTAGTATTTTTTGAGTAACATCAAAATCATGTAATACAGGATCAACAACAAATAAAACTTTTGTAGAGTTAAATTTGCTTAATTCCCATCCTAACTCATTTAAGCTATTTCGACCAAATTTTAATTGAGTCGACTCTAATCCAAAAATTGTTTCGTTATGAACCATTTCATTATTGCTATACAACATAGATATAAAACACTATTGAAAGGACAGCTAAACCAAATAGGACTAGTATCCATCCATAGCCTGAACCTACATTTTCAGTATAATTAATTGGAGATTCAGTGGTCATTGAAGGAGAAAACTCAGTATCAACATAAAGATCATCAGGTCTAATTGCCTTTTTGGGTAGGGTAGACAAATCCATTTTGTTTGCCAAAAACCATACTAATCCAATACCTAGAAACCACCAAATAAGTTGATATCCCCATATTGAAGGAATTTTTAAAATCCATGATTCATATCCATTTCCTGGAATACCAAAAATATCGTTTCCCAAAATTAATCCTGGTCCAATTGCACAAAAAAGCCAAATTAAAACAATAACATAAGCAAAGGATCTTATTTTACCTCTACTTGGATGTAATCCCATATGCTCACCTAAAAAGTTGTGAAATTTTTGTCTATGAGATCTGTGAGTATCCATTTGTGATAGATATGAAAAAGCAGAAATAGAAAAACAAACTACAACATTAAATAAGAGTCCCCATACACCTGAATGTATAGTAAGTGGCCATCTTCCCCAAGGCAATCGATTACCTGTAATTTGTTGACCAAGAGTTTCCGTTAAAACGACAATAATTATACCGCTAATTATACCCATAATAGCAGCCCCTCTTGTGATCCAAGGAAACCACAACGTTCCTAACAATATAATTATAAACTGAAATGCAATTGAAATGGCTATGCCTCCAAAAAGTATCATGGCAGGTTTAGCAAAAGTAGCTAAATAAAGTGCAGCTAAAAAAATTAGCAACATTGATAAACGTGCAACCAAACGCTCTTTTTCCCATTTCATATTTTGATCAATATATGCTTTGTATAAATCTCTTGTTATAATGCTACCTGATGTCATTAAGAAAGCTGCTGCTGTTGATTGAAGAGCTGCGATTAATCCTAGCACTAGTGCTCCACTTAACCATAAAGCATATTTATCCATTAAACTTATAAGATGAAAAATTACCAATGAATGTTCGGATCTAGAAATTTCTGGCAATAAATTGCTGATAAATAGATTTTCATTATTAATATCGCCGTTTGCTCCTAATAAGTTTGCTCCTAATCCTTGGAAAGTTATAAAAACAAATAGTAAAACCCCGATAGCAGCAGCACATCCCCAAATTTGATAGTACGAAAAAGCTCTAGGGTGTTGCGTGGAAAAACTCCACATTGAAAAAGAAGGAGAAAGAACTATCCCCATAAATGAAATAGTAAAAGTAAATATCATCATTGCTGTCCAGGGTCCTCCTGTAGGATCATTTTTTCCTAACCCAGCAACCCATTGAATTACTCCTGGAACAACAAAGTAGCTATTGTGATCCCCGCCTCCATATCCATTGGTATTGCCCCAAGCACTAATTGACGTACTTGCGATTTTTGATAATGCTTGATTAAAAACATCAAAACCCCCTACAAAAAAATATATAATTATTCCTAAAACAACAGTAGTAACTACAAACAGCCATGACTGGACAACCCCAACGCTCACTGTTGCTTTAAATCCTCCTGTTACTACATATAACAAAACAATTGAGGAGATAACCCACATACTTAATTCTCTAGAAATGTTTCCTTCGGTTAACAAATTTACTAAAAAACCAGTAGCGCCAAATAAAATCGCAAGCAAAGGTACTGCTACGAAAAAAGTGACAATAACTGATATAATACGTATTGTGTCACTCCTATAATAATCATAATACATTTCACCTGGGGTAATATATCCGTATTTTCTACTTAACATCCATTGTCTTTTAAAAAATAATACGCTTCCTAACGGTATAGTTATCGCTATAAAAGATGTACCAACATATTGAAATCCATCATGAAAAATTAGGCCTGTGTGACTTAAAGATATTAATCCTGCATATGTTGCAGAAGTTGCTGCAAAAAAGAAAACCCATGATGAAATACTCCTGTTTGCTAAATAATATTCATTCGGATTACTAGTATTTTTTGAACCTCGTAAGCCCCAAAAAACACAATATGATGCATAGAGCACCAAAAAAATAAAAAACCAAAGAACTTTTTCAGACATGGTTTTATTTTATTAATTCAATTTCAATAAAAGAATAAGGATTATTATTATTATTCAAAACATTATGTTCCACCCCTTTTTCTCTATAATAAGCTCCACCCTTAGTAAGTTTTGAAATTGTTTCATTGTTATCCTTGTCTACTATTCTTAATTCTCCATCAAGCATCGGAATAACAATATAGTTATATTCATGTATATGATGACCAGTACTATCTCCAACTTCAAAAGACCATTCAGTTACTTTTACTTTATCATTATTTATAAGAACGTTTGCTTTGGCCATATCTTAATCCCTCAACAAATTTTTTAAGTACAACGCCTAGGAGCTGATTCACCTCGATCTTTCTTAATTCTTTCTGCTTCTTTTTGAGCTTCTTCAGACGATGAAAAAACCTTATCTTCAAATAAAACAAATGGTTTAGCTCTATCTGCATTCAACTGACCAACACACCATTCTTTTCCTGGTTTTGTACACATTACCATATAAGCACCTGGAATTGGACCATATCTTCTATTATTAAGTACAAACAAACATTCAGCTAAATCATTCATTTTATCCATATCAAGATTTTTGAAAGCATTTTTCTCAAGAATATTGAGTGATGAATTTTTGTCGGAACCTAGTATTGCCTTTCCATCTGTTCCCTCAGGTTTAATAATTGATGCATTGCTCATTAAGGAAGTGGTCCTTCTTTTAAAAATCCATTAATTGCATTCTCTAAAATTTTGGATACATTATTATTGTAGCTATTATAAGAAAGACTACCGCACCATGACAAAGACCCGGGTGCAAATAGAGCACCATCATTGGGGGTCTTGTAGTAAATCATATCAGCTCTTACCATTGGATTTTCTGTACCACCGCCATAGTAACCTCTTACAGAAAAATGTATTTCTTCGTTAACTTGTAACATTAAGTTTGTATGATCTTCTGACTGAGCAAGCAAATATGCGTTGTGAGGTGTTCCAAATTCAAGATCATATCTGTCTAGCTCTAAACCAGCTGCACCACCACCAACTAAACCAAAATCACCTATTCTTTCATCAGGACCAACTCCTTCAAATATCCAAGAGCATTCTGGTTTGAAACTATCGTCTGATCTTTTATAGTATGAAGAAACGTCAAATCCATAAGCCGTAAAGGTTAACCCACAAACTTTTGTTGGAATTCTTCCTCGTGCTCGCCACATACCTCCATATTTTCCATCAAATGCATTATTATATTCTCCGGGATTAGCCGTCCAAGCTCTAGTACCTGCCTCGCCTTTTCTAACTTCAATAATATTTGGATTATCAGGATGATATTCGCTTACCCAATAAAAACCATCAGCACCTAGGTAAATCCACCTTCCACCTTGAAGCTGATAAGCTTCGTAAGCAGCCAGCATTTTTTCTGAACTATATTCAGGATGTGATCCAGTAAGTACACATTGATATCTATTAAGCAATTCGACCCCTTCGATATGCAAGTCTTCATCAGTTAAACAATCGAATTCAAAACCTTTTTCTTCAAGCCAGTCTGTCAAATGCAAGTCTCCATTTAATTGCCATAAAGATGGAGATAGCCAGTGTCTGTATTTCGGTCGCATATTTAGAATTGGTCTAAGTCGTGAAGAATAACAAACACCACTTCCATCTGAATGAAGAGAGTATGTAGACAATCCATATTCTCTATGTTCATTTAAATATAAATCTGATGCTGCCAAAACAGGAACTTTTCCTGCAAGTAACTGGGCAACAACTGAGTTTGTTCCTAAGTTATCATTTGAATAAGCCAAGTAGCTATTTGTAGGAACGATTAAAGCTAATTTAGAAGTCGCTTTACCTTTAGGAGGTTTTATAACAAAAGGAACGAAATCTTCTGTCTCCGAAGAATCATCACCATTTATTCTTAATCTTGCAGCATAAACACCACTTCTAATTTTGTCTGGTACTTCATAAACAAAATCTACTTCCCATCTAGCGTCATCTATATCATCATCATGAAAATGAATTGCACCATATTCTTCTGGCTTGTGGTGATAAACTATATCATCTGCTGTCCAATTATAGCCAGTCATTCCTCTACAGGGTAAGTTAACAATAAAACCATTTAGATGACTTGGAGACAAGTCTACAATAAACGTAGAGGCAATATTGTTAGTTATATTTGCATGGAAATCCCATGCGCCTACTACTTTTATTCTAAGATCAGAAGTGCAGCCTCCATAACCACTAGCTAAATTTTTAATTTCATCTTTCGATAGAGCTTTGTTGCTTAATCTTGGTCTATCTATTTTTCCATTATAAACAAATCCCTGTTCTGGTAATTCTACAGGAGTAAGCGCTTCTTTATAATGACCACCTGTAATATACCTCCCAGAACGATCAACAACTGTAGAAGCTGCCATTAGTAATGGAGAGTCGTTTTTCCCAGGCTTGATATTATTTGAACTTTCAACAATAGCGCTCGTTTCGTCTGCTGGATGTAACAAAGACATTCCTAAGCCACCATTCGTCGGAGTTACTGTTGGCTCTTGATATAATATTACTTTACCGGTTTCAGCATCAAAGCTAGCAGCTATTAGATACCAAACTTTTCTCATTAGTTTTTTTTCACTTGAAATTTTAAAGACTTGTCCATCACCATCGCCAATCATCAAACTTAAGCAACTGTCGTCATCAACAAAGAGTCCATAACCTGAACTATTTGTCTCGTTCCATTTTGTAAGTATTCCTTGTTTACCCTTATCAGGGGTAGTAGGAAAAATGTATGCCTGCAAAGTAAAACTCTCTACATTCATACGGTCATCCTGTGATATAATTACATATGAACCACCATGTATTCTTTGATTTTTTCCTTCATAGTTGCCATTGCAACTAGCGCCTAATTCTTCTTCTTTATATCCAGGTCCTTCAGGATTTGTATCACCATGTATCAACCGTACAATCTGTACTTCATAATTTTCATTGCTTTCTGAATTAATATAAAACTTTACCTTTTCTCCAGGATGAACTGAATATTTATCACTGTAACCAGTAATACGCAGCATTATGTGTATTTCTCCAACAATTCAGAAATTCTTTTAAGAAAAATTGCATGTTCACAAGCCTCTTCAGAAGAAAAGGAATCTTCTAATATCTCAACAGGCTGACCTCGAACACCACTACAAATTCCAATTCTGTAATCTTTAAAATCTTTCTTACAAATAGTTATGTATTTTCCAACCATCGGCTGCCTTCTTAACTTGTCAAGAACAGTTTGAAGGTCTTTGCTATGTTCAATAGCCGGGTTCCCTTTATGAGGTGCCCTTCCAACCGGGGTAGCTTTGTGTTCAGCAATTAGTCTATTTCTTGTTTCCTCATCTCTTAATAAAGGCAAGACGTATTTCTTAGTTATGAAATCATCAGTATGAGTATGTGCAGCGTTTATTTGTACCCCAGTTTTTTCTTTAATCATAGTATTCCTCTAGATAAACATTTTAAGATTTAAAATATTTTTTAGTTGTTTGTTTTTTCTTCTATTATTCGAAGTGCCTCCATCAAATAAACACGAAAAACTTCATGGTTTTCACTCATAGGGAAATGTCCTATATCTGTCATTTCAATATATACCCCTCCTTTAATTTGACGTGCTGTATTTTCTGTTGCTTCTGGTGGAGTAAGATAGTCATATGTGCCTGTTAACATCACTACAGGACATTTTCTTCCATCAATATTCTGTAATTCCTTTCTTAAATCATGATCAACAGAATAAAAATATAGATCTCCTTTAAAAGCTTCTGAACCCTGAGAATAATAATGCCAGGTTAGCCATCTATCCATATTAGGAGATTGAGGTGCCATAAGATCCCACACTCCACTTGCACATACTTGCGCAGCATTTGCATGAGGATGACGCCACCAATCCAAATAAAACCCTGGTGCATAATCAGCCGCCTCAACAGGAATAACTGCTTTAAATTTATTTGGATGCCGCAAAGCCAGCTGTAAAGCTATGTTTCCTCCAAATGAGGAGCCCATAAATATTGGATTATTTAAATCAAGAGCAGCACATAATTTAACAATAAAATTACAATAGTGTTCAGCTGTAAGTTTATACTCTTCTTTCCACCATTCTTTATTATGAGGAGGATCTGATTTACCGTGCCTTGGTAAATCATAAGCAATCACATTGTATTTTTTAAGAATTTCCTCATCTTCAAGTAGTCCTCTCCATTGATGATTATGACATCCAGCTGTATGCTGGCATATTAATGGTATACCTTTTCCATTTTGAAGATAAAAAACTTTGTACTCACAATCGTCAACTTCAATTGTAACATAACGCCCAATTACATCATGATGCTTTACCATCTATAAGATCCTTAAAACATTTAACATATTATACAGGGACTCCCGATTTTCTTAAGAGTTCGAATTGTACTGTAAAATTTCTTAAATTTTGCATTAAAACAAGATGATTACCTTCAATCTTTAAGTCTCTTTGAAAACTCGCAGACCAAATTCCATGATACATGGGTTTGGGCATTGGCTGACCAAACTCCCGCCATGTTTGAGCTGAAGCTCGTAGAGCAAAATCATACGGATCAAGAGGTGCAGGGTTAGTATTAATTTTTTTTACTTTCCCGTCATGCATTTCTATTATAACTTTTGCTTTTTCCATATCAAACATGAAGGAACACGTGTAATATTTTGCCATTGCACCAATAGTATCGTCACTATTTGTAAGTTCTTCATATTTTTTCGCCCAATTTTCTATTTCAGCACTCATAAGATTTATTTTTTAGGATTTTTTCTACTTGGTACTGATTTTGTAGGGTCTTTATCAAAATTCATATGAAAATCTTTTTTTGGATTATCATAGTCACCTAAAATATTACGAATATTACTAATCTCACCTGGGTTCATGCCTATTTCTTTCAAGAGACTATCTAGGAAAGGTTGTTGAGCCCTATAGCGCAAAGCAGAGTTCACAACACTATCAGCTAAGTTACCACTTCTTCCAGTGCTGTCACCTCTTCCTCCACTACTTCCAACTGCATTTCCACCATCAGGATTGCCACCACTAAAGCCTGGAAGGCCATTAACATCAACAATTTTAATATCGCCAATATTTGCCATTGGTTTAACGCTTTCTCTGATAATAGATTCAATTTTATCAGCAAGTTTCAAACGTAAGGCACTTCTCCTACTTGCATCACTTCTGAGATTTTCAGCTGTATTCAAAGCTTTCTTACCAGCTGCATCAATTTCATATCTTAACTTTGCAGCCAAAGTTGAATGTTTATCTTGTTCTGCTTTTGAAGCTGCAGAGATTACATCAACTTGTTTTATACCTTGCGCTTTTTCAATATATCGAGTTGAATTTGCTTTTTCTTCAGCTTCAACGGCTTTAGCCCTTGCAACCTCTTCTTCAGCTTTTGATTTAAGTACAGCTTTCGATTTATCTATAATTTCTAGTTCTTTTTGATGCTCTTCTAATTTTAATCTTTTTGCTTTCTCAATATCAAGCAGTCTCGTTTCTTTTTCTGCAGAAATACGGTAAGCATCAACGTTTTTTTGCTGACTTATTTTTGCGTTTTTTATTTGTTCTTCAGATATGATTTGTGCTTCTTCTGAATCACGTTGTCTTTCTGCTTGTTCTTTGATAATTTCTGCTCTTTCTTGGGCCTTTTTAATATCAACTAAACGTTGTTTTTCTAAACGAGCATACTCACTTTCTTTATCTAAATTCAAAATTTTGACCTCTGTGTCAAGATTTTTTTGCCTAATATCAAGAGCTGCATTTTGCTCTAAATCATTTTGCTCTCTTCTACGTTTTTCAATTTCTTCAATTAGTCTTGTTTCAGTTAATCTTCTTTCAACTTCAATAACTTGATTTTGAGATATTTTTGCTACTTCAATTTCTTCTTGACTTCTTATTTCTGCTTCTTCAGCCTCACGTTCTCTCTCTGACCTTTGTTTTATAGTCTCTGTTCTTTCGTTCGCTTTCTGTATAGCAATTTCTCTTTCTTGTTTATATCTTGAAAATTCTTCATTTTTTTTAATTTCTAATTCTTTCTGAATAGTTTCTAAGTTTTTATTTTCAATTGAAATTTTTGTGTCTTGAGTAATATCATTTCTTTTTTTCTTTCTAGCTTCAATTTGTTCTGTCAATTGAGTTAGGCCTTGAGAGTCAAAAGTATTTGCTGGGTTAAACTGCTCAATTGGTGTTTGATCTAAGGATATCATAGAAACAGTTTCTAAAGCTAGACCAGTGTGTCCAATAGACTCGTCTGCAATCTTTGTAACTTCTTTAACAAATTGTCCTCTGTTTTCTTGTATTTCGTCTAATGTCATATTCGCAGCTACTTCTCCAAGAGCATCAGCAAATCGACCTTGGACTACTTCCCTTAAATGTTCAGGATCAAGGGTTCTGTTACCCAAGGTTTGAGCTGCAGTTGAAACAGATTTTTTTTCAGGTGGAACTTTTGTATAAAATTCTGTAACTAACTCTGCTCTCATTCTATCTTTTGTAATTAAAGATTTATCACCCGATCTTTTTATAGTTAAACTTAATGTACGCATACCTACTTGAGTGATATTATGAATGATAGGTAAGACAAAAGCACCTCCGCTGATAACAACTTTCTCACCAAACATTCCAGTTCGAACAAATGAAACTTCTTTTGAAGATCTTCTGTATAACCAATGTAATAAATAAACTATGACTGCTATAGCTAGTGCAATCAGAATTATTACTGCTATTATATCTGCTCCTCTAGTCATTAAATATTCCTCCTACTTAACATATATCTAATTAATTCTAATGTCATCTATAGACCACTCTTTTTTGTATCTTGGGAAGCGGCGCCATAGATTACCATTCCAAATATAATTTTATTTAATATATCTCCAAGATTGTAAATTACATTAAGGCTACTAATATTGACGCCTCCTCCCAGATGTTCAATAAAATACCCAATATGGTAGATAGAAAATCCAATGGTAATAATTAATCTATTTGCAAAAAATGCCATTTGAACATGCTCATTACCACATGCTGCATTTTTTCTTCCTGCATCTCCCATATACAGTTCCCCAATAATATACAGCCAGCCAACTATACCAACTAAGAAGCCAAGTGTGACGCTCATGTAACCTGAGGCACCTAAAAACTGTGCAATTACCCAAACAAGTGTACCTACGAGTAAACGCCAAAACATGCCTCTTTTCACATCAGTCACCGCTGTAAGCATTACGTAAAAAGTTAATATTTGAAGAGGAAAAGTTAGGGTCCAATCAATGTATCTTATGGCAATGGGAGCTTGTCCATTCATCACCCATAAATTTTTCGCATAAAAATAATGTATGGAAGACATTAAGGCTATCACCCCTACCAGAGTCATAACAGTGTTCCATCTTTTTGATAGCCTTCCTCTTTCTAAAAAGAAAAATATTGCTGCGCCAATCATGGCCACTGAGATTAACCAAAAAGAACCACCAACTACATCTTGAGGAAACAATAATTTATTCATACTCGACTAAACCTAACAAAAAGAAATTGGAAAATATATTTTTGTAGTAAAATTTAAAGTAAAATTTCGTATTATGAAATAAACTTGTTAATAAAATTATTATACTTGAAAAATATTTCATTAAACTAAAGTCCTAATATGTGGCGATCGAGCATATAATGCAACCATAGGTATTATTAAAAGACCCAAAATAAATTGTTGTCCTTCAAAGCTTAAACCCCATCCTATTAATGTTGTATTGAGGACTTGTAAAACTAATACACCTATAACACTTAGGCCGTAACCGCCCCAACCACCAAGTAAGGAAGTACCTCCAACAACAACTGCTGCAAGAGTTAAAAATAAATAGGTATCGCCAACACCAACAAATCCTCCACCACTCCAGCCAAGAAGTAATGCTCCTGTCAATGCTGAAAAAAAGCCACTAATGACATAGACACCGACCCAATACGCTCTTTCAGAAATAGATAACCGCTCTGCAGATAAACGATTTCCTCCAAGTGCATACAAATTTCGTCCCCATTTTGTATATCGAAGACCAATAATTATAATTAGTGCAGATACAATCCAAATAATAATTACAGGAGGAATGGGTAGTCCTATAGTTTTGCCGTTCATAGAAGCAATATTTCTCATCCAGTCCGGTACAACCCCAAAAACAGTGCCAGCTGAAAAAGTATTCATTGCTACAAGAATTTGAACGCCTCCAACCATGAAAAATCCTACGCCCAGTGTTAATATTAATGCTTGGCCTTGAAGTCGAAAACTCAAGATACCATTGATTAAACCTACTCCCAAACCGAATAGTAATACTACAAGACCTGCAAGCCAGGGTGGCACACCTTTAGAAATCATCGACATCAAAGCTATATTAGAAGACCCTATGATAAAGGGAATTGATAAGTCAAGTCCTCCTAATAGAGCAACAAGTGTCTGTCCTATTGTGGCTAGACCTAAAAAAGCAGCAAAGACCAACATGGATTTCATGTTAAGAATAGAAAGAAACCCTGGTATGGTCAGAGATCCTATAATAAATAATCCTATTAAAACGCAAATACCAATAAATACATTTTTTTGAACTGTAATATAGCTACCTACTACAGAAGCTAAAATAATAAAGCCTAAAAATATTAAAAAAGATACTAATGTTCGACCAGAAAAGAAACCTTCGACAATAAATGAAACAAAAATAAAAATAGCTATTAGTAGAAGAAACCCTCCGAGCGCCCATTTGTATTGACTAATAATTCTAAAAAAGAAATTTTCTTCATCTGCTTCTTCGTGTGTAATCTCTTCCGTATCAATTTTTTCTTTTTTCGTAACCTGGGAAAAGATATCTTGCTTGAGATCACTGTGAATCCAGCGAATAGAAAAATGATGCCAGCCCCATAAAACTAATGCACTGGTAGCCATGGAATAAAAAACAATATTGATCCAATCTGCTGCATCAAACCATCCTAACACGGCAGTGCCTATGCCAACTAGGATAGCAAATAATAATCCCAAAGCTTTAAAAAAAAGAAATGCAGATCTTTTCATAAACTATTTTACTTCCCCTCTTCAGCCCATTGGCTTAATTGTCTGTCTCGTGATAGTTTCTTTAAATAAACGCCGAAAAATTGCCATACTAAAGGAGTAATTGGAAGACCTACAATCAATACTACTACAATTTTATATAAAGGATATCCAACTGCGTAAAACATTGCTGACCACAAAAAACCAGCACAAATAACTATATACATAAAAGGTGCAAAACGATTAAATCTATTTTCTTGATTCATAGCTATAAAGACAAAATACTGAAATAAAAAAATTACAAGTGCGCTATAAGCAAACTGTGCAATAGGCGATATACCTGGATTAAAATGCCTTACTGGCTCGCCATATGCAATTTGTGAAAAATCACCAATCTGCAACTCACTTATAATCTGGGATTGATAAAGAGCTGGATCAGTAGACATACTGGTATTACCTGCTAAAAAATAGACAGCAAGAATAGCTAAAACACTAAGTCCAAAAATATAAATATTGGTCAAGTTCGCAATATTTGAATGAACAAAAGGAGCTGTAATCACAAAAAGAAGTAAGCCTACTAATATAATACCATATCCCTGCAGACCAAAAAGACTGTTATCAACCTTATCGCCTAAATTATAATAAGATATACCTCCTAGTAGAACGATTGTTAAAGCGGTAGTAAATAAAAGCATAGCAGTTGCTTTTACTCTTGTGCTAAATTGAGGCAACATAACCATGACAATTAAAGAAGTAAGCAGAATGGTTCCTACTATATAAATCAAACTGTAAGTCGAGCTAACAATCAAACTCGCGTTAGAAGAAATATTTGAAACAAAATCAATTTTCTCAAGACTAAAATATTGAGGCGAAAAATTTTCTATAGTGCTTTGGTTGGAGTGTAAGTTTACTTGTTCAATTTGAGGTTCACTTTGTTTGCTGTCAGGATCAAATATTAATCCCACAACTATAACAGCCACTATAAGTGCAAAGCACGTTGTCGTGGCGTCTCGATTTCTGGCAAGCAAAGTACCAAGATACGCCAAGCCAGCCAAGCCAAGAATCACATATAAAACTACTGTTCCTGGATCTTTAACAATAACAATAGAGTGTCCAGCTAATGAACCTCCTTGTGCAGTACCTTCCCCAGTAGTTGTTGCTGCATCGCCTTCCACAATTATATTTCCCGTTGCATCTAATTTGCGAACAACAGTAGATCTTTCATACTGTGTTCCAGTGTAGTCTTCTGTTGTAAGTACTTTTTCTTCAGCAATCGGTATATCCTGCGTCGTATGAACAATAACGGCCAAACCAGCAATTGACATAAGAATAAAAAAAACAAAAACAGACAAATTTTTTGTAATTCTTTGTACAAAAGGAAGTGTTAAGCTTATCAATAAAGCTATCACAAGCACTCCACCATAAGATAAATCAGAGACAAAACTTTGCAGTCTTTCAAATTGGAACGTAACTAAACTATAATTAATTAAATAAAGAATAAGAGCACCTAAAATAGCACCAAAAGCTCCTCCTCTACCACCGACAAGACTGGCCCCTCCCAGCACCAAGGCTGTCACACCAAGAAGGGTATATTTTGTTCCTTGTATGGGATCGCCAGAACCTATTAGTGCGGTAAATGATATCGCAGATAAACCTGCAAATATTCCGGCTATTGCATGAGCTACAATCCTCACCCAATTAATCTTCACACCACTAGTAAAAGCAGCTCGCTCATCCGCTCCCATCAGTTTAAGGTGTCCCCAAAAGGCGGTATGAGTGATTAGATAAAAGAAGATTGTTGCTAAAATTAATAGCAGTAATATTTCATTAAATATCGTTATGCCGGCACCCCATGGCTCGATCCAGTCCGGTGCTACACCTCCAGGTCGTGATAAAATGACCAAGTTAATACCCGTAAAAGCTAAATACCCTGCTAAAGCGATAATAATTGGCTGGACCCTAACAAACACTACAATCATTCCAAAAAATATTTGGTAGATTACACCTATGCCTATTGCATAAATAAAAAAACTAACTGGATGCTGCAAATAGCCATGAGCATACAATGAAATAAGGCTGACATTAATAAAGCCCATAAAGGGTCCAATGGATAAATCTACACCCCCTCGACCTGCCATTACAATTATAGTTAAAGCATAAGTAGCCAATATTAGCGGTGCAGTGAGAATAATAACACTACCTATGCCTGAAGGTGAAATTATTATCGGACTTCTAATAAGGGCAAAAATTAATAGAGCAAAAAACATAAAGATTGGAACCATGAGATATTTA
Source organism: uncultured Alphaproteobacteria bacterium (assembly GCA_902607435.1). Lineage (GTDB taxonomy): Bacteria > Pseudomonadota > Alphaproteobacteria > HIMB59 > CACLJX01. Next base: position 265,953 of record CACLJX010000001.1, on the reverse strand, counting down.
TGAACTCCAGTATCTCCGCTTGTTCTAAAGCCATGTTTTATTTTGTCTACTAATGCCATTTCTTAAAATCTACAATTAATCAAAGTGCACCACTTTAATTTTTTCAATCCTTTGTTTGTTGTGTATTGTTTTTTGCTTTTTTAATTCATCAAAATCTATAATCTTAATGGAACTTCTATCGATATTTGACTTTAAGTTCTTTGCTTCAGCATTCTTTGTTGTGACTTGATTATTTGTGCTGTCTTCTTTTGATTCAACAATACGATTAAACGCTTCTAGATCACTTACAGTATAATTAATTTTTGTGACTACTGAATCTTCTTTTTTGTTTGTATATTGTAAAGTATCAGGATTAATGCTGAGTGGAAATTGTTTCAATTTTTTAAAATTTTGCATGTCTGATTCATTGTAAAAATTATCCTCATCCTTAGGTGTTCTTTTTTCAGTCAAATCGTCACTATCTGTAAATTCATGAATAGAATATTCTTTTGAAGAGGTTTTAGTACTTTTGTTAAAATTCATAAGTTTTTGAAAGTGTTTATTATCAGAAAGAGCATAACCAATAGACTGATTGATGTTTTTTTTATTTTTTTTTTCAATTGAATCAGATCCATAGTTTTTAAAGTTTCCTAATATTGTAAAAGTTTGTAAATCACTATCAGTATAATTTTGAATAAGATTACTATCTTGTCTTTTCATTTAATATTTTCTCCTATCTGCACTCACGTCTTTAAAAAGATTTTACTTTTATTTTCTTTAGTATGTTCTCTTCTCTCAATTTTTTTTCTTTATCAAAATCTACAATTTTTATAATTTTTTTATCCGAGGCATCTACATTTCTTAAATTAGTATTGGTATCATTTAATTTTTCTGAAATGCTTGTATTATTTGATTTGCTAACACTAGTTGAGCCTAAGCCTTGGGTTTGACCAAACATACCTTGAAGCAAAGTATCAGCATTAACTTTTTCATTTTCGAAAATATCAAATACAGACCCGTGTCTAAACACTATTACTTTTGGACAAAGCCCGATAAATTCTTCTAGTTCGCTCGATAAAAAAACAACTGAATTACCTTCTTCAACATATTTTCTTAAGTGAAGATACAAATCCGTTTTTGTATTAACATCAATACCTCTTGCTGGATCGTTGAGAATCAATATTTTCGGATGTTGACCAAAAGACCTTGCTATCATAACCTTTTGCTGATTACCTCCGCTCAGTGAAGTAACCAAATCAGATTTAAAACCAGTTTTAATATTTAATCTATCCAATTCCCACTCATACACACCGTTTAACTCTAACCAATTAATAAATCCTAAAAAACCAGCCCTGCTTGTTGTGCGGTAAAGGGGTATCACCATATTCTCATAAATACTTAGATTAGGCAGTATTCCTTCTTTTTTACGATCACCTGATACAAAAGAAATTCCGAGTTCTTTTGCTTCCATTAAGGTGTTATATTTTACAAATTTGTCATTGATATTTAAGACTTCTGTTGTTCCCCCATGAGATTCTTGAACACCTGCTAAAATTTTAACAAAATCGTCATGACCATTGCCATCCAATCCTGTAACACCTATAATTTCCCCTCTATGTATTTCTAAATTTACAGGCACACTTTCTGGCCAGACAACTAAATCTTTGGCTCTTATTACAACCTTATCACTCTTTGTCTGTAGAGCAACGTCTTTAGATTTTTCTCCAGATACAACTTTTCCTGTCATCAAACTTAATAAATTTTTTTCATTAAGATCATTTTTGTCCAGAACACCGACATCAACACCGTCTCTCATGACTGTTGCTTTATCACTTATACGTATTAATTCTGCTATTCGATGAGTAACAATAAATACAGCCATGCCACTATCACGAAATTCTCTCATTTTTTTAAACAATCTTTCTGTTGAATCAAAATCAAGTGCAGCTGAGGACTCATCAAGAATTAACACTTTTGTATTATCTCGCAAAAATGCTCTTCCAATTGTAATCCATGCTTTAATTGGCAAAGATAAATTAATTGCTAGTGTATTTGGATCTATATACTCACCTACGAGATCCTCCATTAGCTCTTCAGCTTTTTTGATTTTTTCTCTATGTGTTAAAGATTTATACCAAAAATCATCAGAGCCGATAAATAAGTTGTCCACGACAGAAGCTTCATCGGCTATCATTACTTCCTGAAAGACTGTAGCAATCCCTAAATCACGTGCCATCACCGGAGAAGTAGGGAAGTGTCCCAAAACAGAAACTTTGCCTTTATCAATTGGCAAGACTCCTGAAAGTACTTTAGCAAGAGTGCTTTTCCCACAGCCATTGGGGCCAACAATGGCATGAATCTCACCAAAATTTGCACTAAAATTCACTCCATCTAATGCTTTAGTAACACCAAAAGATTTGTGAACATCTTGGACGTATATATCGCCGACACCAGATTGTTTTGTATTTGATAACACCTCATTTTTAGAGGTGTTATCGATTATATTTTCACTTTCACTCATTAATTAATCCGTATGAAGGATTAATGTGAGCTTGGATCGTATTTTGTAGGATCAGCTGGTCTTTCAAAGAAAGCATCTACATACGATGATGGTGCCCAATTTTCAAGTCCAGGATTATCCCAACCCGTAGAGTTTCTATCACAATCTTCATCTAAAACTGCTGCGATATCATCAAAACTCTTTGTTGCAGGACCAACCAATATTGATTGAATCTTTGGTCCCTGACCTTGAAGTGTACGCATCATAACCTCAAAACCCAATTGAATTTCATCGCCCGGAGGCCATGCATAAATTGCTTCATCAATATAATCAGGGTTTTGTCTCCAATAACATAATGCACCAAGTTCTCCACCTAATGCAATTGGCGGAATTGGATCACGTCCAGACTGAAGTAATGCTTGTAAAGTTCCAGTCTCGCCTGAAGATTGAACAGCAATACCATGTATTTCTTCAGGGTGAGATGCAAGCCATGTCGACAGCTCTTTCTGTGCAACTTGCGATGTCCAGTTATGAGCTAAATGTCCAACAACTGTTATGTCAGGATACATTGCTAAACCTGCTAGCATTCCATCACTCTGTTGGTCAGATGCAGAATAACCAGGAATTCCATCCATGACTACTACATTTCCTTTTTCACCAATTAGTTCTGCCAGCCATGTACCAATATAAACACCAACTAGTCGGTAATTAACTGATGTATTGATTGAAACTGGCGAGGTTGTGAAACCTGTAAAAGAAAGTGTCGGGATACCTTTACTCCAACCATATTCAATTGTTTTATTAAGTGCTGTTAAGTTTGAACAGCAGATAATAATGGCATCAACTACACCTCCATCAATCATTTGTCTCATTTGTTGAATCTGCAAAGAATCATCTAAATTAGATTGAGTAATTAGAATATCATCAACCATACCAAGCGCTCTCCATTTTGGAAGTACAACTTCCATTAAACGCTCCATTGCACCTTTACGCCAAGTATTACCAGCATATGTGCTAGCATAACCAATCGTCCAAGGCGGCTTGCTTGGGCTCTTCCAGTCTCTCATGACTGTAGGTCCCAAAGGTTGATCCTTATCCATGTAGTCCATGTTGTAAACATAATCTCGCATGTCTTCAGGAACATTAGCTAAACATTCTTCGCACAATTCTTGTGCATAAACATTACTAACAAGAGTAACAAAATACGCAGCAAAAAAAGCGATTAAAAGTTTAATTATTTTCATTATCCCTCCTATTAAAAAATTTTACTAAAATTTTAGAAATAATTAGTAAATTCTATCAAATATTGTTCGGTTATGCAGTATTATTGTTTCTTATTATGGTACAAAATGTGGGCTAATACTAAATTAAAGAATTGAATTAATTTTAAAATATAGCAAAAATTAACTAAATTAAAAGATTTTATAGGAATTTTAAATGACTGACATAAACTGCGATATGGGGGAAAGCTTTAGCATATATTCTGCAGGAAATGATGAAGAAATTATGCCTTTAATAGATATAGCTAATGTAGCTTGTGGCTTTCATGCCTCAGATCCAAATCATATGCGCAAAACAGTAGAGTTAGCAAAAAAAAATAATGTGAAGGTGGGAGCGCATCCTTCTTTGCCTGACTTACAGGGTTTTGGAAGAAGAGAAATGAAATTACAAAGACATGAATTAAAAAATTTAATTATGTACCAAGTGGGTGCTCTTAAATCATTTTTAGATGAACTAGGGATGCCTCTTAACCATATCAAACCTCATGGAGCCTTATATGGCATGGCTTCAAAAGATGAAGGGGTTGCACACGCAATCGCGGATGCTGTTGCAGTTTTTAATGTAAGTATTTTTGGAATGGTTAATACATTTCATGAGAAAGTTTACAAAGAAAGAAATCTTGACTTTATTGCAGAATTTTATGCTGACTTGGATTATGATTCTGAAGGTAAATTGATTATTTCTAAAGGGAAGAACAAACCCTATGATACTAAATTAGCTGTAGAAAGATGTCTGAGAGCAATTTCGGAAAATAAAGTTAAGAACACAGGTGGGACAGATACAGTTGTTGGATGTGATACTATTTGTGTTCATTCTGATACTCCAAATGCTATTGAAATTATTCAAAATTTAAACAAAGCGATTAAGTAACGAATCAAATGAAAAGAATATTAATTGCCAATCGAGGCGAAATCGCTTGTAGAATCATAGAATGCTGCAAAAAATTAAATATTCACTCTATTGCTGTTTATTCTGATATTGACAAAAATAGCAAACATGTACGATTAGCAAATGAAGAAATATACATAGGACCTTCTAAAGCTAAGGAAAGTTACCTTTCGACAAAAAATATTTTAGATGCTGCTTTGAAAACAAATGCTGATGCTATTCACCCGGGTTATGGTTTTCTTGCTGAAAATGATCAATTTGCAAAAAAAATTATAGACTCAGGCATAGTTTGGATAGGGCCAACACCTGAAACAATAATCTCGATGGGAAACAAAGAAACAGCAAGGACACTTGCTGAAGAAAGTGGTGTCCCTATTTGTCCTGGAATAAATAAAAATGAATTAGAAGAAGAAGATTTAGAAGAAAAATGCAAAACAATAGGTTTTCCAATTCTAGTTAAAGCAAGTGCAGGCGGTGGTGGTATTGGAATGCAAGTCGCAAAGGACTATAATCAATTAAAAGAAGTAATAGAAAAAACAAAAAATTTAGCAGGAAAAGCTTTTGGAAACAGTGATATTTTTTTAGAAAAATATATTGCTAATGCTAGGCACATTGAAATACAAATTTTTGGTTATGGCGAAAAAAAAGCTATACATTTGTATGAGAGAGACTGCTCACTGCAAAGACGCTTTCAAAAAATAATTGAAGAGAGCCCAGCACCTAATATTGAGAGAGAAACGATCAATCAAATGTCTGAATTTGCTGTAAATTTTGCTTCCAATCAAAAATATGAAGGCGCTGGAACTGTGGAATTCGTTTATGATGTTGATAACAAGAAATTTTATTTTCTTGAAATGAATACAAGAATTCAAGTTGAACATCCTGTGACAGAACAAATTACCGGTTTGGATCTGATTGAAATGCAGATTAAATTTGCATTAAAGATAAATGATTACACAATGCAGCAAAATAAAATACTTCGCTCTGGACATGCAATCGAATGTAGGCTTTATGCTGAGGATCCCTCAAAAAATTTCCTTCCTTCCCCTGGAAAAATTTCAAAATTATCAATTCCCAAACTAACAAGTAATGACAGATTGGATATTGGTGTGGATGAGGGCGATGAAATTTCTTTCTATTATGACCCCATGATAGCAAAAGTGATAACTCGAGGTGAAAATAGAAATGATTCAATTAATAATATGATTCAATTACTTAATGAAATTGAAATTGAAGGAATAAGTTCAAACAAATCTTTTTTGTTAACAGTACTGGAAAACAAACTTTTTCTAGAAGCTAATTTTAATACAAAGTTTGTTGAAAATAATTTAGATTTTCTTTTGGAAAAAAAAGAAAAGATTAAATCTCTTAAGGTTGATAAAGAGGCCACAGAAAAGCTTCGAAAAGAAAAAGCTAATATTCCGCTCCCACAAGCAACACCAACTATTAAGAAAAAATCTAAACAAAAAGAAGGAACTTCTGCCACTTCTGTTCCACCAATCACTGGAGAAATTTATGATAAACCTAAGTTTCTACCAGGCGGTGATAAATATATGCTGATTGAATTCGGTAATGTAATGGATCTTGAGCTTAATTTTACTGCACAAAATCTAGCTCAAGCAATACAGGATCATAAAGTCAAAGGCGTATATGAAACGGCACCCTGTTTTGCCTCAATGTTAGTGCATTATGAACCAGAAGAAATAAAATTTAATGACTTAAAGAATGAGATGAAATCGCTTATAGATTCTTTAGGCCCAACTGATGATATAGAAATTAATAGTAGAATTTTTTCTTTTCCTACAGTTTATCTAGATAAGTGGACAAAAGAATGCATTGAAGATTATTCGAACAAAATTGTAAAAAAGAAATCAGATCCAGAGCTTATTACAGAAGTAAACAATCTTGACAGTACTGATCAATTTGTAAGAGTGCATTCTGGAACAGAATATTGGGTTGCGGCTATAGGTTTTTGGCCTGGTCTTCCTTTTATGATGGCTCTTGATCCGAGATGCAAACTTACAGTTCCTAAATACAATCCACCAAGAACATGGACTCCAAAAGGAACGGTAGGAATGGGTGGTTCTTCTACTTCTATATACCCAGACAGATTACCTGGTGGTTATCAAATTTTTGGTATTATTCCTGTTCCAATCTGGGATACAAAAAAAAGTTTTCCTGTATTTGAAAAAAACATATGTCTTTTTAAACCAGGGGATAGAGTAAAATTTGTTCCCACAACATATGAAGAATTTGAACATGTATCGCAGAAAGTAGAAGACGGAACTTATGATTATAACATTATTGAATATCAAAAATTCTCAGTAAAAAATTATAAAAAATGGCTATCTACAATAGATAAAACAAAGAGGTTTTAATATATGGTAGAAGTTATTAAAAAAGGCTTGGAAACTTCAATACAAGATTATCCAGGTAGAATTGGAAGTTTAAACCAAGGCTTTCCACCATCAGGTCCAATGGATAATTGGTCGTTTAGGCTTGCTAATGTTTTAGTAGAAAATAAACAAGATGCTGCAGCTTTAGAATGTCAATTTATGGGTCCTAGTCTCAAATTCAAGAACAATAGAATTATTGCGATCACAGGAGCTAATATGTCACCAAAACTCGATGGGAATCCAATTCCCCTATGGGAAAGTATAGAGGTTAAAGCTAATCAAGTTTTAGAAATGGAATTTGCTACTATTGGTGCTAGATCATATATTGCTTTTTCTGGTGGTATCATTTCTGAGCCATGGCTAAGTTCAAGATCAACTTTTCATAAAGCTGGGGTAGGAGGAATAGAAGGAAAAGCAATTCAAGAAGGTCAAATAATTCCACTAGGTAAGTCTAAATCAGTTGCTGGCAGAAAAATAAAAAAAAGTTCTATACCAATAATGTCAACAAATAAAAAATGGACTATAGAGGTTGTCCGTGGTCCAAACGATGATTGGGTTGATGAAAAAGGACATAAAATGTTTTTAAACTCTAAATGGAAGTTGCAAGCTAAAAGTGACAGAACTGGATATAGATTGGATGGACCAGATTGGTCTTTTACTAAAAAAGCAACTCATAAAGGTTTAGAACATGGATCAAACCCTTCAAATATTATCGACCAAGGATATCCCGTAGGTGCTATTAATTTAGCTGGACAAACTCCAATTATATTAGTGAATGATGGACCAAGTATGGGCGGGTTTATTGTCCCATACACAGTTCCTTCAGCATCGTTTTGGAAACTTGGACAAGCAAAACCTGGTGATGGTTTTAATTTTACAGAAGTTTCAATCGAAGAAGCTCAGTTACTTAGAAACGAACAAAATTCTATATGTAGTGAATTAAGTATAGAGGAGTCTATAGAAAAAAACTTATTAAAGAAACCTAGCATAACTAAAAACATAGGTCATATTGAAGTTAAAGATTTTGGAAAAGAAAAAGAAAAAGAAAAAATAAGAGATAGGTTAATGGAAAAAAAAGGATTAGAAAAAATGAAAGTTCGTTTTTTTAATTAATGATTTAATAAATGAAATATACATTATGACAACAGAAGTTAAAACAACTGTGCCAGGTAATATATGGAAAGTTTTAGTTAAGGAAGGTGATCAGGTAAAAAAAGGTGATACACTATTTATAATGGAAGTTATGAAAACAGAGGTAAACCATGACTCTCCAGTGGATGGGAAAGTTACTAAAGTTAGTATTGTGAATGATCAAGAAGGAGTAGATCCCGGTTCGATTGCTATTGTAATTGAATAAAAAAAATAACTGATGAAAAAAGAAATAATTAAAGAAAAATTGTCTTATGCAATACTAATAATAGATCTTTCTGAAGAAATTGGAATATCAATCAAGGAAGCAAAAAATTTAGTTGATACAGCTATATCTATTATAAACCCCTCTAGGATTGATTATAATAAATTAAAAGAAGAAATCTTAGCCTTTGTTGTGATGAATATTTTTTCACTTATTTGTAAGTTATAATTTTTCTAATGAGCAATAAATTAACATTATATAACGGCCCTACTAGTCCTTTTGGAAGGAAAGTTAAAATAGTATCAATCGTTCAAAAAATAGATTTAGAAGAAAAAATTATTAATGTTTATGAAGCTGATTTTTTAGATAAAAGTAATCCCTTGAGGAAAATACCGACACTCTTAATAAATAATTTATCTATTATTGATAGTGATAACATTTGTTTATATTTAGATTCTATATCCAGCAAAAAATCATTATTTCCTAAAGATCGCTACTGGCAGATTATGTCTATGACTTCACTTGCCAATGGATTAATGGAAGCTGTTTTAGAAAGATTTATGGAAATTGCGCGACCTGATCAAGAACAAAGCAAAAAGTTTATTGATAAGCTCGAAACTAGAGTTCTCAGAACAATAAAATGGCTAGAAAATAATTGGAAAAATTATAATGAGGAATATTTAACAATGGATCAAATTGCCATAGCTTGTGCTTTAGACTACACTTCTTTTAGATTTACTAATGAGTGGAAGAATGATTATTCAAACCTTAATAAATGGTTCAACATTTTTTTGAAAAATGACTTTATGGAATCAACTTTACCTAAAATTTAATAATTTATATAGATTACTATGATTAAAGCTGCTTCAGTTGGATTAGGTTGGTGGTCTGACGAACTTGCCAAATCTATTCAAGGCAAAAGTAAGAAAATAAAAATTGTAAGTTGTTACTCCAGGAATAAGAAAAAAAGAATTAATTTTTCAAAAAAATTTAAAACAGAATATCATAATTCTTATAAGGATCTAATTAAAGATAAAAATATCGATGCTATCATATTGACAACCCCACATTCTCTCCATGCTAACCATGCAATTCAAGCACTGCAAAATGGTAAACATGTCTTTGTAGAAAAACCAATGGCAACAAAATCAGTGGATGCTCAAAAAATATTGTATACTGCAAAAAAATATAACAAAAAATTAGCTGTTGGTCATAATAGAAGATTTTCAAGTGTTTTTAATTATATAAAAAAATTAAATAATCAGAATAAAATAGGAAAAATTTTGCACTTAGACGCAAACTTTTCTGCACCAGGAGCTTTAAATTATAAAAAAAACTTTTGGCGTGCTAATAGAAAAGAAAGTCCTGGAGGAGCTATAGCGGGACTAGGAATACATATGATAGATTTAATGTGTGCATTTGGTGGAAAAATAAAATCCATTCAATCACTAGTAAGAAAATATGCTGTTAAGGTTAATATGGACGATACAACTTCAGCAATTTTCGAATTCGATAATAGATGCACGGGGAATTTAACTACTATTTTTGCCTGTCCTTACATTTCAACTTTTAATGTATATGGAACAAATATGAATATTTTTTCACAAGTAGATAGTAATAAAATTATAATCGTTAATAAAAATGGAAAAATTAATAATCTCAATTTAATCAATCAGAATACATTATTCTTAGAACTCCAAGAGTTTGCAGATAGCTGTGTAAATAAAAAAAAATACAGGATAGATAATAAAGAAGCCATTCATAATGTTGAAATTATGGAAGCAATTGTTAAATCTTCAAACACAAAAAAAATAATTTATTTAGAATCATAATATGTTAATTTTGTTTAGAAAAATAACAGTCCACTTTTATCTAAAGTATTGCTATATAAGCAATGTGAAAAACTTTTTAACATTCATTTTGGTATTGTTCTTTGCATCAGCTTTATTAGCTGAATTTCGTATGGAACGTGTAATTTGCACTACTAAAAAAACATCTAATTGTGGTGCTTACATTTACAATAGTAAAACAGGGGAAGTATATTTTTGTGACTCAGAGAAGTGTCAAGAAGTAGATACTCCAATAGAAATATTTATTGAAGAAGAAATTGAAGAAAGCAAAGGATCATTAATACCAAAAAAACCTAAAAAGAAGGAATCAAAAATTCCAAAAAAACCTAAAAAGAAGGAATCAAAAATTCCAAAAAAACCCAAAAAGAAAGAATCAAAAGTACCTAGAAAACCTGAAAAGACAAACTAAGTGATTTTAAATTGCTTAATTATAAATCCATAAAAATAATATTTTGGAACTATCAATAACTTGATCATTAAAGTTTTTGTGATAACTTCAAATCAATAAAGATTTGCAATAAATATATTATGATTAAACTAGATCCTATCACTCTTTCAGTTGTACGTGGTATATTAGAAACAACTCAAAGAGAAATGACTTTGGCACTTGAAAAAACATCGCGCTCAAGTGTTCTTAATCTTGCCCGAGATTATTCAACAACGATATTTAACTCTACACCAGAAATGATTTTACAAGGACAAGATATTCCTATCCACCTTGGATCTTTTATGCCAGCTATGAAAGCAGTAGCTGATTTTTTTAGTGAAGATATTCATGAAGGCGATTTAATATTGCACAATGACCCTGCATATCAAGGAAGTCATATAGTTGACATGTGTATGTATAGACCTGTTTTTTACAAAGAAAAACATGTTTTTTGGACTGCTTGCAAAGGACACTTAACTGATGCTGGGGGTCCTGTTCCTGCTAGTTATAATCCTGAAGCAACAGAAATTTTTGCTGAAGGTTTGCGTATACCTCCTATTAAACTATGGGATAAAGGCAAGCCACAAGATGATATACTTAATATGATTCTTACAAATATGAGAGCTAGGAGAAATCAAGAGGGAGATTTTAGAGCTTTAATAGGATCTTGCCAGGTAGGTGAAAGAAATCTCATCAATATGTTGGATAAGTATGGCCTAGATGAAGTTAATTTATGTATAGACGAGTTACTATCAATGGCTGATCGACATATGAGATCACTTATTAAGGAAATTCCAGATGGTAACTATAGTGGTACTGCCTTTCTTGAAGATGCTGGGCATGGATTGGGTGATATGGAAATAACTGCTAATTTAACAATTAAAGATGATATATGTGACATCGGTATTATTAGTCCTCCTCAAGTTCCTTATTTTATTAATTCATATGAAGGAAATTCCTATTCTGGAGTTTATTTAGGGTTAATGATGTTTGCTCAATTACCTCCTCCATATAATGAAGGACTATATCGATGTGTAAATGTTAATATGGGTCCAAAAGGAACTCTATGTAATGCAGAAGCACCTGCGCCTCATGTAAATTGCACTACTACACCAATGGAAACATTAACTGATGCAGTAAGATTAGCTTTTGAGCAAGCTGTCCCAACTAAAGTTAGCGCATCATGGGGGCATTCAAACGGTTGTAATATCACAGGTCACGACTCTAGAAATAATGAAGAATATGTAACAATGGTGTTAGCAACCCTTATTTCTGGAGCGGGCGCAACACCAACGCAAGATGGTTGGCATGCTTGCGGTCCTGAATGCTGTATGGGGGCTTTGGCCTCAGGTGATATCGAACTAATTGAATATTCTTATCCTATTATTCTTCATCGCTATAGTCTCATGACTGATTCAGGAGGTGCGGGTAAATTTCGTGGTGGCTCAGGCACTTGTTGGGAAGTTGAACCTTTAGATAAACCAATGACATTTGTTATGTTTGGCGAAGGTAGAAAATTTCCTGCATTAGGTTCAGCTGGAGCATTTTCAACACTATTAGAAGCTAAAGTAGGAAGAGTTGAGATTACTCGAAATGGCAAAGTAGAAGTTATAAAAAAAAATGTTATTGAAACTATTTTACCTGGTCAAAGAGTTGCTAATATGAATCCAGGTGGCGGTGGATATGGCAATCCTCTTGAAAGACCAATTGAAAAAGTTATGTTAGATGTCAAAAATGGACTTGTATCAATAAAAGGAGCTCATGAAGATTACGGAGTTGTTCTTGTTGATAAAGAGTCTCCTTAATTTAAAATGCGTAGTCACTATAGGTTAGGCATTGATGCTGGTGGAACCTTTACTGATTTTGTACTTGCTGACAAATCAAGTGATATAAAAATTTATAAAACTCCATCAACTCCTAATGATCCTACTAAAGCAATAAAAAATGGACTGGCTCTAATATCTGAAGATTTAGAAGTAAGTCCTGAGGATATCGTTTCTCAATCTGATTTATGTATTAACGGAACAACTGTTGGTCTCAATGCACTAATCCAACATAAAGGGTCATTAGTCGGATTAATATGCACTAAAGGTCATGAGGACTCTATAGAAATTAGACTAGGTCATAAGGAAGATGGATATCGTTATGATCCGGATTATCCGCCAGCAATAATGCTAGCACCTCGTTACCTACGAAGAGGAATTAAAGAACGTGTATTATCAAATGGTACTATTAAAACCCCAATGAATGAGCTTGACGTTCGTGAAGCTTGTAAACTGTTTATTGAAAATGATATCAAAACAATAGCAGTATCTTTTGTTTGGTCTGTATTAAATCCATCTCATGAAATAAGAGCTGCGCAAATAGTAAAGGAAATGATGCCTGAAGCAATTATTACTATTGGCAGTGAACTGTATCCACAAATAAGAGAATATACTAGAACCTCAACAGCTATTACAAACGCTTACTTGTCTCCCATCTTAAGAAACTATGTTTCAGCAGTAAACGAATATTTCATAGGCTTAGGAGGGAAAAATAACGTTCGATATTTTCAATCAAATGGTGGACTTGCTACAGGAAAAGTAATGTCTGATCGTTCAGTATATGCAATAAATTCAGGTCCAGCTTCTGCTCCACAAGCGGGTTTATCTGTCTGTAATCCATTTGATTATAAAAATGTAATTACTGTAGATATGGGAGGTACCTCATTTGACATTACTTTAACAAAAGACGGAAATACAAATTTAAATAAAAATATTGATTTTTTACGATATCGTATAGGTATCCCAATGATACAAGTTGAAACACTTGGTGCTGGTGGAGGTTCAATTGGTTGGATTGATGAAATAGGTTTACTTCAAGTTGGCCCTCAAAGTGCAGGTGCTGATCCAGGGCCAGCATGTTATGATAAAGGAGGAATTGATCCCACAGTATCTGATGCTAATCTTGTACTTGGTTATTTAAATCCAGAAGGTTTAATAGGTGGAAAGTTACCTCTAAATTATGAAAATGCTCTTAAAAGTATTGAAGAAAAAATAGCAAAACCACTAAACTTATCTATTGAAAAAGCTGCTTATGGTATGTTTACAATAGTCAACAGCAATATGGTAAATGGAATTCGACGAGTTTCAGTTGAGCGTGGATATGATCCCCGTGATTTTGTTCTTGTTGCTGCTGGAGGTGCAACTGGTGCTCATATAACCTCTTTAGCTTCGGAGATGGGAATTAATACTGTTATCGTTTCAAAACTTTCTTCTGGATTATGTGCTTATGGTCAAATTATCTCTGATGTAAAATATAATTATATGGCTACTATTCCTGTTCGTTTGAATGAAAATTGCGATTATGGAAAAATCAACCAACTATTTAAAGATATTGAATCTAAAGGAAAAGAACATCTCAAAAATGATGGATTTGATGAAAAAGAGATTGATGTTTTTCGCAGTTTGGAAATGCGCTATCTAGGACAAATACATGAATGTACTGTTAATATAGACACTTTTGATATTAATAGTACAACAATTGAAAAAATTAAAGAAACTTTCCACAAACGACATGAAGAACTTTACACTTACTCTGAGTTACAAAGCTCTATCGAATTAGTAAACATTGAGAGTACGTTATATGGTCGAATTGACCGACCTTCACTTACAGAGATAGAAAATGATACTTTATTAAAAGATGCATTAAAATCTTATCGTAATCTTATTTTTTCTAATTCAGGAGATTCAATAAAAACCCCAGTTTATAATGGCAATCTTTTAAGTAATGGGCATAAAATTAATGGTCCTGCAGTTGTTGAAGAAGATACAACCACTTTAGTAATTGAACCAGGATGGTGTCTAGAACTGCATAAAAGCGGAACGTATATTATTAATCGAAAAAATCATTAATTAATATTTTTTACTCTCCTAAAGACTCTAAAACAATTGACTGTACTAATTTAGTTACCTCATGACAAAAACGAAGATCATCACCTAAAAAACTCCCTTTAAAATAGCTTCCATTTTTTTTTCCATTTCTGTTCATTTCATCTATATATTCATTAGTAAGATTATTTACATTAACAAAAAAAATTTTTTCCGCCTTTTCGTAAGATATAGTGTTTTTTTTTGATAAAGAAATAATACCATAAGGATAAATAGTATTAGCAATTTCAAAAAATTCATTTGCTAATTCTGGATATTTTTTTTTTGTTAATTCAGTTATAGCCGAGTATAAAGAAACACATCCTTCAAGTACAAAGTGATTGGCATTCTCATCATTAAGAAGTTCTTCAAATGAATAATTAGTTAGTGGTTGTATTGCATAAACATGTAAAGAATTTGAGACAAGAAAAAAAATAACAAATAATTTTTTCATTTTTTTTTAAAAATTTATGATTTAAGTGTATATTGAATAAAATATATTTATTTAAATAAAAAAGATACACTATGGAAATAAAAAATACAGATCTTTTCAAAGAGCAATGTTACATTAATGGGGAATGGGTTAACAGTAATAATAATGAAATTATCAAAGTAAACAATCCCGCTACACTAGAAATCATTGGTAAAGTTCCAAAATGTGGTGCTGAAGAAACTAAGGTTGCAATTGAGGCTGCAAATACCTCGTGGAATAATTGGAAAGGAAAATCCGCTAAAGATAGATCCATTATACTTCGCAAATGGTTTGATTTAATAATGTCAAATCAAGAAGATTTAGCTCAAATTATGACTATAGAACAAGGTAAGCCAATAAATGAATCAAGAGGTGAAATAGCGTATGGAGCTTCATTTGTTGAATTATATGCTGAAGAAAGCAAAAGAGTATATGGCGATATTATACCTGATCCACTTCTTGATAGAAGAATTGTTGTAATCAAACAACCTATTGGCGTTGTTGCTGCTATAACCCCCTGGAATTTTCCAAGTTCTATGATAACTAGAAAATGTGCCCCTGCACTAGCTGTAGGTTGCCCTGTTGTAATTAAACCGGCAAGTCAAACTCCATTCTCAGCTTTAGCTTTAGCTGTCCTTGCAGAAGAGGCTGGAATTCCAAAAGGAGTATTAAATATCATTACTGGTAATGCAAATGAAATAGGTCAGGAATTGTCTGTGAGTCCAATTGTAAGAAAATTATCTTTTACAGGATCAACAAAAATTGGAAAAATATTATTATCGCAATGTGCATCAACGGTTAAAAAAGTTTCAATGGAATTGGGTGGTCACGCACCTTTTATTGTTTTTGAAGATGCAAATGTTGACGATGCTGTGTTGGGTGCAATGCAAAGCAAGTTTAGAAATTCTGGACAAACTTGCGTATGTGCAAATAGATTGTTTATTCATGAAAAAATATATGATGAATTTTTAAAAAAATTTACCGTAGCTGTTTCAAAAATTAAAGTAGGGAATGGCTTAGAAGAGGATGTTGTATCGGGTCCTCTAATTGATGCATACTCTCTTGAGAAAGTAAAAGAGCATGTTAAAGATGCGGTAAACACTGGAGCCAAAATTGCTGTTGGTGGAGATATGCATGAATTGGGTGGAAACTTTTACAAACCAACTATAATCTCTAATGTTACTACTAAAGCAAAAATTACTTATGAAGAAACTTTTGGACCAGTGGCTCCTTTATATAAATTTAAGACTGAAGAGGAAGTTATAAAGATGGCAAATAATACTCCATATGGTTTAGCTTCATATTTTTATTCAAGAGATATTGGAAGAATCTGGAGAGTATCTGAAGCACTAGAATATGGTATGGTTGGTGTTAATACTGGATTAACATCAAAAGCAGAAATTCCTTTTGGTGGCATAAAAGAATCTGGGCTTGGCAGAGAAGGTTCTCGTTATGGACTGGATGATTTCTTAGAAATTAAATACATTAACATGGCGGGAATTTAAGTCCTATAACCAGGCTGCTCCCCTTACGCCACCTGAATCCCCATGAAAATTTTTAACAACTATTGTATGCATTGTGTCACTAAACACGTATTTCTTTAGTTGATCACTTATATTATCATAAATATAATTTATATTCGACATCCCCCCACCTAAAACAATAATATTTGGATCAAGTGTATTAACTATAATTGATAAACCTCTTGCTAAATGATCTACGTAAGCTTTTAGAGACTCAATACATCGATTATCTCCCTTATTAAAACCTTCAATAATTTGATAAGAGTCAAAATTTTCATTGTATTTAGAATTAAAAATACTAGAAAATCCAGGTCCAGAAACATAGGTTTCCATACATCCTTCGTGACCACAATAGCATTTATTTGAATATTTTTTTTCATCCTTTGTTCGATTGGGAAGAGATATATGCCCCCATTCTCCGCCAATATTATTGCAACCTTGTATTACTTTTTTATTAATAACGACTCCTCCTCCAACACCCGTACCAATAATAACACCAAAAACGACATGATAATTCTTACCAGCACCATCCACTGCTTCAGAAAGTGCGAAACAATTAGCATCATTTTCTAAATTTATTTCTTTATTTAGAGAAGTTTCTAAATCTTTTTTTAATGGCTTGTTATTTAACCAAATAGAATTAGCATTTTTTACAAGCGATGTATCATTTGATACTACTCCGGGCATGCCTATGCCGATTGATTTAACAACACCAAAATTACTTTCAATTCCTTTAATAAGTAATTCAATGCCTTCAATTGTTCCTTGATAATTGTTTTCAGTTTTAATTCTTTTGCGAAATATTTCTTTTCCCTTATTGTCAATTAAAATAGCTTCCGTTTTGGAGCCACCCAAATCTATTCCAATTTTCATCAAAAATTATGTTTTATCTATTTATATACTGCCAAATTAATGGTGTAGCCGTTGCTGCAAGTGCAATTTTAATGGGTTCGGTATAAACAAATTTTAATAGACCAAATTCTAAAGCAAGAGCAACACTTTGCGCAAAATTTAAATCTAATGCGTTAGAAGATAAAAGATTAAACCAATATGTTAACCATATCAAACCAGGAATAAAAATAACTACTGTTCCAAGAAATATTGCAAATAGGGATTTAAAATAATTTTTATCATAATTATTTTCAGCTAAATAACCTACTAAATAACTTGCAATTAACATACCTAAAAGATAGCCCCCTGAAGGACCCATTAAATATCCAGCACCTCCATATGGAGGGTTTGCAAAAACAGGTAGACCAAATGAACCTTCTACTAAATAGGCTATAAATGTAGTTACAGAAAGTTTCCATCCTACAGACATTGCGAAAACGAGCAGTACAAGAGTTTGGAGAGTAACTGGCACTGGTGGTATATCTATCTTTACTCTTGCAGAAATTGCAAGAAGAATAGAACCAAAAATAATTATTAATATGTTTTTTAAGTATTTATCAATTTTATTTAAAGGACTAATATTACTAATTATTAAACTATTTCCTGAAAAATATTTTTTCATTGATAATATATTAAACTATATAATATGGGGCTTCAAGCTTATCTAAAAAAAAATTCCTGCTACTAAGTTTAAAACTAAACTAGAAATATTGAAGCAAGCCCTAAAAAAGATAAAAAACCAAAAACATCAGTTATTGTGGTTAGAATTACACCTGAAGCTAAAGCTGGGTCAATCTTCATACGATAGAGAGACAAAGGTATAATTGCTCCAAACAAACCGGCAACGAATAAATTTAAAATCATTGCTAGTGCTATTACTATGCCTAGCAAATTATCATTAAACCAATAAGTTGAAACAAATCCTATTATTACTGCAAATATAATACCATTAATACCGCCGACAAAAGTTTCTTTTATGACAATCTTTAAAGCATTAGTGCCTGTAAGTTCTTTTGTGGCAAGTGCTCTAACAGCAACTGTTAATGTTTGTGTTCCTGCATTTCCACCCATAGAAGCAACGATAGGCATTAAAACTGCTAATGCTACAACTTTTTCTATAGACGCTTGAAAAAAACCTATTACTATTGAAGCTACCACTGCTGTTAATAAATTTACTAATAACCATGAAAATCTTGATTTAATTGTGTTAATAATTGCCTCATAAATATCTACCTGCCCAACTCCCCCAAGCTTTAATATATCTTCTTCTCTTTCTTCTTCAATTACACCTACAACATCATCAACAGTTATGGATCCTAGTATCTTTTTGTAATCATCTACAACTGGGGCACTTACCATAGCATATTTATTGAATTGATAAGCCACTTCTTCTTGATCAGTTAAAACATTTACTAATCTTGTTTCTTTATTCTGAATTTTGCTCAAGCTTACATTTCTATTTGAACTCATTAAACGACCTAAAGCAACAATCCCTGTAACTTTATTGTTTTTATCTATTAAATATACATCATAAAAATCTTGTGGTAAATTTTCTGTTTCTTTTCTTAAATAATCAATAGTGTTTCCAACATCCCATGAGTCATCAATAGCAATAAATTTTCTTTGCATAAGTCTTCCTGCACTATCTTCAGGATAATTTAATCCTTCTTTAATTAACTTTCTGTCAATTGCTGAAACATAACTAAGAAAAATTTCTTGATCAGACTTTTCAAGATCTTCAACAACATCTACTGCATCATCAATATCTAATTCATTAACATTAGAAGCTAATGTTTGTATATCAAGCTTATTGATAATCTCATCTTTTAAGCTTTCATTTAAATATGTTAATATTTCAGGATTAAAAAAATCCTTAATTATAAATATAAATTTAGATCTATTATCCTCATCAAGATTTTGGATAATTTCTGCAATATCAGCATTATGTAAATCATTAATAAATTCAATTAATTTATTCTGGTCTTTTAAATCTATAATATCCTGTATTTTAGAAATACTATCTTGAATTGAATGATTATTATTTAAATCTTCTTTTTTTATATTAGAAATTTCAATCATATTATCATTTTTGGTGCGGCTGAGAAGAGTCGAACTTCCACAGGAATAATCCTACAGCGACCTCAACGCTGCGCGTCTACCAGTTCCGCCACAACCGCTAATTATTTGGTAAACAATTATCAGATAGGTTATTAAGTATCAATAATTCATAATAAAAATGAAAAATCTTAATAATAATTTTAAAACAAAAATATCAAATAAAAATGTTGACTATATCAATGCTTTTAAATTTATGCAAAAAAAGGTTAATGGCATAATAAATCATAATGAAGATGATCTAGTTTGGTTATTAAATCATGATCATATTTATACTTGTGGAACTAGTGCTAGTGAAAAAGAAATTATAAATATAACTAATACTCCTATAATTCAAACTAATAGGGGAGGCAAAACAACTTATCATGGTCCTGGGCAAAGAGTGATTTATTTAATGGTAAATCTAAATAAAAGAAAAAAAGATATTAGAAAATTTATTGATTTAATTGGTCAATCAGTTATTTCTTTACTACAGGACTTGAATATCGAATCAACAACTATCCAAGATAGAATAGGGATTTGGGTTACAAAATCAAATGGCAAGATATTAGAAAAAGAAAAAAAAATTGCAGCAATTGGATTGCGAATTAAAAAATGGGTAACTTATCATGGGTTAAGTTTTAATATAAATCCTGATTTAAAATATTATAAAAACATTCATCCATGTGGAATAGAAAATTATTCAACTACATCATTGAATGAATTGGGAATTCAAATATCTCAAAAAAAATTTGATGGGATGTTTTTAAACTATTTTAGAAAAGGATTAAAAAATTTGTGAAAAATTATTAATATATTTGTTTAATTTAAAATTTAATTTGTTCTTTTTCATAAAATCAAGAAAATGTGAGGGTAAAGTTGATTGAAACTCAAATTCTTGCCCTTTAAAATTAAATTTTATGTAACAAGCATTCAATTTTAGTTTTTCTGAATAATAATTATTCCCAATATTATATTTCCTGTCACCAACGATTGGACAGTTTAAATACTTTGAAACAATACGCAACTGATGTTTTTTACCTGTAAGTGGTTTGAACAAATTTAAACTTATTTTATTTTGTGTTTTTATTACTTTATATTTTGTAATAGTTTGAATATTATTATTAACATTTTTTTTATCTTTAATTTTTAGCTTAACAGTAGAATTTAAATTTTTTGGAATTCCATGGCATAAAGAAATATATATTTTATCAATTTTTTGTTCCTTTAAAAGTTTTCCAAATAACCTAGTAGCTTTAAGATTTTTAGCAATAATTAATAACCCAGATGTTTCTTTGTCTAAACGATGTACAAGATTATAATGTTTTGATAAATTTTTTATTATGTCATCAATTGATATTTGATTTTTGCTTCCTTCTTGTGTTGAAATTCCTGTCCATTTATTGATAATAATAAAATCAGAATTTTGATATATAATTGATTTATTAAATTCTTTTAATATTTCAGCTGGCAAAATTTTATACTTATGAATTATATTTGAACTTGAATAATTTTTTTCTAAAAATCCATAAATATTTATAGTATCACCTGCAATAACTATATAATTAGATTTTATTTTATTATCATTAACTTTAATTATTCCTTTTCTGAGATTTTTCTCAATAAAGTTTTGGCTTAAAGATGTAAAATGTCTTTTTAACCACCGATCAATCCTGGTTTCATCATCTAAAGTAGTTACTTTGATATTCTTTAACAAAACTATAATTTTATTAGTGAAAGTCCTATTAATGCTGCGGAAATACTAAGTATAAAAGAAAGTAAAACGTATAATAAAGAAATTAAAATTTTTCCTGTTTTAATTAATTCTATTGTCTCAATTGAAAATGCCGAGAATGTTGTAAAGGATCCTAATAGGCCAATAATTAAAAAATATTTAAAAAATATTTCCGAGATTTCTCTACTATTTAAATAGTTAACTAAAACACCAATAAAAAAAGATCCAAAAACATTAACGATAAGTGTGCCAACTGGAAAATAAGGAAAATAAGCTTTACAAATACTTGATATTACAAAACGCATAGTAGCTCCAAGAGCTCCACCACTTGCAATATATATCAAATAAATAAACAAACTTTAAATTATTTTTGTTCTTCTTCGCTTATTTTTTTTTCGATAACAGGGCCGCTATCTTTTCCTTTGGCTTCAACATCTCTATCTACTAGCTCAATTACTGCTGTTTGAGCATTATCACCATAACGGTTTCCTAATTTTACAATTCTAGTAAAACCACCATTTCTTTTATTATATCTATCTGCAAAAATAGCAAAAACTTTTTTTGTGTTCTTTTCATCCTGCAGAATAGAAATAGTTTTTTTTCTGGCTTTTAAATCTCCTTTTTTGCCTAAAGTTATAATTTTTTCTACAAATGGTTTAAGTGCTTTTGCTTTTGGCACAGTAGTGATTATTTGTTCATGTTTTAATAAAGCATTAGATAAATTCATTAATAAAGCTTTCCGATGAGAAGATGTTCTATTTAGTTTACGATGATTAATCTTATGTTTCATTATAATTATTTATTAAAAGGATCTTCAAATTGTCTTGCCAATTCTTCAATATTCTCTGGTGGCCACTCTGGTACGGTAATACCTAATCCAAGCTCCATTTGTTGTAAAACTTCTTTAATTTCATTTAAAGATTTTCTGCCAAAGTTTGGCGTTCTAAGCATTTCAGACTCAGTTTTTTGAACTAAATCACCAATATAAACAATATTGTCATTTTTTAAACAATTAGCTGAACGAACAGACAATTCTAATTCTTCTACTTTTTTTAGTAGATTACTATTAAAAGGAAGTTTTTCTTGAGAACTTTTTTCTTGCTGAACTTCTGGCTCGTCAAAATTAATGAATGGCTGAGTTTGTTCTTGTAGAATTCTTGCTGCTAAAGCAACAGCATCATCGGGAGTAACTGCTCCGTTAGTTTCAACTTCAAGAATTAATTTATCATAATCAGTTACCTGACCGACCCGACTGTTTTCGACTTTATAAGAAACTTTTTTTACTGGACTGAACATAGCATCTATTGGAATTTCACCAATTAGTTTATTTTCATCTTCAGCGACTTCTGCTGAAACATAGCCTTTTCCAGTATTAACATTAGCTTCCAATTCAACATCAGCGTTGCTATCTAGAGTCATAATAATGAGATCTGGATCCATAATCTCTGTTTCAGAATCTGTTTCAAAATTGCTTGCTCTAATTTCTCCTGGTCCCTTTGCTCTAATATACATCTTTCTAGCTCCAGGCGAATGCACTTTTATTCCTAAAGTTTTCAAATTAAGAACTATATCAGTCAAGTCCTCTTTAACTCCTGGGATAGTTGAAAATTCATGAACAACTCCTTTGAGTTTTATTGAAGTTATAGCAGCGCCTTGTAAAGATGAAAGTAAAATTCTTCTTATGGCATTTCCGATTGTAAGGCCAAAGCCTCTTTCAAGTGGTTCTGCAACAAGTACACCATGGCGATCATTATCATTATTTACATTGATTTCCATTTTATTTGGTTTGATTAATTCTAACCAGTTTTTTTGTAACACTTATATTCTCCTTTTAATTTAAATTTTATACTCTCCTACGTTTTCTTGGCCTACAACCATTATGAGGAATAGGAGTAACATCCTTGATTGATGAAATAATATATCCAATTGATTGTAAAGATCTTAAAGCAGATTCTCTTCCCGAACCTGGCCCAGAAATTTCAACCTTTAAAAATTTAATTCCATATTCCTTAGCTTTATTTCCAACATCTTCTGCTGCAATTTGAGCAGCAAAAGGAGTAGACTTTCTTGAGCCTTTAAAACCTTTTAAACCAGCTGATGACCAAGCAAGAGCATTACCATTATCATCAGTAATAGTAATAATTGTATTATTAAAAGAAGAAACAATGTGTGCAATCCCACTTGTAACTTTTCTTTTAACTTTTTGTTTTACTTTTTTTTTATCGGCCATAAATTAACCTTTGGTAACTTTTTTCTTGCCAGCAATAGCTACTGCTTTACCTTTTCTAGTACGAGCATTTGTATGGGTTCTTTGACCTCTTACAGGAAGTCTTTTTCTATGTCTTAAACCTCTGTAGCACCCCAAATCTGTTAATCTTTTAATATTCATTGATATTTCTCTTCTTAAATCACCCTCTACAGCATAATTAGATTCAATGATTTCTCTTATTTTAGTGACTTCATCTTCATTTAGTTGATTAACTCTTTTAGACTGATCTATTGAAGCTTTAACACAAATATTCGAAGCTCTCGTAGGTCCTATACCAAATATATATGTGAGAGCTATATTAATTTTTTTGTTGGTTGGAATATTTACACCTGAAATTCTTGCCATTTAAAATTCTCTAATGCCTGTACTAAAAAGGAATGAGGGTGAATACATGATTTATAAGGTTAAAGTCAAGGATAGAAATTTGATAAAATGGCTGCAACTTAGTGTTTTTTTAATATTTTTAATATTTCAGTGTTTAATTTTTGAATTTCTTGATTGCCATTAATAATACGGTATGCAGAGGCGAATTCACTTTTATAAAAATACGATAGAGGCTTTGTTTCATTATAATAATTTACAACTCTAGTCCTAATTACATCCTCGCTATCATCTTCTCTATTTTCAATGATTGATCTAGCTTTTATCCTTTTAATGATCGTTCCTTCATCAATCATGAAATCTAAAACATAATCGATTACTAAATTTTTCTCTTTTAGAATTGTATTTAAAAAAATTGCTTGATCCATAGTTCTTGGATAGCCATCTAATATAAAGCCATTCAAACAATCATTTTCTTTTAATCGTTCATATATAATATTGTTTAAAATACTGTCAGTAACAAGTCGACCTCTGTCCATAATATTTTTAAGTGTTATAGAAAGTTCATTTTTTTTTAATAATTGCTTTCGTAAAATATCTCCTGTTGACAAGTGTGTGATGTCTAATTTTTTAGATATAAATTTTGCTTGAGTTCCTTTTCCAGCCCCTGGTGGACCGAAAAAAATTAAAATCATTTATTATCTTCTTCCTTTTAATTTAGTTTTTTTTAGTAAACCTTCATATTGATGTTGAAATAAATATGATTGAACTTGAGTAATAAAGTCCATCATAACGACTACAACTATCAATAAGCTAGTACCTCCAAGGTAAAAAGGAATTGAAGTTTTAGAAATTAAAAACTCTGGGAATAAAGCTACTGAAGCTAAATATATAGATCCAACAGTTGTTAATCTTACCAGAACATAATCAATGTAAATTGCTGTATTCTCTCCAGGTCTTATGCCTGGTATAAAACCTCCATACTTTCTTAAATTTTCTGCCTGCTCATCTGGATTAAATACAATACCTGTATAAAAAAAAGCGAAAAAAATGACCATCGCTGCAAATAACAACATATAAAGAGGCTGACCTCTTCCAAGATAACTAGAAATCAATAAAAAAATGTCACTTGATGAGCCAGCTCCAAAACCAGACATTGTATTTGGAAGTAATAATATTGATGAAGCAAAAATAACAGGAATTACACCTGCTGTATTAAGTTTTAAAGGTAAATGAGAACTTTGTCCTCCATAAATTTTATTACCTACTTGTCTCTTAGGATATTGAACTACTATTCTTCTTTGTGCTTTTTCTATAAAAACAATTAGGAGTATAATCGCCAAAACTAATAATAAAATAGAAAGAATAAAAGCAATACTTAATTCACCAGATCTACCTAGCTGAAGGGTACTCACAATTGCGCTTGGTAGATTTGCAATAATACCTGCACTAATTATTAATGAAATCCCATTACCTACTCCTCTTGATGAAATTTGTTCTCCTAACCACATTAAAAAGATAGTTCCTCCTACTAGAGTAATTACAGTTGTAAGTTTAAAGAATAATCCAGGATTAATCACAATATTTCCGTATGAGGTCTGCATTGATTCCAGCCCTATAGCTACACCGTAACCTTGAAGTGCAGCAATTAAAACAGTCAAATATCGTGAGTACTGAATTCTTTTTCTTATGCCTTTTGATCCTTGCTCTTTAAGTGCTTTTAAATGTGGTATACTTGCTTGCAACAAAGTCATTATGATAGAGGATGAAATATAAGGCATCACACCAAGGGCAAAAATACCCATTCTTCCTAAAGCCCCCCCTGAAAATGTATCAAATATACCTAAAATACCAGAGGACTGTTGTTCAAAAAATTGTTGAAGAGCCATCGGATTTATACCAGGTATTGGCAAAAAAGTTCCCAACCTAAATACTATTAGAGCTCCTAAAGTAAATAATAATCTATTTTTTAGCTCCGTTGCCTTTCCAAAAGCTCCAAAATTAAGATTGCCTGTAAGTTTTTCAGCTGCTGTTGCCATTTTTGCTATTTAATTTTCTTTAATTATTTTAATACTACCACCAAGTTTCTTAATTTTTTCAATAGCATTTTTTGAAGCATAAGATACTTCAATATTTATAACAGAAGTTAGATCTCCAACATTTAATAATTTTAATGATCCCTTTGATTTATGCAAAATATTTTTTTTAAAAAAATCTTCTTCTTTTATTTTCTTTGGATCTAAATTGTACTTTTTTATAGCTTTTTGAATCTGATTAAAGTTAATGGATTGAATCTTTTTGGAAAATATGTTTTTAAATCCCACTTTAGGAAGTCGTCTATATAAAGGCATTTGTCCACCTTCAAAACCTCTTGTTGAAACTCCTGATCTAGATTTTTGACCTTTTGCTCCTCTGCCTGCTGTCTTTCCAAAACCTGAACCAGCTCCCCTACCTACTCTCTTCCTATTTTTAATTGAAGAGAATGATGGTTTTAAATCATTAATTTTCATAAATTAACTCATCTCTTTAGATTTAACAATATCAGAAATTTTTTTTGATCTTTTAGACGCTATACTTTTTGGAGACTCAGAATTTTTAAAAGCATTAAAAGTTGCTTTAATCATATTGTGTGGATTTGAGCTTCCAATAGATTTAGCAACGACATCTTTTATACCTAATGATTCAAACAAAGCTCTCATAGGTCCCCCTGCAATAATTCCAGTTCCTGGTGCAGCTGAACGCAAAATTACTTTCCCAGCACCAAACCTACCAATCATATCATGGTGTATGGTTCTATTATCTTTTAAATGTACTCTGATCATTCTGTTTTTTGCATTTTCGGTAGCTTTGCGAACAGCTTCAGGAACTTCTTTAGCTTTCCCAGTTCCATATCCTACTTTACCTTTAGAATCCCCAACAATCATAATTGCTGCAAAACCAAAACGTCTTCCTCCTTTAACAACTTTAGCAACCCTATTAATTGTTACAAGATGTTCGTTAATTTCGTTTTTTTCATTATCAAACATAATTACCTCAGAAATCTAAACCTGCATTTCTTGCAGAATCAGCAAGGATCTTAATAATACCATGGTATCTATATTTACCCTTATCAAAAGCTACTGATTTTATCCCTTTTTTTAAAGATCTTTTAGCAATTTCTTTACCAATCTCCTCAGCTAATTTTTTCCTATTACTAATTGTTTTATCTCTAAAAATTTTCTCTAAAGTCGAAACACTAACCAAAGTTATACCTTTTTCATCATTTATAATCTGAACATACAAATGATTATTAGATTTAAATACAGACAATCTTTTTCTAGAAGAAACTTTTTTAAGCTTAAATCTAGTTCTAGTTTTTCTGCTAATATTTGTATTCATAATTATTTCTTTTTTCCATCTTTTCTAAAAATAAACTCATTTTCATACTTAATTCCTTTTCCCTTAAAAGGTTCCGGCTTCCTAAAAGCTCTAATTTTAGCAGCAACGGCTCCTAAAATTTCTTTATTAATACTTGTAATTTTTATAATATTTTGTTTAGGGCATTCAATTTTAACTTCTTTTGGAATTTCATAATCTATGTCATGACTATATCCGAGTTGGAGTTTTAACTTTGTTCCTGAAACTTGGGCTCTATAACCAGTTCCATTTAGCTCCAGAGTTTTTGAAAAACCATTATTTACACCATTAATACAATTTATAACATGAGCACTTATAGTCCCCCAAAGAGGATTGTCCTTATCCTTATCATTGATGGGAAGAACATTAATTTTGTTATTGTCATTTTTTATTGTAAAAATATTACTTATTGATAGTGAGATAGAACCTAATTTTCCTTTAACTAATAAAATATTATTTTCAAAAGTACATGTCGTATCTTTTGGTAAGTTAATGCTATTTTTTGCTATTCTGGACATCTAATTAAAAAATCTCACACAATATTTCTCCGCCAACATTATTAACTCTCGCTTGCTGGTCAGACATAACGCCCTTAGGAGTTGATAAAATAGAAATCCCAAGTCCTCCAAAAGGTTTTGATAGTTCTTTAATCTTAGAATAAACTCTAATACCTGGTTTTGAAATTCTTTTAATTTTTTTTATAACTGGAACGCCTAGATGATATTTTAGTTCAATTTTAATATTATCAATTCCTTTTCTAATCTCTACTTTTTTAAAATCTCTTATATATCCTTCATCTTTTAAAACATTTAAAACATTTGTATTTAATTTTGAACTATAGCAATATGTAAAACTTTTATTAGCTCTGTGTGCATTGTTTATTCTTGCCAACATATCAGAAAGTGAATCATTAAAAGACATGTATTTTACCTCCTACCAACTAGATTTAACAACACCTGGCAATAATCCAGCCATTGATAATTCTCTTATTTTAATTCTTGATAAACCAAACTTTCGATAAACTCCTCTTGTTCTCCCAGTAAGTTTGCATCTATTTCTCACTCTAATTCTAGAGCCATCTCTAGGAAGATCATTTATTTTAACTTGTAATTTAAATCTTTCTTCCATTGAAATTTTTTTATCATTTAATCTTTTTTTTAAATTAAATCTTTTGTCTTGAAATTTTTTTACTAACAACTTTCTTCTATTATTTTTTTGGATTGAACTTTGTTTAGCCATTTTTCACCTAATTTGTATTTTGAGTTGTAAAAGGCATATTAAAACCTTTAAGGAGTTCTAATGCTTCTAAATCGTTACTTGCACTTGTGCAAATAGTTATATTAAGCCCACGAACTTTATCTATTTTATCATAATTAATTTCAGGAAATATTATTTGCTCTTTTATTCCCATTGTAAAATTTCCGTTTCCATCAAAACTTTTTGGATCAAGTCCTCTAAAATCTCTAATTCTGGGAAGAGCAATATTTATTAATCTAACAAAAAATTCATACATAATTTTATTTCGCAGTGTAACGCTTACTCCCAAACCCATTCCATCGCGAATTTTAAAATTAGAGATAGCTTTTTTTGCCTTAGTTTTTATTGCTTTTTGTCCTGCAATAAGAGTCAATTCTTCTTGCGCTTTATCAAGTAATTTTGGATCTTCCTTGGCATCACCAATACCCATATTTAGAACTATTTTTGTAATTCTTGGAACTTGATGAATATTTTTATATTTAAATTTTTCAAAAAGCTTTGATTCAATATTGTTTTTGAATTCCTTAGTCAACAAAGTCATAGCTACTATATTTCTTTCTGATTTTGTTTGTTAAATCTAATTTTTTTATTTTTATCTGAATACTTAAAACCAATTTTTATACCTTTTTTTATAGATGCGTCATAAAAAGCTAGATTTGAAATATGTATAGGCATCTCTTTTTCAACTATTCCTCCTGGCTGATCCTTGTCTGGCTTTTTATGTTTTTTTACTTTGTTAATACCTGAAACAATTGCTTTATTATTTAAAGTTTTCACTTTTAGTATTTTTCCAGTTTTTCCTTTATCTTTTCCAGCTAAAATAATTACTTCATCGCCTTTTTTTAATTTTATTTTATTGCTCATCAAATTACCTCAGGTGCAAGACTAATTATCTTCATAAATTTTTTAACTCTTAATTCACGCGTAACTGGTCCAAATATGCGTGTGGCAATTGGTTCTTCCTGTTTATCTAAAAGAACTGCAGCATTCTTATCAAACCTAATAGTTGTACCATCAGTACGATTAAAATCTTTCTTAGTTCTAACTACAACTGCTTTAAAAATCTCACCTTTTTTAACCTTACCTCTGGGTATAGCATCTTTTATTGAAACAATGATAATATCACCTATTGAAGCAAACCTTCTTTTTGATCCACCCAAAATTTTAATACATTGAATTTTTCTTGCTCCAGAATTATCAGCAACATTTAAATTTGATTGCATTTGAATCATTTTAATGATCCTTTATCAATATTCGCAGAATCATTAATTACAATCCACTTCTTCATTTTTGAAATTGGTTTAGATTCTCTAATTATTACAAAATCACCTAATTGATGAATATTATCTTCATCATGAGCATGGTATTTTTTTGTTTTTTTTATTATTTTTTTATAAAGTTTATGTTTAACTCTCCTGGTTACTTCAACTACAATTGTTTTATTACTGTTTGAAGATACAACCTTTCCACTTAGCAACCTTTTAGACATTTTTAGTTTCCTTACTTAAATTTAAATTTGTGATTAAAGAAGCTATTTTCCTTCTTGTCTTTTTTATTTCTGAAGTTTTTTCTAATTGACCAGTAGATTTTTGAAAATTTAAATTTAATAATGATTTTCTTAAAGAATTAATCTCAACTCTTTTTTTCTTGATATCAATAATTTTGGTTGATTTTTTCATTAAGTATTTCTTTCTACAAATTTACATTTAATTGGAAGTTTTGCGGAAGCTAAAGTCATTGCTTTTTTTGCTTCATCAATATCTACTCCATCAACTTCAAACATAATTCTTCCAGGTTTAATTCTACAAGCCCAATATTCATTAGCTCCCTTACCTTTTCCCATTCTAACTTCAGCTGGTTTTTTAGAAACTGGTACATCAGGAAAAATTCTAATCCACAACCTTCCAGTTCTTTTCAAATGTCTAGTAATAGCTTTTCTCGCAGATTCAATTTGACGTGAAGTTACTCTTTCTGGTTCTAATGCTTTAAGACCATAACTTCCAAAATTAAGTGAATAATTTCCCTTAGTTTTGCCATGTATTCTGCCCTTAAATTGTTTTCTATATTTTGTTTTTTGTGGAAATAACATATTTATTATCTAACGCTTCCTTGATCAATTTGATTTTTTTCACTACCTAAGGGGTCTAATGCTAGAATTGTTCCTTTATTAATCCATACTTTAATTCCACATATACCATAAGTGGTTTCTGCTTCTGCTGTTGCATAATCAATATCGTTTCTTAGTGTGTGCAATGGAACACTTCCTTCATGATATTTTTCAGTTCTGGCTATTTCTGCTCCTCCCAATCTACCACTACAAACAATTTTAATACCTTTAGCTCCTAACCTCATAGAAGATTGGATAGCTTTCTTCATAGCACGTCTAAAAGAAATTCTTTTTTCAAGCTGAGATGCTATATTTTCAGCAACTAATTTTGCTTCAACCTCAGGCTTTCTAATTTCTTTAATATCTATAAAAACTTCAAGCTTTGTCATTTTTGTAATAGTTTTTTTCAAAATTTCTATGTCAGATCCTTTTTTCCCAATTATGATTCCTGGTTTAGAACTAAATAATGTTATTCTTAATCTTTTAGCTGCTCTTTCTATTATTATTTTTGAAATACTAGCGGAAGATAATTTAGTTTTGACATACTTTTCAATTAAAAAATCTTCATGTAATAATTTTGCATAATTGTCTTTAGCATACCATCTTGATGACCAAGTTTTATTAATACCTAAACGAAGACCATTTGGATTTACTTTCTGACCCATAATTACTCCTGAATATCGTTATTTTTTTTAGAATCTCGACGTTCTTCTAAAATTATTGTTAATTTACTAAAAGGTTTCTTAATTTTCGTAGCCCTTCCCTTAGCTCGTGGTCGAAATCTTTTCATAGTTAAACTTTTTCCAACAAATGCTTCTTTTACATAAAGATAATCTATATCTAATTGTTGATTATTCTCAGCATTAGCAATAGCTGCATTTAGTACTTTTAGAACAGTTGTGGATATTCTTTTTTGACTAAATTTTAGTTGATTGATTGCTTTACTGACTTTTTGATTAACAATTAATTTTGTTATATTATTCAACTTTAAAGAACTCACCCTAATAGTGTTATCTCTTGCTATTGAAAATAAATTATTATTCATTTTTCAAACCTACATTCTTAGTAACTATTTTTTTATCTGCTGTAGTATGACCTTTAAAAATTCTAGTGGGAGAAAATTCTCCTAATTTATGACCAACCATATTTTCCGAAACCGATACAGGAATAAATTTTGTACCATTATATACTCCAAACGTAAGACCAACAAATTGAGGAAGAATTGTAGATCTACGAGACCATGTTTTAATTACTTCTTTTCTCCCAGAATCTGAAACCTTTTGAGCTTTTTTTATTAAGGTCATATCAACAAAAGGTCCTTTCCATACTGATCTTGCCATTATTTCTTCCTTCTTTTTAAAATATAAACATTTGTTTTCTTGTTATTTCTAGTTTTTTTACCTTTTGTAGATTTGCCCCAGGGTGTTACAGGATGTCTTCCTCCAGAAGTACGTCCTTCGCCTCCTCCATGTGGATGATCTACTGGATTCATCACTACTCCTCTGACCTTAGGTCTAAAACCAAGATATCTTTTTCTGCCTGCTTTCCCTAATTTAATATTTTTATTGTCAGAATTAGAAACTACCCCAATGGTTGCAAAACAATTTTTATTAATTAAACGAATTTCTCCCGAAGATTGTTTAATCTGAACAAAAACTTCATCCTTTGAAATAATTTGTGCGGATGTACCTGCTGATCTTGTTAGTTGGCCTCCTGCTTTAGGTTTTAATTCAATATTATGAATACTTATACCTACAGGAATATTTTTAAGAGGTAAGCAATTGCCAATAGATATATTAACAGTTTCACCAGAAACCACTTTATTGCCAATAGATAATTTTTGTGGTGCTATGATGTATCTGTATTCACCATCAGAATATTTTACTAAACAAATAAAAGCAGAGCGATTTGGATCATATTCCTTTCTTATAACTTCTCCTTCTATATCAAACTTATTTCTTTTAAAATCAATAATTCTATATTTTCTTTTTGCTCCTCCACCCATATGTCTTGACGTAATTCTACCCTGATTGTTTCTGCCACCAGTAGAATTATATTTTACAACTAAAGATTTTACAGGTTTTCCCTTCCAAAGAAGAGATTTATCAACTAACACAGTTCCTCTTCGTCCAGATGTTGTTGGTTTAAGATTTTTTACTGTCATTTAATTTCCAATGAAGAATCAATTGTATTGCCCTCAGCAAGAGTAACAATTGCTTTTTTATAATCTTTTTTATAACCAGTTTTTCCTTTAAAAGATTTAAGTTTGCCACGCATTATAGAAGTATTTACTTTCGTTACTTTAACTTTGAAAATTTTTTCGATAGATTTTTTAATTTGTGCTGAATTTGATTTTAAATTCACAATAAAAGAATATTGATTATACTGATTAAGGTTTGTTGATTTTTCAGTTAAAATAGGTTTCTGAATTATATTTAAAGATTTGCCTTCAGAAATATCTTGGATTTTCATTACTTTTTTCATGATAATCTTTTAGAAATGCTATTAATTGAATCTTGAACTATAAATATTTTGTCATGAAGTATTAAATCTTTTACATTAATACCTTTTTCGGAAAGTATATTTAATTTAGGAATATTTGCGGATGCTCTTTTAAAATTAATAATTTTCTTTTCTTCGCTATACAGAAATAAAGCTGAGGTAAATTCAAACTTGTTCAATGTTTTGAACAATTCTTTAGTCTTGTGATTTTTTAATTCTAAACTATCTAAAAAAATAATTTCTTTATTATTGTTTTTTGCAGATAAAGCGCATCTAATTGCTAACTTTTTCTCTTTCTTATTTAATGAAAAAGAATGGTCTCTATTTTGCGGTCCCATTGATACTGCACCACCTCTAGAATGTGGTGGCTTAGAGCTTCCTTGTCTTGCATTACCTGTTCCTTTTTGAGAAAAAGGTTTTTTACTTCCACCTTTAACTTCTGACCTTGACTTTGTTTTGTGAGAGCCTTGCCTATTTTTAGCACCTTGGTATCTGATATATTGATGAATTAAATCAGGAAATATTTTTATATTAAAAATTGAATCTGGGATTTCAACTTCATTAACTAGTTTATTTTGCAAATTTACTACTTGTTTTTTCATAATCAATTTCTATTTTTTTTGACGGCATCTTTAATTAAAACTACCGAATTTTTATGTCCTGGAACTGAGCCTTTAATAAGGATTAAATTATTATCTAAATCAATATCTATTATTATTAAATTTTGTTTAGTTACTCGTTTCGCTCCCATATGACCTGCCATTTTTTTTCCTTTAAAAACTCTTCCAGGATCTTGACTATTTCCAGTTGATCCATGGGATCTATGAGATACTGAAACTCCATGTGAAGCTCTTCCACCTCCAAAGTTGTACCTCTTCATAACGCCAGCAAATCCTTTACCAATACTAATACCAGTTACATCAATTACTTGACCTTTTTCAAAGTGAGAAGCATTGATTACTGTTCCAACTTTTAAGGAATTATTATCTTCAACTCTGAATTCTTTTAAAACTCGTTTTGGTTTATTGTCTAATGAAGCAAAAAGTTTCCTTTGTGGTTTTTTAACTTTAGATAATTTAAACTTTTCTCCAATACTAGCAATTTGTATAGCATTATAACCATGCTTTTCTTTGGTTTTAATCTCTGACACAATACATTCCTCTATTTTTATTAAAGTAATGGGAGTCATCGTACCATTTTCAGCAAAATGATTGGAGATACCTATTTTTTTTCCTATTAATCCAGTACGCATGATTATATTTTTATTTCAACTTCTACACCAGATGAAAGATCTAATTTCATTAATGCATCAATTGTTTGGGGTGTTGGTTCAATAATGTCTAGTAAACGTTTATGTGTTCTTATTTCAAACTGATCTCTGCTCTTTTTATCTATAAATGGAGATCTATTAACTGTAAATTTTTCATTTCGTGTTGGCAAAGGTATAGGTCCTCTAACTTTAGCTCCAGTTCTTTTTGCTGTATTAATAATTTCAGCAGCACTTGTATCCAACAATTTGCTGTCATAAGCTCTTAATCTAATTCTTATATCTTGATTTTCCATTAAGCTAATTTCGCCTTTACTTCTTCAGCAACATTTGATGGTACTTCTGCATAATGATTAAATTGCATAGTATAGCTTGCTCTTCCTTGAGATAAGGAACGCAAATTATTAACATAACCAAACATATTTGCTAGTGGTACCATTGCATCAATAACGCTTGCATTACCTCTTGTTGTCATTTGTTGTACATTGCCTCTCCTACTACTGAGATCACCTATAACATCTCCCATATAATTTTCTGGTGTTACAATCTCAACTTTCATCATTGGTTCTAATAATTTTGGTTCAGCTTTGGCCATACCTTCTCTAAAAGCTGCTCTAGCTGCAATTTCAAAAGCTAGAACACTCGAGTCAACATCATGATAATTACCATCATAAAGTGTTGCTTTAAAATCAATACAGGGAAAACCAGCCATGACACCTGTTTGTTGTTGATCTACAAGGCCTTTTTGAACCCCAGGTATAAATTCAGTTGGAATATTTCCGCCTTTAATTTTATTAATAAATTCATATCCGCTACCAGGTTCTGAAGGTTCAAATATAATTTTAACTCGTGCGAATTGACCTGCTCCACCAGATTGTTTTTTATGTGTATAATCAACATCATAGGACTTAGAAATAGTTTCTCTATAAGCAACTTGGGGTGCTCCAACATTAGCTTCTACCTTAAATTCTCTTTTCATTCTATCTATAAGGATTTCCAAATGTAATTCTCCCATTCCTTTAATAATAGTTTGGCCACTTTCCTCATCAGTTGTTACTAAAAAACTTGGATCTTCCTGAGCTAGTCTGCTGAGAGCAGCGCTCATTTTTTCATGATCAACTTTAGTTTTAGGTTCAACAGCTACTTCAATAACAGGATCAGGAAAATCCATTTTTTCGAGAATAATTGGATTAGAAGGATCACATAGTGTTTCTCCAGTTGTTACATCTTTTAATCCAACTAAGGCAATAATATCGCCAGCATTAGCTGTTTTAATTTCTTCTCTATTATTTGCATGCATTAATAACATTCTTCCAATGTTTTCTTTTTTATTAGCTGTTGAATTCAAAACGCTATCTTTCGAACTTATAGTTCCAGAATAAATTCTAGCAAATGTTAGGCTGCCAACAAATGGATCAGTCATAATCTTAAAAGCTAATGCACTAAAAGGTTCATTATCATTACATTTTCTTATTAATTCTTTTCCTCCATTAATATCTGCTCCTTTAACACTATCAACATCTTGAGGTGAAGGCATATAATCAACAACAGAATCTAGTAAAGGTTGTACCCCTTTATTTTTAAAAGCTGATCCTGTTAATACTGGTACAAAATGACCTTTTTTTGTACCTTCACGAATACATTTTTTTATTTGCTCAATACTAGGCTCTTCACCATTAAGATATTTTTCCATTGTAGAGTCTTCTTCTTCAACAACTTTTTCAATTAGTATTTCTCTATATTTTTTGGATTGCTTAAGTAAATCTTCAGGAATATCAACAAACTCATATTCAGCTCCAAGTTTTTCTTCTTTCCAAATAATTGCTTTTTTAGTAACTAAATCTACAATACCTTTGAAATTGCTTTCAATACCAATGGGTAACTGAGTAACCAAGGGATAGGCACCTAATCTTTCTTTTATCATATCTACTGTCATAAAAAAATTAGCACCTGTTCTATCTAACTTATTTACAAAACACATTCTTGGAATATTGTATTTATCTGCTTGTCTCCATACAGTTTCAGATTGAGGTTCAACACCTGCGACTCCGTCAAATATAGCTATTGCACCATCTAAAACTTTAAGAGATCTCTCAACTTCAATAGTAAAATCTACGTGACCTGGGGTATCAATAATATTTATTCGATGATCATTCCAGAAACATGTAGTTGCTGCGGAAGTTATAGTAATTCCTCTTTCTTGTTCTTGTTCCATCCAATCCATTGTTGCTGCACCATCATGTACTTCCCCGATCTTATGTGATTTGCCTGTATAATAAAGTATTCTTTCAGTAGTAGTTGTTTTTCCAGCATCAATGTGCGCCATGATACCTATATTCCTGTATTTTTCTATTGGATGAGTACGAGACATAAATTACCACCTAAAATGAGAAAAGGCTCTATTTGCTTCTGCCATTTTATGTGTTTCTTCTCTTTTTTTTACTGCGTTTCCCTTATTATTAAGAGCATCAATAATTTCGTTAGCAATTCTCTCTTTCATAGTTTTTTCTTTTCTTTTCGCCGCACAATCAACAATCCATTTCATCGCCAAAGTTTCAGCCCTCCTAGGACGTACCTCCACAGGAATTTGATATGTTGCACCACCGACTCTTCTTGATCTTACTTCTAAATTAGGTTTTACATTGTCTAATGCACTATGAAAAAATTCTATGGGTTTTTTTTTTGTTTTCTCAAAAACAATATCAAAAGCTCCGTAAACAATTTTTTCCGAGACAGATTTTTTACCATCCATCATGATTCTGTTCATGAACTTTGTTAATATAGTATCTTTAAATTTATGATCTGGAAGTACTTCTCGTTTAATTGCGGCTCTTCTTCTAGACATAAAGCTTACTTAGGTTTTTTTGCACCATATAAGGAGCGTCGTTGTTTTCTAGAAGTCACTCCTTGAGTATCAAGTGTACCACGAAGAATATGATAACGTACACCTGGTAAATCTTTTACTCTACCACCTCGAATCAGCACAACGGAATGCTCTTGAAGATTATGTCCTTCTCCAGGAATATAAGCTGATACTTCTTGGCCATTTGTTAATTTAACTCTTGCAACTTTTCTAAGAGCTGAATTTGGTTTTTTTGGTGTAGTAGTATAAACTCTAGTGCATACGCCTCTTTTTTGTGGACAAGCATCTAATGCAGGAACTTTATTCCTTTTTTTAACTGTTTCTCTGCCCTTACGGACAAGCTGATTAATTGTAGGCATTCTTTAGTTTCCCTAAATCAAGCGTTTGGAAAGGATTTTCCACCACCTTTGATTATAAAGTTGCGAGTGTGTAGTAATATGTATCCAAAAAGTCAAGGAAATTAGCTAATTAGATAAAGTGTTATTCTAATTTTCTGATATTTTTTTATTGCTTGAAATTTTTGCTAAATCTCTATTTTTTGCTATTTCTTGGTATATTGAAGACATTTTTCCCGTTCCTGCAGGAATCAAACGACCAACAATAACATTTTCTTTTAAGCCCACTAAATCATCAGTTTTTCCTTGAGTGGCAGCATCTGTTAAAACTTTAGTTGTTTCTTGAAAAGAAGCAGCTGAAATAAAAGATCTTGTTTGCAAACTTGCTTTAGTGATTCCCAAAAGAATTGGTTCAAATTCAACCGTTCTTTTGCCTTCATTTTTTAGAGCTTCATTAATAAATTTCAATTCATTTTTATGAATTTGCTCTCCAACAAGTAGCGCAGAGTCACCTGAATTCTTGATTAAAACTTTTTGCAACATTTGACGGGCAATAACTTCTATATGTTTGTCATTAATATAGACACCTTGAAGTTTATATACAGATTGAACTTCCCTAATTAAATATCTTGCAAGCTCTTCCACACCCTGTATTCGCAAAATATCATGAGGAACTGGTGTTCCATCAACTAAAATGTCTCCTCTTTTAACATAATCATCTTCTTGTACAGTTAAATACTTTGATCTTGGAATAAGTATTTCAATTACATCTTTTTCATCTAAACTTTTAATAATTAATCTTCTTTTATTTTTATAATCTTTTCCAAAGCTGATTTTACCATCAATCTCACTCATTATAGCAGGATCTTTAGGTTTTCTTGCTTCAAATAGCTCGGCCACTCGTGGCAATCCTCCTGTAATATCCTTTGTTCTAGACGACTCTTTAGGAATTCTAGCAATTACTTGGCCAGCCTGAACTTCATCACCATCTTCAACGCTTAATATAGTGTCGATAGACATTGGATAGTTAATTTTTATACCTGATTCCAAAGTTACATCCTCGCCTTTAACATTTACAATACTAATTGCAGGCTTTAAATTTTTTGTTTTAGAGTTTTGGCTCCAATCAGTTACAACTTTGCTAGATATACCGGTTGTATCATCTATTGTTTCACGAAATGATATTCCTTGCTTTAAATCTATAAATCTTATGTAGCCTTTTTTTTCAGCTATAATGGGTAAAGTATAAGGATCCCAATCCGCTAAAAGCTGATCAGCTTTAACTTTTTCTTTATCATCAAATAATATTCTTGAACCATAAGGAATATTAAAAGAAAACTTTGCATCTTCACCTGACAAAACTTTAATTTTTGCATTTCTTGTAAGTAAGATTTTGTTATTATTAATATCTCTAATATATTTTAAATTTTCAATCTTCACTTCTCCTTCAATAGGCGAAGAAGCTGAAGATTGTTCAGCTGAAGCACTTGCTGCGCCACCTATATGAAACGTTCTCATAGTTAGCTGTGTTCCTGGTTCGCCAATAGATTGTGCGGCAACAATACCAACTGCCTCACCAATATTAACAGGAGTTCCTCTTGCTAAATCTCTTCCATAACATTTCGCACAAATACCATTCTCTGTTTCACAAGTTAAAACAGAACGAATTTTCAAAGATCTTAGATTCAGTGATTCAATTCTTTCAATATGTTTTTCTTCAATTAAATTACCTGCTTCTACTATTGCGATATCATTATTTTTATCAATAATGTTTTCAACTGGGCTTCTGCCAAGTATTCTCTCTGCAAGAGGGGAAGTTATGTTTCCTGATTCAATAATTGTTTCTGCTACAACTCCATTTTTTGTACCACAATCTTCTTCTTTGATTGTTGCATCTTGTGCTACATCTACTAACCTTCTAGTCAAATAACCTGAGCTTGCTGTCTTCAATGCTGTATCGGCTAAACCTTTTCTTGCTCCATGAGTGGAAGTAAAATATTCTAAAACTGACAATCCTTCTTTGAAATTAGATCTAATCGGATTTTCAATAATTTCTCCTGAAGGCTTTGCCATTAAACCTCTCATACCTGCTAATTGCTTAAGTTGAGCTGCAGAACCTCTGGCTCCTGAGTGAGCCATAATATATACTGAATTTACTGGCTTATCATCTTCTGGGGTAGAGATAGTTTCAATCATTTGATCTGATACTTTATTTGTACAATCAGACCATGCATCAATTACTTTGTTATATTTTTCTCCTTGAGTAATAAGCCCATCTTGATATTGATTTTCATATTCTTGAACTTTTTGTTGAGTATTCTCAACTAATATATTTTTTTGATTAGGTATAATTAAATCATCTTTGCCGAATGAAATCCCTGCTTTTGCAGCATATTTAAAACCTAGTGTCATAAGTTGATCTGCAAAAATTACAGTCTCTTTTTGGCCACAAAATCTATAAACATTATCAATAATATTGCTAATTTCTTTTTTTACTAAAATTTTATTTATGATATCAAAATCAATATTTTTGTTACTAGGAAGTAACTCTCCAAGCAACATTCTACCAGGTGTAGTTTCAACTCTTTTAATATTAGAATCAAAATCTTTTACACGGGCAAAGATTTTAGTATGAAGATTGACAACATTACTTTCAAGAGCTTTGATTATTTCATTTAAAT
The DNA here is from genome assembly GCA_902607435.1 of uncultured Alphaproteobacteria bacterium. Lineage (GTDB taxonomy): Bacteria > Pseudomonadota > Alphaproteobacteria > HIMB59 > CACLJX01. The sequence goes on along the minus strand of CACLJX010000001.1, from coordinate 225,657 downwards.
CAGCAAAATATTTTCCTTCTCCTTTCTGATTTTTTCGAAGAATTGATAAATAATAGATACCTAAAACAATATCTTGAGAAGGAACTATAATTGGTTTTCCACTAGAAGGTGATAAAATGTTGTTAGTACTCATCATTAGTACTCTTGCTTCTAATTGTGCTTCTAAACTTAAAGGAATATGAATTGCCATTTGATCTCCATCAAAATCAGCATTAAATGCAGTACATACTAGAGGATGTAATTGAATTGATTTTCCTTCTATTAGCATTGGTTCAAATGCTTGTATTCCTAATCTATGAAGAGTTGGTGCTCTGTTTAAAAGTACAGGATGTTCTCTTATAACTTCCTCTAATATATCCCATACTCTAGGGTCTTCTTTCTCAACAAGTTTTTTTGCAGATTTAATTGTATTTGCCCAACCATAAACATCAAGTTTATGAAAAATAAATGGTTTAAATAATTCTAAAGCCATTTTTTTAGGCAAACCACACTGATGTAATTTTAAATTCGGACCCACAACAATAACAGACCTTCCAGAATAATCGACTCTTTTACCTAGTAAGTTTTGTCTAAATCTTCCTTGTTTGCCTTTAAGCATATCAGACAAAGATTTTAGAGGCCTTTTATTAGTTGAAGTTATTACTCTACCTCTTCTTCCATTATCAAACAAAGCATCCACCGATTCTTGCAACATTCTTTTTTCATTTCTTATAATTATATCGGGTGCTCTTAAGTCAATAAGCCTTCTTAAACGATTGTTTCTATTAATTACTCTCCTGTATAAATCATTTAAATCACTGGTAGCAAATCTACCTCCATCAAGTGGAACTAAGGGTCTTAACTCAGGAGGAATAACAGGCAAGACTTTTAAAATCATCCATTCAGGTTTGTTTTTAGAAGTAATAAAATTTTCAATAAGTTTTAGTCTTTTTGTTATTTTGGTTTTTTTTAACTCTGATTTAGTTTCTAACAAATCTTGTTTTAATTTCTCTTTATCTTCAGGAAGATTAATGTTCTGAAGTAATTGCTCAATTGCCTCTGCTCCAATAGAAGCATTGAAAGAATCTTCTCCAAATTCATCTTGATAATCAATATATTGATCTTCTGATATAATTTGACCTTTGGTTAGATCTGTTAAGCCGGGCTCTACAACAATAAATTGTTCAAAATATAATACTTTTTCTAAATTCTTAATTGTCATATCAAGCAAAGTTGCAATTCTGCTTGGTAATGATTTCATAAACCATATATGCGAAACAGGAGCAGCAAGCTCAATATGTCCCATTCTATCTCTTCTAACCTTTGATAAGGTAACTTCTACTCCGCATTTTTCACATATTATCCCTCTAAATTTCATCCTTTTATATTTACCACACAAACATTCATAATCTTTTACCGGGCCAAAAACTCTTGAACAAAAAAGTCCATCTTTTTCTGGTTTAAATGTTCTGTAATTAATTGTTTCAGGTTTTTTAATCTCACCAAAAGACCATGAACGTATTTGATCTGGACTTGCAATGGAAATTTTAATGTGATTAAAATTTTGGATTCCTTGATTTTGATTAAATATATTTAAAAGTTCTTTATTCATTTTTATCAATCATTGGTTTTATTTGGTTTTCTAAAGTATTAGTTTGTTTAAGTTCAACGTTTAATCCTAAAGATTTTAATTCTTTAACCATAACATTAAAAGATTCAGGAGTGCCTGATTCAAAATTATGATCTCCCTTTACAATAGATTCATAAACTTTAGTTCTTCCTGCAACATCATCTGCTTTAATAGTCAAAATTTCTTGTAACATATAGGCAGCTCCATATGCTTCAAGAGCCCAAACCTCCATTTCTCCAAATCTTTGTCCTCCAAATTGAGCCTTACCACCTAAAGGTTGTTGAGTTACAAGACTATAAGGTCCAATTGATCTAGCATGTATTTTTTCATCCACTAAATGATGAAGTTTTAACATATAAATATATCCAACAGTAACCGGTCTTTCAAATGGTTCTCCTGTAATACCATCAATAAGTATTTCTTGACCAGATGCTTCAAGACCAGCTTCTTGCAAATATCTTGTTATATCTGATTCCTTTGCTCCATCAAATACAGGTGTAGCAAATGGAATTCCGTCCTTTATATTATGTGCCAACTCAACGATATCATCATCATTCATTTTATTAATTATTTTTTTATGATTTTCTTCACTGTATATTTCAATTAGTTTATTTTTAATATTATTAGAATGTCCTTCTAAGTGCATTTTACTTAGCATAGATGAAACTTGTCTGCCTAAAGAAGCTGAGGCCCAACCTAAATGAGTTTCAAGAATCTGACCTATATTCATTCGACTTGGCACTCCAAGAGGATTAAGAACAATATCAACAGGAGTTCCATCTTGAAGATACGGCATGTCTTCGATTGGACAAATTTTAGAGATAACACCTTTGTTTCCATGTCTTCCAGCCATTTTATCTCCAGGCTGCAATTTTCGTTTTACAGCAATAAAAACTTTAATTAATTTTAATACTCCAGGAAGGAGTTCGTCTCCGCTCTGAATTTTATCTATTTTATTTTCAAATTTCTGATTTATATTTCCTAGTTGTAAATCAAAATTTTTTGTTCTTGCTTCAATTTCATCAAGTGTTGTTTTATCTTTAACATTAATTTTTAACAAATCTTTAGCTTCTAGATTTTCAATATCTTCATATTTAATTATTTTGTTTTTCTCTAAATCATCATTTCCAGAAACAAAAATTTTACCTGTTAATAAATCTTTTAATTGATTTACAAAACTTTTTTCAAGTATATTCATTTCATCGTCACGATCTCTAGATATGTTTTCAATTTGAGAATTTTCAATACTAATAGCTCTTTCATCTTTTTCTATGCCTCTTCGTGAAAAAACTCTAATTTCAACAACAGTACCTTTTGATCCTGGGGAAACTCTTAGACTAGTATCTTTTACATCTGCGGCTTTTTCTCCGAATATCGCTCTTAAAAGTTTCTCTTCCGGAGTCATTGGAGACTCACCTTTGGGAGTAACTTTTCCAACTAGAATATCCCCTGATTTAACTTCAGCTCCTACATAAACCATACCTGTTTCATCCAAATTTCTTATCATTTCTTCACTTGCATTAGGAATATCTCTTGTGATCTCTTCAGGTCCTAACTTTGTATCACGTGCCATGACCTCAAACTCTTCAACATGAATAGATGAAAATACATCTTCATGAACTATCCTCTCTGATATAAGAATAGAATCTTCAAAATTATAACCATTCCAAGGCATAAAAGCCACCAGCACATTTCTTCCAAGCGCTAACTCACCTAATTCAGTTGCAGGACCATCTGCTATAATTTGGTTTTTTAAAACTTTATCTCCAACGTTTACGAGTGGTCTTTGATTTATACATGTATTTTGATTTGATTTTTGAAACTTTAATAAATTATAAATATCAATTTTATTAAGTGATTTATCTTTTTTATCAGTAACTCTAACAACTATTCTATTAGCATCTAATTGATCTACAATACCTTCTCTTTTTGCTAAAACAGTAGAACCACTATCTTTAGCTACTGTATATTCCATTCCAGTTCCCACTATTGGGGCTTTTGGTTTCATAAGTGGTACTGCTTGTCTCATCATATTTGAACCCATTAAGGCTCTATTGGCATCATCATTTTCTAAAAAAGGTATTAACGAAGAAGCTACTGATACTAATTGTTGCGGCGAAATATCCATTAAATCAATGCTATCTGCTTCAGCAGTGATAAATTCTCCTTTTTGTCTACAACTTATAAGATCATTTTTAAATTTCCTCTTATTGTCAACTTCAGAATTAGCTTGAGCTATTACATAATCTTCCTCTTCAATAGCACTTAAATAAATCACTTTCTCTGTAACAGTTCCATTTGAAACAATTTTATATGGTGTTTCAATAAATCCGTATTGATTAATTCTAGAATAAGATGCGAGACTATTTATTAAACCAATATTAGCTCCTTCGGGCGTTTCAATTGGACAAATCCTACCGTAGTGAGTTTGATGAACATCTCTTACTTCAAATCCTGCTCTTTCTCTATTCAATCCACCCGGACCCAAAGCTGATACCCTTCTTTTATGTGTTATTTCACTTAAAGGATTGGTTTGATCCATAAACTGACTTAATTGACTTGTTCCAAAAAATTCCTTGATGGAAGATGCAACGGGTTTGGAATTTATAACATCTTGAGGCATAACGTTGTCAACTTCAACAGAACTTAGTCTTTCTTTAATTGCTCTATCCATTTTTAATAAACCAACTCTATATTGATTTTCTAAAAGTTCTCCTACTGATCTAACTCTTCTATTTCCAAGATGATCTATATCGTCAATTTCTCCCATACCATCTATAAGATTATGCATATGTTTAACAACATCCAAAATGTCACTTTTGTCTAAAATTCTTTTATCTAAAGGAGTATCTTTTTTAAATTTAGAAACAATTTTTAATCTTCCAACTGCTGATAGATCATATCTGTCTGCATTAAAAAAAAGATTATTGAAAAGAAGTTCAGCGGTTTCAATTGTTGGTGGTTCTCCAGGTCTTAAAATTTTGAATATTTCAAATAATGCTTCTTCTCTAGATCGTGCCTTGTCTAATTGTAAAGTGTTTCTAATATAGGGTCCGATTTCTACATTATCAACTTTTAGTATATTTATTTTTTGAATTTTCTTACTATTAATAAATTGAAAAAAATCTTCATCAATTTCATAACCAGCTTCATAATATATTTTGCCTGATTTATCATCAATGATATCTTCAGAAATAAAATTACCTACAAGGGATTCCTCTTTTAAACAAAATAAATTAATTTTTTTCTTTTCAATTTCATTAATTATTCTTTGATTTACCTTGGTTCCTTTTTTAATTAAAATTTTTGAATTTTTTTCATCCAATATATCTATATTAATAACTTTACCTTTATAAAAATTTAGATCTAGTTTTGATACCCATCCTTTTTTATTTTTTTTAAATGTTAATAAATTATAGAAAAAATTTAAAATTTCTTCTCCAGTCATACCTTGAACTTTTTTATGGTCTGGTTCAATTTTCTTTTTATTGCAATCTTCTAAATAAAGTTCCGAAACAGAACTAACTAAACATTTAAACAAAGTTGTTACAGGAAATTTTCTTTTTCTATCAATTCTCGCATACAACATATTTTTTGCATCATGTTCAAAATCCAACCATGAACCTCTGTATGGAATAATTCTTGCACTAAAAAGAAATTTACCGCTTATATGAGTTTTACCAAAATCATGATCAAAAAAAACTCCAGGGGATCTATGCATTTGACTTACAACCACTCTTTCAGTTCCATTAACAATAAAAGTAGCATTTTTTGTCATCAAAGGAATGTCTCCCATATAAACTTCTTGTTCTTTAATATCTCTCACTGATTTAGTGCCTGCTTCTTCATCAATATCCCATACAATCAATCTAAAATTTACTAAAAGTGGGGCTCCAAATGTCATTCCTCTTTGTGAACACTCATCAACGTCATATTTTGGGATTCCCAAACTATAACTAACATAATCAACGGTTGCTCTTTCTGTGTAATCATTAATAGGAAAAACTGATTTAAAAACTGCATGCAAACCATGGTCTTCTCTATTTTTTAAATCAGTTTTTAATTGCAAAAAATTATCAAATGATCTTTTTTGAACCTCTATTAAGTTAGGTAACGAAGCAATAATTGGTATTTTACCAAAAGATTTTCTAATTTTTTTTGAATTTATATGACCTAGACTCATTTTTAACCTAAATATTTAATCTTCTAATAACGCTTTCAATTTTAATAATTGAAAGCGTTAAATTTTTATTTTAATTCAACTTTGGCACCAGCTGCTTCCAGAGATTTTTTCATTTCTTCTGCGTCAGCTTTAGCTACATCTTGTTTTAAAGGTTTAGGGGCACTTTCAACTAAATCTTTAGCTTCTTTAAGACCAAGACTTGTTATAGTTCTAACTTCTTTAATTACTGCAATTTTATTTGGTCCTGTTTCCAATAAAACAACTTCAAATTCACTTTTTTCTTCAGCAACAGCGTCGCCTCCAGCAGGAAGAGGAGCAGCAGCTACAGGTGTAGCTGCTGATACACCCCATTTTTCTTCAAGCAACTTACTTAATTCTGCCGCTTCAATTACGGATAAAGTTGACAATTCGTCCACTATCTTTTTTAAATCAGCCATTTATAATTCTCCTATATAAAACCTAGTTAGACTCTTCCAATTTCTTACTTTGTGACTCCAATAAACTAACTATTCCGCTCGCTGGTGCTTGTAAAACAGAGGCAATTTTTTGAGCAGGGGCAGATAACAATCCAACAAGTTTACCTCTAATTTCATCAAATGATAGTAAAGATGCTAAAAAATTTATCTTGTCTTGACCTATTTTCTCTCCTTCAAAATATCCACCGAGAATTTTAAAATTTTCAAATTTTTTTTCAAATTCAACAGATATTCTTGCTGGTGCAACTGGATCACTAGAATATGCAATTGCAGTTGGTCCAGTAAATAAATCAGCAATAGTTTTGTATTGGGTATCTGCCAAAGCAAGTTTAGTTAGTCTGTTCTTAGTTACCTTGAACTTAATTTCATTATTGCGCATAGCTTGTCTTAATTCATCCATTTTATTGACATTAAGACCTGCATAGTGACTCACAATAATTGAAGAAGAGTTTTTTAAATCTTCTTTTAAATTTTGAACAAAGTCTTTTTTTTCAGAACGTTTCACCTTAACTCCGGTTTTGGCGGGTTTCCCCAGTTAGTTATTATTAACAAGACCATCAAGTTAATAACAACCTGTCAAGAAGCTAATCAAATGACTTGCTTCCGTCTGTGTAGGATATTAAGCCTAAGCGCCTACAGTCTTTGACAGGTAGTAATAGTTAAAATATTACTTGATTGAACTATCATTAACGTAGATCACCTAAATTAACTTTTAGTCCAAATCCCATAGTTGAAGCTATGGAAACTTTTTTTACAAACGTGCCTTTCACATTATCTGGTTTGTTTTTATTAATTTCGTTAAAAAATGTTTTTAAATTATCTAATAAATCTTCTTGTGTGAATTTAAGTTTGCCAATTCCTGCATGAACAATTCCTGCTTTATCATTTTTGTATTGAACTTGACCTGCCTTTGCTTTTTTAACTGCTGAAGATAAATCTTGTGTAACAGTTCCTAATTTAGGATTGGGCATTAAACCTTTAGGACCCAATATCTTTCCAATCTTACTTACATTAGGCATCATATCTGGAGTCGTAATTAATAAATCAAAGTTAATCTCTCCTTTTGAAATCTTTTGGATAAGATCTTTGTCTCCAACAATTTCAGCTCCATTCTCTTTTGCTTCTTTTGCCTTGCTACCTTCGGCTATAACAGCTATTCTAATCTTTTTTCCTGTACCTTTAGGTAAATTAATACTTCCTCTTACATTCTGATCAGTTTTTTTAGGATCTATATTCAGCTTAATAGCTACATCCAGAGTTTCATCAAATTTAGTAAAGGAATTATTTTTTAAAATTTCAATTGCTTCATTAGCATTATAAATTTTAGTCAAATCTAAATTGTGTAATATTTTTTTTCTATTTTTTGATAAATTTTTCATTATTTCACTACTTCTATTCCCATTGATACAGCTGTGCCCTTAATCATATTTATCGCACCATCTAAATCAATTGCATTAAGATCAGCCATTTTCTCATTAGCGATTTTTTCAACATCTTTTAAAGTAATTTTACCAACAAACTCCCTACCTGTAGTTGAGCTGCCTTTATCAATTTTTGCAGCTTTCTTTAAATAATGACTAACTGGAGGCAGTTTTGTAATAAAAGTAAATTTTTTATCCTTATAAGCAGTTATAAGAACAGGAATGGGAATACCTTTTTCCAAATTTTTAGTTCTATCATTAAATTGTTTTACAAAATCTCCAATATTTAATCCTCTTTGGCCTAATGCAGGTCCAACTGGGGGTGCAGGATTTGCCCCTCCTGCAGGAATTTGTAATTTTATGAGTTCTAAAATCTCTTTAGCCATACTAGTTATACTTTCTCTACTTGTGAATACTCAAGATCAACTGGAGTTGCTCTTCCAAATATAGAAACTGCTACTCTTAATCTAGCTTTTTCCTCATCAATTTTTTCAATTTCACCATTAAAAGAAGCAAAGGGACCATCGATTACTTTTACATGTTCTCCCACATCATACATAATTGCAGGTCTTATTTTTTCAACTCCATCAATGACTTGTTGGGATATTCTTTTTGCTTCTGCATTACTAATAGGAATAGGCTTTCCTTTAGTTCCTAAAAATCCACTAAGCTTAGGAGTATTTTTTATAATATGCCAAGTGTCGTCATTTAAAATCATTTTAATAAGAATATAACCAGGAAAGATTTTTCGCTCAGTATTTACTCTTACTCCTCTTTTAACTTCTACAACATTTTGAGTTGGAACAGATACTTCTTCTATAAGTTCAGATATTCCAAGTTTATCTGCTTGTTCAACAATAGTTTCAGATACTTTTTTTTCATATCCAGAATATGCATGTAAAACGTACCATCGAGTTTCACTCATTTATAAACCAGCTCCAATTTGAATTACTTTTTTTATTGAGAAAGACCATATTTGATCAACTAGTAAAAAAAATAAAGAGAAAAGCAGAATTAAGATAATTACAATACCAGCTGATATAAAAGTGTCTTTTTTTTCAGGCCATGTAACTTTAAATATTTCCTGACGTACTTGTCGTACAAATTGTGCTGGATTTGTTTTTTTCTTTTCGAGTTTCATAATATTAATACCATTATAATTGGCAGGAGTGGCAGGACTTGAACCCGCAGCCCCCGGTTTTGGAGACCGGTGCTCTACCAGTTGAGCTACACTCCTATATGAGTTGCAAGACCAACTGAAAGCAATCCTACAACTATTCAGTAACTTCTGATACTACTCCTGACCCAACTGTTCTTCCGCCCTCACGAATCGCAAACTTAACATCCTTATCCATTGCTATAGGAGACAACAAAGTGACTTCCATTGTAACATCATCTCCAGGCATTACCATTTCAGTACCTTCTGGTAGTTTAATAGTTCCAGTTACATCTGTTGTTCTAAAATAAAACTGTGGTCGATAATTAGAAAAGAAAGGAGTATGCCTGCCTCCTTCATCTTTATTTAAAATATAAGTTACAGCTTTAAATTTAGTATGAGGCTTTATAGAACCTGGTTTGGCTAATACTTGTCCTCTTTCAACCTCTTCTCTTTTTGTTCCTCTAAGCAATACTCCTACGTTATCACCAGCTTCTCCAGAGTCTAATATTTTTCTAAACATTTCAACACCAGTACAAACGGTTTTTTGAGATTCTCTAATACCAAGTATTTCAATTTCATCTCCAACATTAACAACACCTTGTTCAATACGGCCAGTCACAACCGTACCTCTTCCAGATATCGAAAACACATCTTCCACTGGCATTTGAAACGGTTTATCTTTTGGTCTATCTGGTTGAGGAATATGTTCATCAACTCCCTTCATTAATTCAAGTATTGAATTTTTTCCAACTTCATCATCTTTTCCTTCTAAAGCTGCTAGAGCTGATCCCTTAATAATAGGGGTAGTATCACCAGGGAATTCGTATTTATTTAGTAATTCTCTTAATTCCATTTCAACAAGATCAATTAATTCTTTATCATCTACTTGGTCAACTTTATTTACATATACAACAAGAGCAGGGACACCAACTTGTCTCGCTAAAAGAATATGTTCTTTTGTTTGAGGCATTGCCCCATCAGTTGCACTTACAACTAGAATTGCTCCATCCATTTGAGCAGCTCCGGTAATCATGTTTTTCACATAATCAGCGTGACCTGGGCAATCAACGTGAGCATAGTGTCTTTTTTCTGTTTCATATTCAACATGAGCTGTAGCTATAGTTATTCCTCTTTCTTTTTCTTCAGGTGCTTTATCAATTTGATCAAACGCAACAAATTCTGCACCGCCTGCTTCAGATAAAACTTTTGTTATAGCTGCCGTTAAAGTAGTTTTTCCATGATCGACATGACCAATTGTACCAATATTACAATGTGGTTTCGTTCTTTCAAATTTTGCTTTAGCCATTTTATTTACCCCAATATAAATTTCTCTTATGGAGCGGGTGAAGGGAATCGAACCCTCGTAGCCAGCTTGGAAGGCTGGAGCTTTACCACTAAGCTACACCCGCATTCTTACTGACACACACACTCTTTACCTTTTTGCCTACACCCTCGTTAAAGTGGTGGAGGGGGTAGGATTTGAACCTACGTACGCTCACGCGGGCGGATTTACAGTCCGCTGCCTTTAACCACTCGACCACCCCTCCAAATTTCAAAGAAAAGGGGACATACTAAGTTATTAGTATGATTGTCAATGTAAAACAGATACCACCTGCACAAATATTTGTAAGCTCGTAAAAACGATGTCTTTTAAACAAATTTTATTAATTTGTATAGTTTTAGATTAGCTTTATTAGGTATAAATTAGAGTGTAAGTATATAAAATGAGTAAGAAATATAAAAATAAGAGAAAAAACAGTGAATTTACCAAAATATATGGATTTCATGCTGTTCAAGCTGCTTTAAATAATAATAATAGAAAACATCAAAAATTAACTATTACAAAGAGTAATAAAGACCATTTGGACAATAAATTGTTGTACAAATTAAATAATATTATTGAACTCCCGATTAAGGAAATCAACAAATTACATGGAAATGACAATACTCATCAAGGTATTATTCTTGAGACGTCTAAAATTGTACAACCAAGTCTTGAAGAAATTATAAAAAATTCAAATAAAAAAAAAGAAATTATTGTAATGCTTGATCATGTATGTGACCCAAACAATATTGGCTCAATAATGCGATCTTGTGCATTATTTAATTGCAGATCTATAATACTAACAAAAGACAATTCTCCAAATATTACTCCTGCGATAGCTAAAGCTGCTTCCGGTGCTTTAGAAATTGTTAACTATGTACAAGTAACAAATATTTCAAGAACAATTGAAACATTAAAGAAAAACAAATTTTGGGCTATTGGTTTAGATAATAACGAAAATAAATTTCACAGCAAATTTAAGATTCCAAAAAAATGTTTATTAATACTTGGATCTGAAGGAGTAGGTCTACGTGATTTAACAAAAAAAAACTGTGATGAAATTCAAACTATTCCAATTGTATCAAATTCCAAATTTGGAATTGAAAGCTTAAATGTATCAAATGCATGTACAGTTGCACTTTATGAACATTTTATATTAAATAATTAGATAAGGTTATAGTTATGATATGGTGCCGCGTGTCGGATTCGAACTGACCACCTGATGATTACAAATCAACTGCTCTACCAAATGAGCTAACGCGGCATATCTTTTTTTGATTTACAATTTTTTTAACTAACCAACAAGCTCAATATTAAAAAAAACTAAACCCCCGGAATATAAGGGACGCCATCACCTTTTATCTTTTCATTCATTTCACTTAATGATGAACAATTAGATATAGGCATTATTAAAATAATTAATAAAAATATTTTCTTAAACATTTGGTTATTTTACAATGTCTATTTTTGCTGCACAATATTTAAATTCTGGAATTTTTCCAATTGGATCCAAGGCTGAGTTAGTTAACAAATTTGCTGCAGCTTCTTTGTAACAAAAAGGCATAAAAATTACCCCTTCTGGTATTGATCTATCTTCTCTAACTCTGGTTTTAATTGATCCTCTTCGAGTTGAAACCTTGATTAATTCACCGGAATTAATTTTTATACTTTTTATATCTTTAGGAGATAAAGAAATAGTAGCTTCAGGTTCGATTGCATCAAGATTTGAAGCTTTTCGTGTCATAGCACCAGTATGCCAGTGTTCAAGTTGCCTACCAGTTGTTAATATCATTGGAAATTCTTTATCAGGTATTTCATCTGGTGATATTACATTCGCAGGAACAAATTTGCCCTTACCCCCATGTATTGGAAACTTGTCTCCAAAAACAACTTCTTCTCCTTTAGCTGTTGGTGACTTACATGGATAAGTTACAGAGTTTTCTTTCTCAAGTCTTTCCCAAGTAATATTATTTAGTGAAGGCATGGTTTTTGCCATTTCTTCAAATATATCTTTTGGACTATTATAATTCCAATCAAGTCCTAGTTTTTTTCCAATTTCATTTGTAATCCACCAGTCTTCTTTTGCTTCTCCAGGAGTTTGAATAGCTTTTCTTCCCATTTGAACCTGTCTGTTTGTATTGGTCACTGTTCCATTTTTTTCTGGCCATGCTGAAGCTGGCAATATTACATCAGCATAGGTTGCTGTTTCAGTGAGAAAAATATCTTGTACAATCAAATGTTCTAACTTTTGCAATGATTCTCTTGCATGATTTAAATCTGGATCTGACATTGCTGGATTTTCACCTAAAATATACATCCCTTTTATTTGACCTTTATGAATTGCATTCATAATTTCAACAACTGTTAAACCACTATTTGGATCCAAATCAGTTTTCCAAAAATGTTCAAAAAATTTTCTTGTCTTGTCATTGTTTACCAATTGATAATCTGGATACATCATTGGAATTAAACCAGCATCAGAAGCACCTTGTACATTGTTCTGACCTCTTAAAGGATGTAACCCAGTTCCTTTTCTTCCAACATTACCTGTCATCAAGGCGAGAGAGATCAGACATCTAGCATTATCGGTACCATGAATATGCTGAGAGATTCCCATTCCCCAAAAAATAATTCCTTTTTTAGTATTAGCAAATAGTCTCGCAACCTTTCGAATTTCAGATGCTTCAATTCCAGTGGTTTTTGCCATTTTATCTGGAGTAAAAATTTTTAAGTGTTCTTTAAGTTGTTCAAATCCTAATGTATGTTTTTTGATGTATTCTTCATCAAAAAGATTTTCCTCTAAAATTACATGCATAATTGAATTCAACAATGCTACATCTGTACCTGGCTTGAATTGCACCATATGTGTAGCATAATTTCTTAATGCTTGGCCTCTAGGGTCCATTACAATTAACTTAGATCCTTTTTTAGCTGCATTTTTGAAAAAAGTTGCTGCAACTGGATGATTCTCAGTTGGATTAGCGCCAATTACAATAATTACTTCAGAGTGTTCAACCTCATAAAAAGGAGCTGTTACAGCTCCTGACCCAATCGTCTCAAGTAATGCTGCTACAGAAGATGCATGACATAACCGTGTACAATGATCTACATTGTTAGTATTTAAGCCTGTCCTAATTAACTTTTGAAATAAATATGCTTCTTCGTTTGAACATTTTGCTGATCCAAAACCTGCAAAAGCGCTTGGACCATCTGAATTTTTTAGTTTTAAAAGGCCACTCGAAGCAAATTCTAAAGCTTCCTTCCAAGTAACTTCTTTAAAATAATCATGTAAGTTGGAAAAATCTATTGAAGGATGTAATTCTTTTTTCTTACCTTTAATTCTAATTAAGGGTTTTGTTAACCTTTCGGCATGACTTACATAATCAAAACCAAAACGACCTTTTACACAAAGTCTATTTTTATTAGCTGGACCATCAATTCCATCGACATATGCTATTTGATTATCTTTTATATTATATTCTATCTGACATCCAACACCGCAGTACGGACAAACACTTTCTACTTTTTTATCAATATCTGTATGTCCGTATCCTTTATTATCTACTATTGATGAAGGCATCAAAGCACCGGTAGGACACGCTTGGACACATTCACCACATGCAACACAAGTGCTATCTCCCATTGGATCATCAAAATCAAAAATAATTTTTGATTTTTCTCCTCTATATGCCATACCAATCACATCATTTACCTGTACTTCTCGACATGCTCGAACGCATAAGTTGCATTGGATACAAGAATCAAGATTAACAGAAATGGAAGGGTGAGAAACATCAGCGACACAAATTTCCTTAGGTGAAAATCTAGAATCATTAACTTCAAGTTTATCTAACCACTTCCAAAAGTGTGAATCTTTATTGTGGGAAGTTTTACGCTCAGGTTGATCAGCTAATAATAATTCAAAAACAAGATTTCTAGATTTTTTAGCGCGCTCACTTGTAGTGAAAACTTTCATATCTTGCGTAGGTTTGCGTATACAAGAAGCTGCAAGAACTCTTTCACCTTCAATTTCAACCATACAAGCTCTGCAATTGCCATCAGCCCTGTAACCTGGTTCAGGCAAATAACAAAGATGAGGAATTTCAATGCCTAATCTTTTTGCTACTTGCCATATAGTTTCGTCAGTATTTGCTTTTACTTGTTTGTTATTAATTGAAAAGTTTACTATAGGATTAGTCATTTAATTGAAACTCTTCTGGAAAATATTTAATAATAGAATTAAGTGGATTACACGCAGCTTGTCCTAATCCACAAATTGATGCATCAGACATTACAATAGATAAATCTGTTAAAGTTGATTTACTCCATTTTTCTTTTTTCATTTCCTTTACTGTCTTTTCAGTTCCAACACGACAAGGTGTACATTGTCCACAACTTTCTTCTTCAAAAAACCGTAATAAACTTAGACCAACATCTTTCATTTTATCTTGATCAGATAATATCACAATTGCTGCTGAGCCTAAAAAACAACCTTCATCTTCAAGTTCTTTTACACCATAATCAAGTGGTATATTATTTAACGAAGCTGGCAGAATGCCTCCTGAAGCACCGCCTGGTAAATAAGCTTTAAATGTATGCCCATCCAACATGCCGCCAGAATAATCATCAATTAATTCTTGAACTGTTATACCTGCTGGTGCTATTTTGACTCCTGGATTTTTAACTCTTCCGGATACAGAAAAACTGTGGAAACCTTTTCTATCGTTAGTACCTTTATTAGCGTACCATGAAGCCCCTTTTTCAATAATATCTCTCAACCAATAAACTGTCTCTACATTGTTAACTAGCGTTGGCTTACCAAACAAACCTACTTGAGCGACATATGGGGGCCTGTTCCTTGGCAACCCTCTTTTGCCCTCAATACTTTCAATCATCGCTGATTCTTCTCCACATATATATGCTCCAGCACCACGACGAATTATAATATAATTTTTTTCAACGATATTATTTTCAATTAATTTTTTGATTTCTTTTTTCAAAATTTCTAAAGCTAATGGATATTCATCTCGTAAATAAATATATGCTTTTTTTGCATTAACAATTTTAGCACTAATTAAAACTCCTTCTAAAAAACGATGAGGATCTTTTTCTAGGTAATAACGATCTTTAAATGTACCTACCTCTCCTTCATCAGCATTAATTGTTAAATATCTTGGTTCTGGGTTTGCAAGTACAAATTCCCATTTTTTAAAAGTTGGAAAACCAGCTCCTCCCTTACCTTTTAAATTACTTTTTTCTACAATACTTTTTATTTCATCTAATGATATTTGTTTATTAATAAACTTCTTTAGAACTGAATATCCGCCTTCAGATTCGTAATTATTTAAATCAATATAATTTGTAATTACAGGCTGATACTCTTTTTTTTCAACTATTTTTAAAACTTTATCTACATTTGCATTATCAACATAGTTTTTTCCTACACTAACAGTTGGAGCATGCTGACAACGACCCATGCAAGGGCCTGGAACAATGTTAAATGAATCATTGTTGATAGAAGATAAACTTTTTAAAATCTCTTGTGAACCAAACATTTCACAAGTAAGACTTTCACAAACTCTAATAGTCACTTCTGAAGCTTTAAGATTAGAATCTTTGACAACATTAAAATGAGCGTAAAATGTTGCTACTTCATAAACTTCAGCTAAAGGTATTTTCATTAACTCAGCTAATGCTGTAAGATGTTTATCATATAGACAACCGAAATTATCTTGAATTAAATGAAGATACTCGATAAGTTCATCGCGCACAATTGCAATACCAGCAAGCAATGAAGTAATCTCTTTATATGAGCTATCATCAACTTGCCGTCCCTTAGGTTTCCACCGTCTCTTCTTTTTAATTAAGGCGCCTTTATTTTGAGAAAAAAAATTATTCATTTATTTAATTTTATTTTGAATATATTGTTATCATATACATATGGAAGATACAGTTGAAAATAATGAAATTGAACTAGATACTAGTGGTTCTGAATGCCCAATACCTGTGCTTAAGGCAAGAAAATTATCACAAACTTTGAAACATGGAGATATTGTAAAAGTTTTAACAACTGATCCCTTAGCTGAAATTGATTTTAAACATTACTGTGAACAATCAAGATTTAAGTATCTAGGTTGTCAAAAAATTAAAGGGAAATATATTATTAAATATAAATTTTTTTCAAAAAATTAACTAAATAATTCACTAAATAGATAAAGATCAAATTTATCACCAACATTAATTTTGCTTACTTGTTCTGGAATCTCAATAATTCCATCTGAAAATGAAATTGAACTAATTATACCCGAGCCTTGTTTTAAATACTTATTAACATAAATTTCTGAATCTATATTTTTATCAATAATAACTCTTAACCATTCTAGTCTATTGGTTTTCTTTTTCATCGAAAAATTTGCTCTAGCAATATAATTGTTAGGATTTGTCATTTTTGAACCACATAAAAACTCTAAAAAAGGTTTAATAATCATACCAAATAATAAATAAACAGAAACTGGATTACCTGGTAAACATATAATAATTGTCCTATCAATTTTTCCTATTGCTAAAGGTCTGCCTGGTTTAATAGCTGTTTGCCAAAAAAATAAATCTCCATTAGATTTTATTGCTTCAACTAAGTAATCTTCGTCCCCTACAGATGCTCCACCGGTTGTTATAATAACAGAATTTTGATCAAGATTTTTTAATAATGAATCAACAACAATTTTATTTGAATCTTTTAAAACTCCCAAATACTTAGCATCAATATATTTTCTATTTAATAAAGAATGAAGAGCATACTTATTTGAATTATTGATTTGTGATCCGATTAAGTTTTCGGACGGATTCAATAATTCATTGCCACTTGTAAAATAACCCAAAGATATTTTTTCTTTTACTTCAATTGAGCTTTTTCCAATTGCAGCTAATAAACTAATATTTTTAGTAGTTATTTTTTCACCAACTTTTAAAATTATTTGATTTTTTGCAATGTCTTCTCCGACTAATCGACAGTTCTCGCCTAAAAAAGGTTTTTTATTAATTTTAATTTTATCATTATTGCAAATAACATTTTCTTGCATAATAACAGTTCCGCTATTTATTGGCATTCTAGCTCCAGTAAATATACGAGCTACTTCACCATTCAATAATTCAATCTGATGACTATCACCAGCAACTATTCGGTGTTTTATTGTTAATTCTTGCTGATTTTCAATATCATTATCAAGTATTGCATAACCATCTACGGCTGAATTTTTAAAAGGAGGTAGATTTATTGAACTTTGTATATCTTTGTTTAAAAATCTTTCTTCAGAATCAATAATGTCAATAGTTTCGGATTCTAAATTTTGTATTTTAATATCTTTTAGAATATTGAATATTTCTTTTTTTTTAATAGGCTTTTTATTCATTGTTGAGATTTATTTAGAATATGCTCCGCTATTTTTTCTATGTCTTTTTTTTTAAATTGTGGAAGCAATGTATCAATTTTTTGGTCGCTAACAATGCCAATAACGTTATTTACTTTGTAAAATAAATAATCATTTGAATCTTCTTTAACAATCTCTATTTTCGGATGTGATTCATTTTTAAAACCTTCAACAATAACAATATCTGGAGAATCTAATTCTAATAGTAGATCGTTTAAATTTTTTTCTTCGGTATTTCTCAATTCATTTATTTTCACCCATCGCTTTGATGAACTAACTATAACCTCTTGTGATCCGGCTTGCCTATGTAAATAACTATCTGTTCCAGGTTTATCAATATTAAACTCGTGGTGTGCATGTTTTATAGAAGCAACTTTTAAATTTTTTGAATTAAAATAGTTAATAAGTTTTTGTACAAAATAAGTCTTACCAGAATTTTTCCATCCAACTATTCCACAAATTAACATATCTTATCTCTTTTTTAAGTTAATTATATAAACAAGAGCGTTAAGTAATACTGTTAGAAGTATCAAAATGATACCTAGTGCCATTGCATAATCCAAATTTCCCATTCTTGTTTGAAGCGTGATAGCAGTTGTCATTACTCTAGTATAATGTTCAATGTTACCACCGACAACCATTACCGCTCCAACTTCTGATATAGCTCTGCCAAACGCAGACATGAGAATAGTTAAAATAATAAAATAACTATGGCGAAAAATAATCATTAAAATACCAATATGAGGAATATTAAATGCGCGAAAATGATCTTTGAATTGTTTCCAACTATGAAAAAAAACCTCATAGGATAGTGAACAAACTATTGGAAAAATTATGATACATTGAGCTAAAATCATTGCATAAGGGGTATATAAAAATTGTAAAATTCCAAGTGGCCCTTGAGCTGCTAGCAAAAAATAGACAATCAAACCTACTACTACAGGAGGTATGCCCATTAATGCATTGAGAATCACTATAATTGAGTTTTTAAAATAAAAATTATTTAATGCTAAAATATAACCTATAATCAAAGCTATGCTAGAAGAGATGATTAATGCTGAAAAACTTACTTTTAATGATAAAAAAATAATATTGTATAAAGTAGGATCAAAACCACAAATTAATTTTAAAGAATTTAAGGTAATATCAAAAAAGTTCATTATTATTAATTTTTAAGAATTAGATGTAACATTTTTATGACTATGAAGAGAAATAAATATTTAATCAAACCAGATATTAATAATTCAGAACTTACCAAAACAATCAAGGGATTTGATGAAAAAAAGCAAATAATAACTACAAAGGTAATTCATGAAAAACCTTTAACTATATATCTAAATAATCAAGAAATTGTTACCTTAATGTCAATTGGAGATCATCCTGAATATTTAGGTATAGGGTATTTACTAAATCAAAATATGCTTAAAACAAATGACAAGCTAAAAAGCATTATCTATGAAAAAGATATCGAAACATTGATTATAAGAACAAAACGTCAAACAAATTTTGAAAAAAAATTGAAAAAAAAGATTACTACGAGTGGATGTGCCCAGGGTACAATCTTTGGAGATATTTATGAAGAAATTGCAAAAACAAAATTAACTTCAAAAGTAAAAATAAAACATCAATGGATTTATGAATTATCAAAAAAAATCAATTTAACTCCAAGTCTTTATCTTGAAGCTGGAGCTATTCATGGATGTGTTCTTTGTAAAAATAACAATCCTATTGTTTATATGGAGGATGTTGGTAGACACAATGCTGTTGATAAAATTGCGGGCTTTATGTTTATGAACAAAATTAAATCTAATGACAAAATTTTTTATACCACCGGAAGACTTACAAGTGAAATGGTAATTAAAACTGTTAAAATGGGAATAGCTATTTTAATTTCACGATCTGGTTTTACTTCTTGGGGAGTGGAATTAGCTAAAAAAACCAATCTCACCTTAATAGGAAGAGCAAAAGGTAAAAGATATACTGTACTTTCTGGTACAAACAGAATTATTCATTAGCTAATGCAAAAAAAAATAGAAGAGGTATGTGCTGTAATTATGACAGGGGGAAAATCTTCACGTATGGGTGGTGGAATAAAATCATTTAAAAAATTTAACAATAAAATGATTTTTGATCGTATTTATACAATATTAAATAATCAAATAAAAAATATTATTATTAACACTAACACTAAAGAAAAATATTTTAAAAAATATAATCGAGCAATTATTAATGATAAAATTAGAGGTCATCTAGGGCCTCTAGCTGGAATACATGCTTCATTAAATTGGATTAATACAAATATGTCTAAAGTTAATTGGTTAATAAGTGTTCCTGGTGACACCCCATTTATACCAAATAATTTAGTAGATAAACTTTATTTAAAAGCAAAATTAAATAAAAAGCAAATCGTTATTGCAAAATCAAATAACAATATTCATCCAGTAATTGGGATATGGAATATAAAATTATTAGAAAGTTTAGAATCTAATTTGCTTAGTGGTGAAAGAAAAATTATTGTTTGGGCAAAAAATCATGAATTAGATTTTGAAGAATTTTTTGAAGAAAATTATGATCCATTTTTTAATATTAATTATGAAAAAGACTTAATAAGAGCAAAAGAAATTGAAGAAAAATTTATTACGAAATTAAAAACGAAAATTTAATAAATGCTAATGGTTTATATTAATTTTTATGTTTATAATACTGATCTAATAATATGACTATCTATCTCCCTATTGCTGAAATGAATGTTAATATACTAATAATAATATTTATTGGTATGATGGTTGGGGGTCTTTCCGGTTTATTTGGAGTTGGAGGAGGTTTTTTAATGACACCTCTGTTGATTTTTTTAGGTATACCCCCAGCAGTAGCTGTCGGTACTGAGGCGCCTCATGTTTTGGCATCTTCTGTTTCAGGAGTGATTGCGCATTGGCGAAATAAGAATGTTGATTTCAAAATGGGATTTTTCCTTTTAATTGGCGGTGTTATGGGTTCAACAGTTGGGGTTAATATTTTTAAAATTTTAAAAGGCTTTGGTCAAATAGATATAGTAATTCAAATGCTGTTTATCATTTTCTTAAGTACTATTGGTTTATCTATGGCTTTTGAAAGTGCAAGAACAACTATTCGGAAGTATAGAACAACTTCAATAATAAGAACAAAACTTCACCAACATTCCTGGATACACGGACTACCTTTTAAAATGAGATTTCACAGATCAAAACTCTACATAAGCACGATACCTCCTATTATTATTGGATTTTTTGTTGGAATACTTTCTGCAATGATGGGAGTCGGTGGGGGTTTTATAATGATACCAGCAATGGTTTATCTTTTGGGTATGTCAACAAATGTAGTTGTAGGAACATCTTTATTCCAAATAATTTTTGTAACAGCAAATTCAACCTTTTTTCAATCTTATCTGAATCAAACAGTTGATATTGTTCTTGCTGCTTTGATGATAATTGGAGGTGTAATAGGTGCTCAAATTGGAGCTCGTATTGGAACAAAACTTAAATCAGAATATTTAAGAGGATTTTTAGCTATTATAGTTTTAACAGTATGTGTAAAACTTTTAACAGATCTTACTTTAAATCCATCTGAGTTATTTTCTTTTCAATTAATGAATCGTTAGAATATTGTTGCGCCAAAAATTTTAATGTTATCATCTTCAATGCCAAGTACTAAACGGCCTAAAAAATCTCCTGGTACTTTATCGCTAGTCTGTTTAAAAAGAACAGTTACATAATTGTTCCGCCTTAAAAAACCAAAACACTCTCTTTGTTTTGATAAGCTTGTTAGTAATTTATTATTTGCCCACTGTTTGCCTATTTCTACTTCGTTTGCACCAAAAAGCATTTTAGCTGAAAAATGCTTTGTAAAACCACTATAATCCTTGTTGTTAGAACATTTAACAAGATCATCCCATAAAGGATTGGCAATCTCTAATATTTCTTCATCTGTTTTTTCAACAAGATTCATTTATTTTACTCAATAAATATTAATAAAATTTTATTTGCTATCTTTATTATCATCTACAATGTGATAAAGCGGTGCTTTTTCCATAGTAAATTCACCAGTTTTAGGATCACGACGAGATAAGGTTAGGCAATGCCAATTATCATCATCCAATTTCATATGGTCACCCCGATAGTAGTAACCCGGCCAGCGCGTCTCCTCACGGAAAAGAGTATGTTGTGCCACGCACTCTGAAGTAATTGCGCGATGCTTTAACTCCCATGCACGCATAAGCTGATGATAATCTTCAGCTCCAATATGTTCAAGATCTTCTTGCAGCATACCTAATAACTCTATCCCTTTTTTTAGCAAATTCTCGTTTGTCATATAGTTTGTACCGACACCACCAACATATTCGTCCATAATCTTCTGAAGACGTTGAAGACCTTGAATAGGCAATAGATAACTTGGTGAAACTGTTCCCGCGGTGATCTCGTTGCGACCCACAGTGTAGTTCTCCAAAGGTTTGTATATAATCTCCTTAAAATCTTCGCACTGCTTGTTACTTACCTTAATATTTTCATCTCCCAGATCTTGTATATATTTAACTGCAGCTTTTGCGGCAAGACGACCTTCTGTAAATGAACCTGAAGAGAATTTGTGAGCACTACCGCCAACTGTATCTCCCGCTCCAAAAAGTCCATCAACGGTTAGCATTCGATTATAACCCCAAAAATATTCAGGTGGTGAAAGATCCTCAGGACCACTTACCCAAGCACCTGAACAAGTGGCGTGGGAACCCATGACATATGGTTCAGATGTAGTAAGCTCAGGATTCATATATTTTGGATCAATGTTTTGAGATGCCCAAACAACTGCCTGTCCAATAGTCATACCAAGGAAGTTCTCCCATCCCACTTCTTCTAAGTGAGGGTCTTGAAAAGCCTCCGTTGTAACCATATGAATCGGACCTCCGCCAGCTTTAACCTCCTCAATTAAAGCGTGGTTACGCAAACATGTTGGGACTGGCGTATGATCAATATATTCTCCTACTAGTTTTTTGGTGTGTTCATACCATTTTTTTTCGTAATTTTCTCCATTACCATTTTGGGTGTAAGTCTTAAGATGAAGAAAGTACGCACCAACTGGACCATAACCATCCTTAAATCTTGTAAGAACGATGCGATTCTCCATTTGAGTCATTTTAGCGCCAACAGCAATCGGCAATGCATAAGCTGAACCATTGCTCCAAGGTGCATACCAAGTGCGCCCCATACCTTCACCTACAGATCGAGGCTTAAAAATATGCGAGGCACCGCCAGCAGATACAATAACAGCTTTGGCACGAAAGACATGGTAGTTGCCAGTACGCATATTAAAGCCTACAGCACCTCCGACTCGATTTTCTTTGCCTTCGTCCATCAAAAGGTGAGTCACCATAATTCGATTATAAATTTTGTCAGCAGACTTTTTAGCGGCTTCTGCAACAATTGGTTTGTAGCTTTCACCATGAATCATTATCTGCCATTTACCTTCACGCAGGTAACGTCCTGTTTCTTTATTACGCATCATAGGAAGGCCCCATTCGTCGAACATATGCACTGTGGAATCAACATGACGGGCCATATCATAACCAAGGTCTTCACGCACCAAACCCATTAAGTCGTTACGTGCATACCGCACGTGATCCTCTGGCTGATTCTCATCCCACTGCATACCCATATAGCAATTAATCGCGTATAGACCTTGGGCCACTGCACCACTGCGATCAATGTTGGCTTTTTCAACACAAATAATCTTCATATCACGTCCCCAGTATCTAGCTTCAAATGCAGCGCCAGTACCTGCCATGCCACCACCGACAACAAGAATATCGCAATCTTCTAAAACTGTTTTAATTTTACCCACTAGTAATACACGCCCTGTTTTAGTTGTTCTTTTTTCAATGTAGGAAGTCCCGTATCAACGTTTAGCAAATCTGGTTCAAAGCAAAGCAACTCTGAGTCAAGCGCTTCCTTATCAGGTATCTCTAACTCTGAAAGTTTTGGAATATGCTTTCCCCACGGCTTAGTCGTAATCGGAGAAACAAAGTTTTTCTCGTGACCATTTCGGAACTTAACCTTCCAAGAAATTGTTCCTTTCTCTTCCTCACGAAGTACACGAACGCTATGACCTAGAGGAGCGAAATCAGCATATCCACGCACGTCAATTGCATCTTGTGGACAGGCTTTCACACAAGAGTAACACTCCCAGCACATATTAGGTTCAATATTAACAGCACGTCGAGTAGTTTTATCGATGTGCATAATGTCAGACGGACAGATATCGACGCAATGTCCACAGCCATCACAACGAGTCATGTATACAAAAGTTGGCATATTATTTTCCCTCTTTTTTTAAATTGTTAATCATTAATTAGTAATGTTTCGGTTCTTCACGCTTTATACCCAAACCAAATTGCTTGGGCTTATCAGATGGAGCTGGTAAATTATCTCTCGAACCATCAGCTTCAGCTAATTTTTTCTGTATAGCTGCCCCTGGCTTGTAGAACATGTGGGCAAATTTAGACCAATACACTCCTCCAAATAATACAAGGTTAGAAATAATAAACAAAACTAAAAACAATGTATCCCACCCAGATACATTTACAGCTTGCAAATAAGACCAGACTAGACCAAAGGTAGCAGTTACAACAAGCGATAGAACAAATAAATCTGCCTTAACAACACGATACCAAGGATTAGCCTCTGCTGCTACATCAACTCTGAGAAAAAACCAGAACCAATATCCACCAAGACAAGTCATGATTGCTCCTAAATGCCATAGTAGTGGCAAGAAAGAAGGTGTTACGGATGATGGTGTTGAATAGCAAAATATCATAATAACTGAAGTAATCCAAAATATTATAGTGCCATACATACCTAGAAGATGAGCAATTCTACGCTTACCATCTAATTCAGAAGTGGTTAGCACATCGCTTGTAACGGTATTAAATACAATCGATATCTTTTCACCGGTGTTAACAGATCTGGATGCTGATTTTTTTGCCTTTTGAGCATTCTCAAAGAAGTATTTAACGTTTTTCTTATGAATCATATCAAACAACGTGCCTACTACTACTAAAATGATCATTGTAATTACAAACAACTGCATTGCAATGGATGGCACAAACTGGGAAAGTTCAGAAAATGGATTGCTAGTAATCATAAAATTCATCTCCTTAGGTTTGATTGAGTCACAAATTGTTGTAATAATTTAGTATATTTAATGCAGTTTTCTAGCATATCAATTATATGAAGGATACTGATATTTCTTATTTTGACTTAAAAAAAGGAAGCAAAAAATAACAATGAAGCATGGATCAGCTTTTATATATTTTAATGTAGCATATGCTATTGGATTAATTTGCTTTTTGATTCTATATTATATTTATATTCAAATCATATTTTTAACAAATTTTATTATTATTACAGCTATAACTTTGCTAATTGTTAAGTTAGCATATTGGTACTCTATTAGAAAAACTTTGCAAAACATAAATAGCATTGATAAACAAAAATTTTTTTTACTTAGAATAACTTTTTGTATATTGACATATGTCACACCAGTTTACTGCATAATTCAAGAACCAAACCTAGTGGTTAATCATAATGTTTCGACAATTACTTTTACTATAGTTACTATATTTGCAATAATAGGCATATTTATTGAAAGATGGTTATTTTTTATAGAGTCGCAACAAACTGTCTATGATAGCAATGCTAAATAAATCTAATAAACTCATTTTAATTATAATTATTGCTATTACCATTACAAATAAAACAACTCTTGGAAGTGAAGCTTACTTTGATTTATCAGATCAAGAAATAAATATTGAAACAGATTTTAATGGTAAAGAAGTTATAATATTTGGATTAACAGACCCAAGTTTTGATACTATATTAGTTATCAAAGGACCTAAGAAAAATATAAAATTAAGTATGAAAGAAAGGATTTTTGGTTTTTGGTTGGAAACAAAAAATATTATATATCAAGATATTCCAAATATTTTTTTTATTGCTTCTTCTTCCCCTATTGATCAAATTTTAAATGAAGATGTTATTATTAAAAAAGGGCTTTTATTTGAAAAATTATTATTAAATACAATAACTAAAAGAAATTTTATAAATCAAAATCAATTAGATGAATGGGGTAATAATTTAATTAGACTTCAAAAAAATAAAAGACTTTATCATGAATATAAATTAAAAATTATTGATGAAAAATTATTTCAAACTAGAATTTTTTTCCCAAGCAGTACACTGCCTGGTTTGTACAATGTGAGTATATATCAAGTTAATAATAAAAAAATCGTAAATGAAAAAAATAAAAGAATAGTGATTAAAAAAAATGGTATTGGTGATAAAATTTACCAATTTGCACATAAACATCCCGGCTACTATGGTATACTGAGTATACTTTTTGCTATAATAGCAGGCTTGACAGCAGCTACAGCTTTTAGGAGACTTTAAAAATGAGTGATGATCGTTATATCCTTGTAATTGCAGATGGATCCAAAGAAATGGATGTTGCTTTTCAATATGCTTGTGCGAGATCAAAAAAAACAAATAGAAAAATAATTATTGCTACTTTCATTGAACCCTTAAATGTTTTAACAACACAAGGCGTAACAGAAATCATGCAAAATGAAGCAAGAGAGGCTGCTGAATTAAAACTAAAAAGTGCAGCTGCATTAGTGAAACAATCAACAGGTACTATGCCAGTTTTACATATAAGAGAAGGGGAAGTAATTCCTGAATTAATTAAGCTTATAGAAGAAGAAAAGAATATCACTGTTCTGGTCCTAGCTGCCAATATTGATGATAAAGGGCCTGGACCTATTATTACTTCTCTTGTATCTAAAGAATACTCTAATCTTCGTATACCTGTAATGATTGTTCCTGGTAACTTTACAAAGGACCATATATCTTTGATTACTTAATGCTTGAAAATAATTATCAAGATAAAGTTGCAAAAATATTAATTGATATAGAATCAGTTAAGTTTTCTTTTAATAATCCTTTTGTGTTGACATCTGGACATAAAAGTCCAGTTTATGTTGATTGCAGAAAAATTATCTCATACAAAAACGAAAGAAACACAATCTTAAATTATGCAGTTCAATATTTTAAAGAAAAAAAGTTAAATTTTGAAATATTAGCAGGGGGAGAAACAGCTGGAATCCCTTACGCAGCCTTTTTGGCTGAAAGACTTCAGAAAAAAATGATTTATATTAGAAAAAAACCAAAGAATTTCGGAAAAAATCAACAGATTGAAGGTAATATTGTTGAAGGTCAAAAAGCTATATTGATCGAAGATCTTGCAACCGATGGAAGAAGTAAAGCAGTATTTGTTGAAGCAATGCGCAAATCTCGTCTAATAGTTTCAGATATTTTTGTAATTTTTTACTATGATATTTTTGACATAACAAAAACGCCACTAGCTTCTCTAAATATTAAAATACATTCACTTTGTTCTTGGAAAAATATTATTAATGTTCTTATTAAAGAGGAAATAATTTCTAAAATAAATATTGATCATTTGAAAAAATTTTTAAAAGATCCAGAACAATGGAGACATCAAAATGAATGATATAATTTTAGTAAGCGGGGGTTTTGACCCAATACACAGTGGTCATATAGCTTTAATAAAAGAAGCTGCCAAATTAGGTGATGTTGTAGTTTTACTTAATTCAGATAGTTGGTTAAGGGATAAGAAAGGAAAAGAATTTTTATCTTTTAGAGAAAGAAAAATCATAATGCTTTCTATAAAAAATATAATTGATGTTATTTCTTTTGATGATTCTGACAAAACATGTCTCGATGGAATCAAAAAAGCCTTACAAAAATATTCTGGTCACAAAGTTAAATTTGCAAATGGAGGAGATAGAAACAGCACTACTACTCCAAATCAAGAAACTATATTTTGTAATGAAAATAATGTAGAGGTTTTATGGGGTATCGGAGGAACTAATAAAGCTAATTCTAGTTCTCAGATTTTAGAACGCTGGAAAAAATTATCATAGTTATGGATAGAGTTTTTTTCCCAACCAGTTATTGTCTTTTTTAGTAAACTCTACCCTATCATGAAGTCTAAAAGGCATATGTTTCCAAAATTCAAATAATTTTGGCTCAACTCTATAACCTATCCAATTTAAGGGTCTTGGTATTTTCGTACCTGTAAATTTATTATTAAAATATTTAACTCTATTCTCAAGTTCTTCTCTACTTTTTAATTCAGAGGATTGTTTTGAAGCCCAAGCACTAATTTTGCTTTCATCAGGTCTTGTATCAAAATATTGATTAGCTTCTTCTTTATCGACTATCTTTGCTTTTCCTTCTATTCGAACTTGTCTTTGAAGGCTTTTCCAATAAAAATTTAATGCTACTTGAGCATTATTCTTAATTGATTCACCTTTTTTGCTTTTTAAGTTCGTATAAAAAATAAATCCACTAACATTAAATGATTTTAACAAAACCATTCTAGAGGATGGTTGCAAATCATTAGAAACTGTGGCAAGATTCATAGCATTCGGATCGTTGATTTCTTCTAATTTAGCTTTGGCAAACCAATGATTAAATAAGTTATATGGATTTTCTTTAATATCAATCAAGTTTCTATTTTCATTCATGTTTTTGTACGATTGGTTCTCTAAGTAGTATATAAATATAGGATTTAAAACTAATAAATAGTCAAACTTTAATTATATTAATAAAAAACAAATGTTAATGAAAGATAAAAAAGGATTAATTATGGGAGTTGCTAATGATCGCTCAATAGCTTGGGGAATAGCAAAAATTATTGCAAATCATGGCGGAAAATTAGCTTTTACATATCAAGGAGAAGCGCTTAAAAAAAGGGTAAAACCATTAGCAGAGAGTATTAATTCCAATATTTTAATTCCTTGTGATGTGACAAATTCAGAAAGTATGGTAAAAACTTTTGATATTATTAAACAAGAATGGGATAATATTGATTTTTTAGTTCATGCAATTGGTTTTTCTAATAAAGATGAACTGAGAGGTAAATACTACAATACTTCTGTAGAAAATTTTAATCAAACAATGCTTATTTCATGCTATTCATTTACTGAAGCTTGTCGATTAGCAGAGCCTATAATGAATAAAAATAGTTCAATTTTAACTCTTACCTATTATGGATCTGAACAAGTAATGCCTCATTATAACGTAATGGGATTAGCAAAAGCTGCACTTGAAACGAGTGTCAAGTATCTAGCAGTTGATCTTGGAGAAAAAAATATAAGAGTAAATGCAATTAGTGCCGGACCAATAAAAACACTTGCTGCTTCAGGCATTGGTGATTTTAGATTCATTTTAAAATGGAATGAATTAAATTCACCTCTTAAAAGAAATGTTACTTTAAATGATATAGGTAATTCTGCTGTATATCTTTTGAGTGATTTAGGAAGTGCTGTTACCGGAGAAATTCAACACGTAGATTGTGGGTATCATACTGTTGGTATGGTAGCTGTTGATGAAGCAAAACGAGTTTCAGATTTATTAAGTGAGTATGATAATAAATAATTAACATGTCATCAAATTCATTAGGAAAAATTTTTTGTTTTACAACTTGGGGTGAAAGTCATGGAAAAGCAATTGGCTGTGTTGTTGATGGCGTTCCTTCTAAAATATTGCTTTCTGAAAAAGATATTCAATATTATTTAGATAAACGCAGACCTGGACAATCTAAATTTACTACTCAAAGAAAAGAAAAGGATGAGGTTGAAATTTTATCAGGAGTATTTGATGGTCTCACAACAGGTCACCCTATTTCTCTAATTATTAAGAATGAAGATCAACGTCCTAAAGACTATTCTGATTTAAAAAATACATTTAGACCTGGTCATTCTGATTTTACTTACTGGGCAAAATATGGGATACATGATTATAAAGGCGGTGGTCGTTCTAGTGCTCGTGAAACTGCTATGAGAGTAGCTGCTGGAGGAATAGCAAGAAAAGTAATTGAAAGTAAAGTTAAGGATCATGTAAAAATTAAAGGAGCATTAATTCAAATAGGAAATATAAAAATTAATTACAATAATTGGAATGATGAGTTGATCGATCAAAACGACTTCTTTAGTCCTGATAAAAAAATTATTCCTGATTGGGAAAAAATTATATTAGAAGCTAGAAAAAATGGCTCATCTTTAGGAGCTATTATCGAAGTACGTTGTAGTGGATTACCTGCTGGTTTAGGCGAACCAATCTATGATAAATTAGATGCTGAGCTTGCAAAAGCTATGATGAGCATTAATGCTGTAAAAGGGGTTGAAATAGGAAAAGGTTTTGAATCAGTTACATTACCAGGAGAATCTAATGTAGATGAAATTAGAATCAAAAATGGAAAACCAATATTTTTATCTAATAATTCTGGTGGTATACTCGGTGGGATCTCAACTGGCCAAGATATTATAGTAAGATTTTGTGTAAAACCCACTAGTTCTATTCTAAAATCGAGAAAAACAATTGATATTAATATGAAAGAAACAGAAATTTCCACAAAAGGTCGTCATGACCCTTGCGTAGGCATCAGAGCTGTTCCAGTTGGTGAAGCAATGATGGCTACAACTATTGCTGATCATTGTTTGCGATTTCTCTAAACTATTTTTGAGCTAAAATTAAAAATTCAATATTGCCTTTTGGTCCTTTTAATGGACTTTGTATAATGCCTGTAACTTTCATTTTACATGCTTCTTTAAACCAATTATTTATTTCTAAGCATATTCTTTGATGAACAATTGAATCAACCACAACCCCTCCTTTTTTGATTTCACTTTTATGTGCTTCAAACTGTGGCTTAATCAATGCAATAATTTTTCCCTGAGTTTTAGATAAAAAATTTAATGATGGATATAAAACTTTTTTTAAACTAATGAAACTTGAATCACATACAATCAAATCAATTGGTTCAGGAATTATTATATTATTCAAATAACGTGCATTTGTTTTTTCTAAATTAATAATTCTTTTTTCTGATTTTAATTTTTCATGTAATTGATTAGTTCCCGAATCTACAGCATATATCTTTTTAACATTATGTTTCAATAAAACCTCAGTGAACCCACCCGTAGATGCTCCAATATCTAAACAAATTAAATTTTCTAATCGTAAATTAAAATATTCAATCGCGTGAATGAGTTTAAAAGCTCCTCTTGATACCCATTGGGAATGAAGTTTCTCAATAAAAATTTTAGAATTATATTTAAAAGTTTCTCCACTTTTAATAATTTTTTTATCCTCAATAAATACTTGTCCTGCCATAATCATAGCTTGTGCCTTTGATCTAGTTTCAGCAAATTTTCTTTCAACTAAGAGAAGATCAGCTCTCTTTTTCATAAGTAAATTATTGATTGTATATTTCGTGTAAATGAATTTCTTTTTTTAAAGAAATAGACAATATTTTTCTTTCAATTGATTGCGCATCCATGCCAATTTTTTTATATTGATTTTCTGGAGTATCATGATCAACAAAAATATCTGGGAAGATTATATTATGAGTTTTACATAAAGTTGATTTTTTCCTTTTGTTATGAATATAATCAAGGACAATTGAACCAAAACCACCGATAGACCCTTCCTCAATAGTAAAAACAAATTCATGATTATCTAATATTTTATCAAGCAAGTTTGTATCAAGAGGTTTAGCAAATCTAGCATCCACTAAAGTTATCTCAAAGCCTTTTTTCGATAAATTATAAGCTGTGTCTTCACAAATACTTAAGCGAGCACCAAAATTAAGAAGTGCGATATTGTTTCCTTCTTTAATAATTCTACCTCTTCCAATTTCTAATGGTTTTAATTCTTCAGAAATATCAAGACCTTTGCAGTTACCTCTTGGAAAACGAAATGAAGATGGTCGATCTTCAATTAATAGTGAAGTTTTAATCATTTTGATTAATTCTTTTTCATCGCCTGCAGCCATTACAATAAAATTAGGCAGACAAGTTAAATATGCAATATCAAACGAACCTGCATGAGTAGGACCGTCAGCGCCTACTTGACCTGCCCTATCTATTGCAAATCTTACGGGTAATTTTTGTATAGCAACATCATGAACTATTTGATCATATGCTCTCTGTAAAAATGTTGAATAAATTGCAGCAAAAGGTTTATATCCTTCTGTAGCTAATCCAGCGCACATTGTAACTGCATGTTGCTCAGCAATTCCTACATCAAAAAATCTTTTAGGAAATTCTTTAGCAAAAAAATTTAAACCTGTGCCTGACGCCATTGCTGCAGTCACAGCTACAATTCTATCATCTTTAGATGCTTCACTTGCTAATGTTTCACCAAAGATTTGTGAATATGACTTAGAATTAGATTTAGATAAAGGAGATCCAGAAATAACATCAAATTTATTTACTCCATGAAATTTGTCATCTGATTTTTCTGCAGGAAGATATCCTTTTCCTTTTTTGGTAATAGTATGGAGAAAAATTGGTTTATTTAACTTAGATGATTTTATATTCTGAAGTATTGGGATTAAATCATTAAAATTATGACCATCTATAGGGCCAAGATAAAAAAAACCAAGCTCTTCAAAAAGAGTTCCTCCTGTAATAAAGCCTTTAGAAAATTCTTCTGTACGGTGCATCATCTTTGAAAATGTTTCAGGAAATTTATTAGAAATTTTTTTTATTAAAGAACGAATAGTGATATATGATTTTGAAGAAAGTAATTTTGATAAATATCTACTCATAGCACCAACAGGTTTATCTATTGACATTTTATTATCATTTAGGATGATAATTAACTGTTTGTTCATTGAACCTGCATTATTCATTGCTTCATAAGCCATACCTGCGCTCAAAGCTCCATCGCCAATTACACAAACTACGTTTGATTCTTTTTTTTGTAAATCATGAGCAATCTTAATTCCAAGACCAGCTGATATTGAAGTGGAACTATGCGCAGTTCCAAAAGTATCATATTGACTTTCCGATCTCTTGACAAAACCATATAAACCTCCGCCTTGTCTTATTGTTTCAATTTTATCTTTTCTTCCAGTTAAAATCTTGTGTGGATAGGATTGATGACCAACATCCCAAATAAGTTTATCCAAAGGAGTATCAAAAACATAATGCAAGGCTATTGTTAATTCAACAACTCCAAGACCTGCACCCAAGTGACCTCCAGTTCTTGATACAGATTGTATAGTTTTATGTCTTAATTCTTTAGCAATTAAATTTAAATCTTTAACTTTAAATTTTTTTAAATCACTTGGATAATTGATCTTATTTAAAAATTTATATTCCATAAAAATTAATCAAAATCTTCTTTAGTAATTTTATTGTTTTTAACTTTTATTTTTTTAATTTGTAATTCAACTTTTTTTAATTTGTCTTCACAAATATTTTTAAGTTCAATGCCTTTTTCATATAATTCAACTGATTTTTCCAAGTCAATATTGCCTGATTCTAATTGTTCAACAATTTCTTCTAACTTTTTTAAGCTTGTTTCAAAAGATAATTCATTAATATTTTTATTTTTCATTTGAATATTATTTAGTTAATCTTTGAATAATTTTTTTATCATCAATATCATATATCCATCCAATAAGTTGATTATTTTTCTTTATAGTTATTAAAATCTTTTTTTTATCTATTACTTGAAAATTTTCAATATGATCTTCATTATCTAACAAAAGAGAAATATTCTCGGGATATTTTTCAATTTCTAAAGATTTAGATGATATTTTTGTATACATGCCATATATAAAAGCAAATAGAGATAAAATTATTAAAATACTAAGAATAATAACGACTAATTTAATAAATTTTTCTGTCATGCAAAAATTTGAAACTCATAAAATAATAATCAACAAATCACAAGATAAGAAAAGGCTAGATCAAGCACTTACTCATCTTTTAAAAAAATATAGTCGATCGCATATCAAGATACTCTTACTAAACAAAAATGTCAAAAAAACAGATACTATTATAACTGATGCATCATATAAAGTAAAAGTAGGAGAAATATTTAATATTTCAATTCCTCAGATTATACCTTCATCATACGAGCCAGAAGATATCAGACTTGATATAATATTTGAAGATAAAGATATTATAGTAGTAAATAAACCTGCGGGAATGGTTACCCATCCTGCCCCTGGTAATCAAAATAATACTTTAGTAAATGCACTATTATTTCATACAAATAATAATTTAAGCTCTATTAATGAAAATAAAAGACCGGGAATAGTTCATCGTATCGATAAAGATACTAGTGGGTTGTTAGTAATTGCAAAAAATAATTTTGCCCATCTTCATTTAGCTGATCAATTTAGAAACCATTCTATTGTCAGAAAATATTTTGCAATAGTATGGAGTGTCCCACGAAATCAAACAATATGTGGATACATTGAAAGAAATAAAATAAATAGAAAAAAAATGGCATTAAATAAAAATGAGAGAGGCAAATATTCAGAAACATCAATAAAATTGAAAAAACAATATGATATTTGTAGTCTTATTGAATGCACTTTAAAAACTGGGAGGACTCATCAAGTTAGAGTGCACATGTCAAGCATAAACTCTCCCATAGTAGGTGATCAAGTTTATGGAAAAAATATGACTAGTAAACATGGAAAAGATTTAAAAAATTTTAATAGATTTTTATTTCTAAAAAATTTTCATAGACAGGCTCTTCATGCCCATTTTCTTGCTTTTATTCACCCTACTTCAAAAAAATATGTTGAATTTAGATCAGAATTACCTGCAGATATGTTGAAATTACTAGAATTTATACTTAAATATTAAATAAATACTTCTTTTATGTTAATGAGCGGAAAATATTAAGTAAAATGAATCTACCAGTTTTATCTTCAGAAGGTAATCTTGCTTTCTACTTACAAGAAATTAAGAAATTTCCTATTTTAACTGCGAATGAAGAATTTATGCTTGCAAAAAGATATAAGGAGCATGGAGATACTAAAGCAGCACACAAACTTGTAACCAGCCACTTACGATTAGTCGCAAAAATTGCTATGGGTTATAGAGGCTATGGACTTCCGATAACAGACTTAATATCAGAAGGTAATGTTGGCATTATGCAAGCTGTTAAAAAGTTTGACCCTGACAAAGGCTTTAGATTAGCAACTTATGCTATGTGGTGGATAAGAGCGCAAATTCAAGAATATGTTTTACATAGTTGGTCATTAGTAAAAATAGGAACTACTGCTGCTCAGAAAAAATTATTTTTTAATCTTAAAAAATTAAAGAATCAGCTACAAAGTATAGATGAGGATAGTCTTTCGCCAGAAAATGTAAGAGAAATTGCAAATCGCCTAGATGTCAAAGAATCTGAAGTAACAAGTATGGAGAATCGTTTATACACTGGTGATAAATCTTTAAATACTCATATTACTCAAGAAACTGATGCAGAATGGCAAGATATGCTAGTTGATGAAAAAGATACCCAAGATATTATTTTTGAAAATAAAAATGAATATAATTACCGTAAGAATCTATTTACCAAAGCCCTTAATATTTTAAATCCTAGAGAAAAAGAGATAATTGAACTAAGACGTCTAGCTGAAAAACCAAAAAAACTAGAAGAGTTAAGTCAAAAATATAAAATAAGCAGAGAGAGAGTTAGACAAATAGAAGAAAAAGCAATTGAAAAATTACAAAAAGAAGTTTCTAATAATAACTAAAGTAAATTTTTTTTATTAATAGTCTGAGTTCTTTCTGGACCTGTTGAAATTGTAGAAACATTGGTTTCAACTAGTTTTTCTATAGAAGAAATGTAGATTTTAGCATTTCTAGGTAAATCTGACCATTTCTTTGTACCAAAAGTTGAAGTTTGCCAACCTTTAAAAGTTTTGTAAATTGGGATGATTTTTTTTTGCATTGATTCACTAGATGGTAAATAATCATACTTTTTTCCTTCTATATTATAACCAATACAAATTTTGATTTCTTTTAAGTCATCCAAGACATCTAATTTTGTTAAAATTATACTATTCACACCGCTAATTTTAACAGTTTGTTTGACTAAATTAGAATCAAACCAGCCACAGCGTCTTTTTCTTTTTGTAACTGTTCCAAATTCATTACCTTTTTTTCCTAAATAATTGCCGATTGAATCAGTTAATTCTGTTGGGAAAGGTCCTGATCCAACTCGGGTTGTATAAGCTTTAGTTATTCCTAAAATCTGATGATTATCTCTTCTGCCAAAACCACTTCCAGCAAAAATTTGTCCGGATAAAGTATTTGAGGAAGTTACATACGGATAAGTACCAAAATCTAAATCCAATAAAGCCCCTTGTGCTCCCTCAAATAATATAGTTTCATTTCTATTTGCTAATCTGTTTAGTATTTTCCATGTTGGTTGCACATATTTTTTAAGAGATTTATGAATATTTTTTAATTTTTTAAATAATTCAGAACTATTTATTTTTTTATTATTTTTTTTAAATCTTAAAACATGAAAATTGATTAAATTATTTATTTTATTCTTTAATAATTCATTATCATTAAGATCGCATAATCTAATAGATCTCCTGCCTACTTTATCTTCATAAGCAGGGCCAATTCCTTTTTTTGTTGTACCGATAATTTCGGATCCTCTTAAATTTTCATTAAATTCATCAATAATTTGATGAATTGGTAGTATTAGACAAATATTTTCTGCTATCATTAAGTTAGATGGATCTACCTTTATGTTTTGAGAGGATAGCTTTTTTATTTCCTTTACTAAAGCCCAAGGGTCAAGCACAACACCATTACCAATGATACATTTTTTACCTCTAATAATACCTGATGGCAAAAGACTTAATTTAAATATTTTATTTCTAATTTTTATTGTATGACCGGCATTATTTCCTCCCTGAAATCTTACGACAACATCAACTTTGGAAGCAAGCCAATCAACAATTTTGCCTTTGCCTTCATCGCCCCACTGGGTTCCTATTACTGTATAAAACATTTATTTTTTTTCTAATTGAATAATTTTATCTTCAATAAAATAAGCATCATAATTTTTTATTATTGCTATTTCTTTAATCTTATGTTTTTCTCCAAAAAAAGTTTCTATAATATAACCATCTTTTATTAATTTATTTTTTTTATTTACAGAAATATCAAAAGGAATCATAATTTTTTTTGTTTTTTCTATTGTTGAAGATGCTTTTGTTATTGTATCCATATAACAATTAAAACCTGTGGAATTTTCAACTAATGAATTATTTTGAGATATATATCTTCCCCCTCGCGCAACTTCTCCTCTTATATTTTTAGCAAAAATAGTAAATCTTGTTCCTGTGTGATAATTCAAATAATTACTTTCTGTTAGATCAAGAATAAATTTTATTTCAGGATAATTATTAGAAAAATAAGCATATATATTTAATAACTCTGTGACTGCTATAGTAGTTGCTTGGTTAACTTTTAGTTTTTCTAAAAAAAACTTTTTTTCTTCTAGGTCACCAGAACAAAACAAAAGATTATTGGTAAAATCGTGGAGATTAGACTTTATATATTTTAAAGAATTCTTAATATCTTTTTTTCTTAAAAAAGATCTAGCTAAATTATTTTTTTCTATTGTTTTATTTTGTTTAAATAAATAATCTAAAAAAATATGGGATGACAGTTCAATAGATATGTCTCTAATTCCAACTGCCGTTAAAGATTGATAGGCTAAATTTAGCATTTCTACATCGGCTAAATAACTATTCTCCCCAATACATTCTGCTCCAACTTGTAAAAATTGACGTCCAGGTCTTAATATTGTTCCTTTTTTTCTAACAACTTCACCATAATAACAAAGTTTAAGAGGTCTTTGTTTATTTTTCAATCTTGCAGAGGCAAGTCTGGCAATTTGCATTGTAATATCACTTCGAAGAATAAAGTTTTTTCTCTCATTTTTTTCTTTAATAAAAAATGAATTATGTTCATTTATTGAATTTTCATATTCTATTAATGGTGTTTTAACCAATTCATAACCATTTAATTGAAATATATTAATTATTATATTTTTATATTTATGTTCAATAGATGATTGATCAAAAATTTCATCTTTAAAGCCAGGTGGGAGTAAATTATCAATCATTTACAATTTTTTCTATTTTATTTAAAACTTTTTTTATTTCTTTCTTTATTTCTTTTTTATTTTTTCCTTCAACAAGAATTCTAATTAATGGTTCAGTTCCTGATTCTCTGATTAAATATCTTAAATGAGGATTTTTCCTTTGCATTATATCTGATATTTCTTTTATCAAATTTTTAGACTTATTATTTAATTGATCTTTTATTAATATATTAATTTTTTCTTGGTAAAATGATTTATAAGTATTAAAAAGTGCGTGTGTATTTAAATTTGAATCTTTTAATATTTCTAAAATTTTTAATGCTACTAAAATCCCATCTCCAGTTTTAGCATATTCACTAAGAATTATATGTCCTGACTGTTCACCACCTAAAGAATAAGATCCTTTTTTCATTTCTTTTATAACATTTATATCACCAACGTTTGTTCTTATGAGTTTCACACCCAATTTTTTAGTTAAATAATTTTCAAAACCAAGGTTGGACATTAAAGTAGAGACTACAGTTTTCTTTTTCAATTTATTTTTGTTAAGTAAATCTTTTGTAAATAAAGCTAGAATTTTATCACCATCAATTTCATTGCCTTTATCATCAACAACTATTACCCTGTCTCCATCGCCATCAAATGCAAAACCAACATCAGCTTTGGTTGTTAAAACTTTTTGAGATAAAGTTTTGACGTTTACTGCACCACAATTCATATTTATATTTTTTCCATCAGGTTGATTGTTAATAGTAATAACTTCACAACCTAACTCCCAAAAAAGTGCTGGAGCAATATTATATGTTGCTCCATTTCCACAATCTAAAACAACTTTAATTTTATTAAAATTGATTTTTTTTTCTAATTTTAATTTTAAAAATTCTGAATACCGTCCTTGTGCATCTTTAAGTCTTAAAGCTTTTCCTGTTTTAATGTTTTTATTAATAATATTTAAATATTTTTTTTGATTTAAAACTATATTTTCAATTTTTAATTCTAATTTTTTAGATATTTTGTCACCTTTTGAATCAAAAAATTTTAAACCATTATATTCAAATGTATTATGAGAAGCCGTTATCATAACGCCCATGTCTGCTCTTAAGGAATTTATTAGCATTGATAAAGCAGGGGTAGGCAATGGACCCACTAAAATAACATCCATTCCCATTGAAATAAAACCAGAAGCCATTAAAGGCTCAAATAGATATCCTGATAAACGAGTATCTTTTGAAATTATTACTCGATTTTTTTTTTCATTTTTATTCGATAACAAATATCCAGTTGTTTTGGCTATTTTCAAACATGTATCAGGAGTCATTGGCTCTTTATTAACTTCGCATCTTATCCCATCCGTACCAAAAACTTTGAACATGCGCACTTTTATTTAATTATTAAAAATAAAGAAAGACTTTTTGGGAATTTATTGAGGTTGGGGACTTATTTTGGAACTAGATTTAGGAACAGATTGTGTAATTTTTGATTTTTCATTCCCTGTGTCATTGTCAAAATCATCCCTAGAAGGTGGTATACCTTTGATTAGGTCTTTTATTTCATCACCTGTTAAGGTTTCATATTCAAGTAAACCTTTTGCAACAATATGAAGTTCTTCAATGTTTTTTTGAAGTATTTTTTTGCATTTAATTTCCGCATCATCTATTAATTGTCTAATTTCCTCATCAATAATTTTCGCAGTTGCATCAGAAAGATTTTTAGATTGTGCTACAGAGTGTCCTAGAAAAACTTCTTCACTGTCATTATTATATCTAAGTCTACCAAGTTTTTCACTCATCCCCCATTCAGTGATCATTTTTCTTGCTAAATTTGTAATCATTTGTATGTCACTAGCAGCTCCATTGGTAATTTTTTCTTGACCAAAAATCATTTCTTCAGCAATTCTGCCGCCTGCTGCAATTACCAAATGAGCTTTCATTTGATCTTTCTTCATAGATAATTGATCTTTTTCAGGTAACCGCATAACCATACCAAGGGCTCTACCTCTTGGAATAATTGTTGCTTTATGTATTGGATCAGATGCTGGGGAATGAATTGTAGCTACAGCATGTCCTGCTTCATGATAAGCAGTAAGTTTTTTTTCATCTTCAGTCATTACCATGGATCTTCTTTCAGCTCCCATCAAAACTTTATCTTTGGCTTCTTCAAAATCTTCTGATGTTACAAAGCGTTTATTTTTTCTTGCTGCTAAAAGAGCCGCTTCATTAACAAGATTTGCAAGATCAGCGCCAGAAAATCCCGGGGTTCCTCTAGCAATAATTTTAGAATCGAATTTTGGAGAAACTTTTATTTTTTTTGAATGAACTTTTATTATTTTATCTCTTCCGATTATATCAGGAAGTGCAACTGTAACCTGTCTGTCAAATCTTCCAGGTCTTAATAAGGCAGGATCAAGAACATCTGGTCTATTAGTTGCTGCAACTATAATCACTCCAGCATTGGCTTCAAATCCATCCATTTCAACAAGGAGTTGATTAAGGGTTTGTTC
This sequence comes from uncultured Alphaproteobacteria bacterium, assembly GCA_902607435.1. GTDB lineage: Bacteria > Pseudomonadota > Alphaproteobacteria > HIMB59 > CACLJX01. The sequence continues at coordinate 185,510 of CACLJX010000001.1, read as the reverse complement.
ACGTTCATCATTTCCGCCTCCAAGTCCTGCTCCACGATGTCTGCCCACTGCATCAATTTCATCTATAAAAATTATACATGGAGAATTCTTTTTACCTTGATCAAACATATCTCGAACCCGACTAGCTCCAACTCCTACAAACATTTCAACGAAATCAGATCCTGAAATAGAAAAGAATGGAACATTTGCCTCACCAGCAATAGCCCTGGCAAGCAAAGTTTTTCCTGTGCCAGGTGGTCCAATTAATAAAGCTCCTGTAGGAATTTTTCCACCTAATCTTGAAAATTTTTCTGGATCTTTAAGGAATTCTACTACTTCTTCTAATTCTTGTTTTGCTTCATCGATTCCTGCTACATCGTCAAAAGTTATCTTACCAACTGCTTGATTCAAAAGTTTAGCTTTAGACTTACCAAAACCTAAAGCCTTACCTCCTCCGCCCTGCATTTGTCTCATAAAAAATATCCAAACACCAATCAAAAGAAGCATAGGAAACCATGATAGCAAAACACTTAATATTGGATGCATGGATTTGTTTGATGGCTCAGCAGTAATTCTAACTCCTTTTTGATTAAGTTCATCCACTAAATTAGGATAATTTGGAGAATAGGTTTTAAATGATCTGCCATCTTCAAAATAACCTTCTATATTATTGCCTCTAATATTAACCTCTGAAACATTCCCAGATTCAATTGCTGAAATAAAATCAGAAAAAGAAATTAAGGAAGATGAGCGATTATTCTCTGTTCCTTGGAACAAGTTAAATAGAGCTATTAATAAAAGCCCTATAATTAGCCATAAAGCAATATTTTTACTAAAGTTTTTCATTTTATTTTCTATTAATATAAATAGGCATTAATCATTAAAACACAATAGGTTTCTATAATATTTTAATAGATATTCTAACTAAATTTATTCCTAGAAATAATTAAAATATCAAGTTTTTTTGTTAACAAAATATTCTTTGTTCTAAAAGAAACATCCATGGGCTTTTCTAGAGTTTTAATTATATCATTGATTTTTTTGTAACGAATAATAAATTTACTATTATTTACAAATTTAAATAAAAGATTAAATAATTTAACTTGTAATTCATGTTCCAAACTTAGCATTTTGTTTAAATCTAGAACTATTTTTTTTAATTTTATTTCTAAAATAATTAAATTCAATATTTGAAAAACCATTCTTTTATATTGTAAATAATTATTTCTAATCATATCGAAATCTTTAATAATTTTGTTAACTAAATATTTTTTTTTAAACAAATAGTCTCTAACTAAAGTTCTGCTATACTTCGTATTAAAATTACTAGGATCACTTATATAGTTCAAATTAAATTTCTTATTAAAATTCAAAATTTCTTTTTTTGTAAAAGATAAAAAAGGTCTAATGATTTGAATATTATGGTAAATAGAAACATGTTTCATGCAATTTAGGCCTTCAAAATTACTACCAGCAATTTTTCTTAATAAAAAAGTTTCAATATTATCATCAAAATGATGCCCTAAAAAAACATGAAAAATTTTATTTTTTTTACAAAAATTAATAATCATTTTAAATCTATTATTTCTTGCTTGATCCATTTTTCCTCGTAAAACTTTTTGTTTAGGAACTTTTAAAATTTTATTATGAATATTATTACTATCTAAAAATTTTTTAGTTGCTAATGATTCAAAATAGGATTCCTTTCGAATTCTATGATCTATGATAAGTGCAGTGAGTCTACCCTTGTTTTTTTTCGTCCATTTGTTAAGAATAAATACAAGAGCTGTACTATCTGGCCCTCCAGAAACACCCACAACGATAGATGGATTGCTTTCATATAAAAAATAACTGTTAAGGGATTTGTTAAATTTAGAAAAAGTAATTGTCATTCAAACAATTAATTACATTGACTTGCTTTAATTTTTGATTGTGTTTTTTCAACTAATTTATGATTAGGATATTTAAGAAGGAACTGATTCATAGTATCACAAGCTTCGTTCTTTTTTTCAATTCTTAAAAGTGCTTCACCTAATTTATATAAACTATCAGCAGCTTTAGCACTTTCAGGATATTGTTGATAACCTTCAGCAAAAACTAATGCTGCTTCTCGATTTTCCTTTTTTAAAAGAAAAATCTCCCCTAACCAATAATGTGCAGATCCTGAAAGCTTATTGGAAGGATATTTTTCAATAAATATTTTTAAAGAAGACTTAGCTTCTTCAAATTTTTGTGATCTTAAAAGATCAAAAGCCATTTGAAACTCCTCTTCAGGAGATAAATTTTGCAATATTATTTGTTCTTCATTTTCAGCAATATTATCATTTGTATCTGATAAATCTTCGGAATTGATTATAAGTGAACCAAGAGAGTTTTTTTCATTTTGTTTTTGTTTTTGATTTGAATCAATAGAAGCTTCTTTTTCAATTTCTTTTTCAATTAAATTTTCTTTAGTGATCATAACATTACTCAATTTAATACTAAGTTCTTCAAAATTAATACTAAGTTGTTCAAAAAAATTCTTAAGCTCATCAAGTTCAAAAGTTAAGTTTTCATAATTAAAATTAATTGCTTTTAATTCATTTTCAATATCCCTCAATCTCATATCAAAAACTGTTATTTGAGAATTATTATTATTATTATTAGTTTCAGACGAAAGGCTACTATTATTTTTGTAAATTGCCTTTTGTAAGTCAGTTATGTCTCTATTAATTCTTTCTAATTGTTGTTTTACATCTAATAATGTTTCTTCCCCATAAGCTGCAAAATTAAATATAATTATAAAATACAATAAACTTAAAATTTTTTTCATCGCTCTATGTTATATCTACTATTTTATTGGGACAAAAATATGGCGCTATCTAGTATTTAGATAACGCCACTAAACTATATTAAGGGTTATAATTTATTGAACAACAGTAACGGAACGTCTATTTTGACTCCAAGCAGCATCAGTAGATCCCACTACAGCGGGTCTTTCTTTACCATAGCTAATAGTATTCAGTCTAAAATCAATTACACCCAATCCACTTAAATAATTTTTAACTGCTTGAGCTCTTTTTTCACCAAGAGCTAAGTTGTATTCTCTCGTACCTCTTTCATCACAATGACCTTCTATTATTATTGATGTTTTGCTGTATTGTTTTAACCAAGCGGCTTGATGCTGTAATAATTCTTTTGCATCATCATCAAGTTCAAAACTATCATAAGAAAAATAAACTCTATCCCCTATATTAACAACTAAATCTTCATAAGACCCACTTATTATACCTTCAAAATCGCTTGCTGTACTATCAGCTGCTGCAGCTGTACTTGCCGCATCTTCACTTGTTGTCGTAGTGTTAAAGTCACCCGAAGAGCCACTTCCTGACGAGTCAGCTGTATCTTTTGGAGTGGTTGAACACGCAGCTACCAAACCAAACAAAAAGATGGAAAGTAAAAACTTTTTTAACATTATGAAACTCCCTTAATATAAATAAAATAAAACAATTACTCATTTATCATTTTTTAACCTGATTCAAATGATTATTTATACTCTAGCTAGTTATTTTAGCATATTCAATTAGTTTAATCAGTATTTTAGGAATAATTAATGCATTAATGGCGACCACGCTGGATCAGAACCGCCCAATGGAGTAATGATTTTTCTTTCATTATATCCTGTTAAATCAATAGAATATAAGCTTGATTCTCCACCACTTCCATCACTAGCTGTTCTTTCTTCTTTGAAATACATCAAATATCGTCCATTTGGAGACCAAGTTGGACCTTCAACATGAAAAGATTTAGCTATCATTCTTTCATTTTTACCATCAGTTTCCATAACTCCGATATAAAATTGCCCTCCTTCTTGCTTTGTAAAAGCAATCATATCTCCTCTTGGCGACCATACAGGCGTATAATAGCTGCCTCCTTCTCGACTGATTCTTTTAACATTGCTTCCGTCTGGTTTCGCTACATATAAATGTCTTCTGCCATTTCTATCAGAATTAAAAACAATTTTTTTCCCATCAGGGGCAAAACTTGCTGATACATCAATAGCTGTACTGTTTGTTATTCTTTTTGAGTTTCTTGTTGCTAAATCAAGAATATATATTTCTGAATTTCCAATATCAGGATCAGTAAAAGACATGATAATTTTTTTTCCATCTGGTGAAAAACGAGGAGCAAAAGTCATACCGGGAAACTCTCCTACTATCTCTTGTTGTCCAGTTTCTATATCAAAAATATAAACGCGTGGTTTATTTTTGGTCATATAAGACATATATGTAATTTTTTGTGAGTTGGGAGAAAATCTTGGAGTTAAAACTAAATAAGATCCATCTGTTAAAAAACGATGGTTTGCTTGATCTTGATCCATAATTGCTAATCTCTTTTGTCTATTTTCTTTTGATCCAGTTTCAGCTACATAAATTATCCGTGTATCAAAATATCCTCCTTCACCAGTAATTCTTTTATAAATTGCATCAGATATAATGTGTGACACTCTTCTCCAATTCTTTTCAGATGTTTCAAATTTTTTTCCTAATAATTGTTTTTGAGCAAAAACATCAAATAACCTAAATTCAACAGCAATTTTTTCATTATATTTACTAATTTTTCCTGAGATTAAATGCTGTGCTTTTATAATCTTCCAATCTTCAAATCGAGGTTGGTTATTAAGAGATTCTTCAGTTTGTATAAAAGCTTTTTTATCAATTGGCAAAAAAAGGCCTGATCTCTCTAAATTATCTGAAATAACTTGAGATATATTTTTGCCTATTTTTTGAGAGTTCAAATCCTTAGAAAAAAAATCAGTTATTGCAATTGGTGTTGGTTCAATTGTTCCTTGTGTTAAAGTAACCTCTAATCCATAAACTTTAAAACATGCAAAAATAAATAATGATATTGTTATTAAAAATTTATTATTCATAATATTTTTCAAAATTTTAAACTAATAACCTTTCATTATGCTATGATCAAAAGTAATGGTTAAATTTTTCCACAAATGATATTTATCTTCAGGTAATTTAAGAGGAATACAATTTGGATGCATTAATGTTCTCATAGCGCTTTCTGTAATAGGACCATAAAAAGGGTTATTTTGTGATATATTTGTGTCAAGAATACGGACAGTATTTTCTAAAATTTTCCTATCTGGCTTAATTTTTGCCTCAATCCTCACAACCATCCCTGTTTTGATAACTGCACCTGCAGGAGCAATCCAACATGATGAGAGTTGCTGAAGAAATAGATCAATTTCACTTATAGATAATTGAGAAATTTCTTTATTTTTTTCTTCATTTTTTGATATTTCATTTTTTTTATTTTCTTTATTATCTTCATTGATAGAACTTTGTTCATGACGTAAATCTTTTAACATCGAAGAAATATTAAATGTTGGTTCTGGTTTTGGCTTGGGTTGAGTTTTAACAATGTCATCTGTTTTTGGTTTTGGTTTGGGTTGAGTTTTAACAATTATATCTGTATTTTGTTTAATTTTAGAAATTTCTTCTGTTAGTTTAGGTTTAATTTTAGGTTTAATTATTTGAGAAGGAAGGCTTTCAAATTTTTCTGCTTCATTTATAATTTTCTTTTCTTTTAATTTAGTTAGTGTTTTTGCTTTTTTTTCAATTATTTTTTCCACAACTGGAGATTTAATAATCTCAATATCTTTAATTTCAGACTTGGGCTTTGTTTTAATTTCAATATTTTTAATTAGTTTATTTTCAGAATTATTAAATTTATTATTTTTAAGAACTTCTTTTACAATACTTTTTTGTTTTTTTTCTTCAATTTCTTTCGGTATTGATGTTGTATCTGAAACATTTAATATTTCTATAGGAACAATATTAGGAATATTAATTTGTGTAGGTCCAAAAAAATTAGGTAATCCTATTGCTAATAATAAAATTAAGCAATGAAGAAAAAAAGAAAAATATAAACCAATTTTTTCACTTTCAAAGTTATTAAAATAATTATAAAAATTATAAGTGTTTAAAATTCTTAAGTTCATTTAAAATCTAATCAGGAGTATTCTGGACTATCAAAGCAACTTTTACATAACCAGCAGAATTAATAAGAGACATTATTTCCATAATTCGACCATAAGCTACTACTCTATCTCCTTTTACATAAATTCTTGTTTCACTATTCTGATCTGTGATAGCATTTAATCTAGAAATTAAGTTTTCAACTTTTACTGGGGTGTCTCCTAGATAAACACTTCCATCTAGTTTAATTGTTATCTCAAGAGGATCTCTTTGATCAGTTAGTGCACTTGCTTTTACTTTAGGAAGATCAACTGGAATGCCAACTGTTAATAATGGCGCAGTCACCATAAAAACAATCAACAAGACAAGCATTACATCAACAAAAGGAGTGACATTAATTTCACTCATAAGTGAGTATTTCTTACTATTTTTAACTGAATTTCGTTTTGAAATAATCAATTTTATTTATTCTCAAGTTGTCTAAAAAAAATTGTGGTGAATTCATTTATAAATGTTTCTAAAGATAAAAAATATTTTGATAAGTCGCTTGTAATTTTATTATATGAAACCACCGCTGGAATCGCCACAAATAGTCCGAGAGCAGTTGCAAATAATGCCTCAGCTATGCCTGGCGCAACTACTGACAAATTAGTATTTTGTGCAATTGCAATTGATTGAAAACTGTTCATTATACCCCAAACTGTTCCAAATAAACCAATAAAAGGAGAGGTGGAACCAGCGGTTGCTAAAAAGGTTAAATTTTTTTCAATTAATTCTGTTTCTTTATTAAAAGTAACTTGCATAGATCTATTCATTCTTTCTTTAAGTGAATCTAAATTTAACGGATTATTATCTCTAATAGATTGATTAGATTTTTTCCATTCTTCTATTGCAGCACAAAATATTGTAGATTTAGGATCGTTCTGATTATAATTAAATGTTTCATATAAATCTTCAAAAGAATTGCCTGACCAAAAAATTTCATCAAATTCACTCTCAAGTTGTTTTAACCTTTTCATCCTAACTAATTTTTCAACAATAATTTTCCATGACCATATAGATGAAACAATTAGAATAATAATCACAGACTTAACAACTAAATCAGCTCTTAAAAATAAAGATACTAATGAAAAATCAACTGCTGTCGAAGATAATTCTACTGAAGTTATTGCTGTTTCCATGTATTTAATTTTTATCCTTTTTTATTTTTTCTAAATCACTGCTATGAACCATCACCCAAAACCCTGGACGATTTTTCTCACAAAGTGCTATTACTGGTGTTTTACCTTCATCTTTAGCTAGTTTTGCCGTATCATCCCAAAGAGAAACTACTGAATGTTTTGCTCGCAATTTACATTCTACAAATAGTTCTTCATGAATAACATCGGCTCTTGTAACTTTACTGTTAATACCACTTAAAGAAGTTCTTACTCCATTAAAGTAACTAGCAACTTCTCTTTCTCTACGTTTCCATGCTTTGTCTGCCATTAAATATCCTTTCTTACTGTGTTAATGCTTGCAAAACTTCTTCGCTCACTTCGAAATTTGCTGAAACATTTTGAACATCCTCGTTATCTTCAAGATTATTAAGTAATTTAAATAATTGTTCTGCTGTATCTTTTTGAACATTAATATTGTTTTCACTTTTCCAAGTTAATTGAGAAGATGTGGTTTTCCCAAATTTTTGAATAACACTTTCATTGAGAGTGTGTAGATTATTTTGATCACAATAAATCACATATTCATCTTCATTAACTTCTAGGTCTTTTGATTCATGATCAACTAAAAATTCAAATAACTCATCTTCGTTTGCTAATTTTTTATCAAGAGATATTGCTCCATATCTTTTAAAACTATAAATAACACTCCCTGTCTCGCCAAGGTTGCCTCCAAACTTCCCAAAAATTGAACGAATCTCTGCAGCTGTTCTGTTTTTGTTATTAGTCATTGCTTCAACAATTATTGCTATTCCTGCGGGACCATAACCTTCATATCGAATTTCTTCATAATTTGAATTAGGGTCATTGCCTTCACCTTTTTTAATAGCTCTTTCAATATTAATTTTAGGCATATTAAGTGCTTTAGCAGCAATGATTGCTGATCTAAGTCTTATATTGCTATCTGAATCTGAACCGCCAATTTTTACTGAGATTGAAATCTCTTTTCCTATTCGTGAAAATATTTTTGCTCTTTTTTTATCTTGAGCGCCTTTACGATGCATAATATTTTTAAATTTTGAATGACCCGCCATAAACTCTTGTATAAATTCTTAATACGTTACTAGTAAAGTATTTTCATTCTATTCCATTAATTTATGTCTATTATGTGAAAAATAATTAAAATTGAAAAGATTCTATATGTTCAGCCAATCCAGTTTTATCATTACTTTCTATAAATGAGCCGCATATTCTTGCTTTTCCTGTTGCTGGTATAAACCGTCCTTCCAACCTATAGCCCTTAGTAAATTGATGAATTGGGCTTTCTTTGTCCATACCAATTACAGAATTATAGTCACCTGTCATACCTACATCAGTTTGATAGGCTGTTTTATTATCAAGTATTCTTTCATCTGCTGTTGGAATATGTGTATGAGTTCCTAGTATTGCAGTAACTTTACCATCAAAATAGTGTGCAAAAGCATTTTTTTCTGAAGTAGCTTCACCATGTAAGTCGATTAAAATACTATTACTTGTATTACCTAAAAATTCAGATGACAAACGATTTGATAGTATTGCGAAAGGATCATCTAAGGGTGCACCCATAAACAATCTTAGCATTACTTGGATAACTAGTAATGATCTCTCATCATCAAGCATTATCTTATACTCTCCTCTACCAGGTACTCCCATGGGATAATTCATTGGTCTTATTATTTTTGGACACTCTTCAATATATGATAACATCTCCTTTTGATCCCAAGAATGATTACCTAATGTTAAAACATCAATATTTTGATCAATTAATTCATTAGCAATTTTTTTTGTTAAACCATATCCTGAGGCGGCATTTTCTGCATTAGCTATTATTACTTCGGGTTTAAATTTTTTTTTTAAAATTGATAAATTGTTTAAAACAGCTTCCCTACCACAACGACCAACAATATCTCCTATAAATATAATTTTCATATAGTTTTATATAATACTTTTTCTGTCAAAATATAATCAATTTTTTTATCGTATTGATCATGAACTACTTTATTAACTTTTTGATCTTCATATGCTACTGCAACTGAAATAAAAGTATGATTTAAATCTTTTAATTTATCAAATGTCCTATCATAATACCCTCCTCCATATCCCAAACGATAACCAAATTTATCAAAGGCCAAACATGGTGTTAAAATAAAATCTGGAAGTAATTCTTTGCTTTTATCATCTGGCTCTAATATTCCAAATTTACCTTTTTTTAAAATTGATTTTTTATTAAATTCTCTAAAAATTAAATAATGTAAATTATCTTTTATAATAGGTAGGCAGATTTTTTTTTTAGATGTTTCTAAAAAACGATTTAATATACTCATTGAGATTTCTGTTTTAATAGAAATGAAGCTAGCTATAATTTGAGAATTTTTGAAATTTTGAAAATTCAGTATTTGTTTGTGTAATTCATAATGAGCTTTGAGATTATTTTTTTTTATTAATAATCTTTTTTTTGAAGAGGAAAGTCTTTGGATATTTTTCTTTAATTCAATCGTAGTCATTATTTTTAAATAATATTTTCTTAATCAAAGAAGATAATTTGACGTTTGTTTTATCAATTTCATTAATAAATGTTCTGTTGAGATCATCCAATTTTTTATTATCTGTATTTAATTCTAGTATGTGATCTTTAAGCTTTATTATTTCTTTAACCTTAGTATCTAATTCCAAACTTTTATTTTCAAATAGTTGCTTTTTTTTATCTTGTTGTAACAACTTTTCATTTAAATCTACAATAACATCCTCCGCTTTTAAAGCAGCAAAAAATAATATTTTATTATCAGTTGTTTTTCCTTGTAAATCTTTAAATTCTAACAATCTTTTTTTAAAATTATCAATTAAATCAAGAAGTTTTTCTTTTTCTCCTTTTTGATAATTAATTTCAATTTTAGAACCCAATATCTCTATTTCAAGAACTGGCATTATAATCTTCTATTATTTCATCAATTTGTTTAATATTGCTTTCAATTTGCTCTTTCAAATGATCAATTTTTTTCCTTTTGCTAGCAAGACTATCTATTAAATCATCTGCAAGCTGCTCAATTTTATCAATATTTGAGTTTAGTTCTTTAATTTTTAAAATTGGATCCATAACTGTTTATAGTTTTTTTTATAAAAAATGTCACTTTAATGAGTTTAAATAATAGTATAAATATACTATGAATCAGAGAATACATTGTCAAAAAACTCAATAAATTTAAATCAGCTGGCAAATTGCATTAGATTTTTATCAATTGATGCTGTTCAAAAAGCTAATTCGGGTCATCCAGGTATGCCTATGGGTATGGCTGATATTGCTACAGTTTTATTTAAAGATTTTCTAAAATTTGATCCTAATGATCCAAATTGGATAGATAGAGATAGATTTATTTTGTCAAACGGTCACGGTTCAATGCTATTATACGCATGTTTATATCTAACTGGATACAAAAGCATTACATTAGACGATATTAAAAATTTTCGGCAATTAAACTCCCCAACTGCTGGACATCCAGAATATGGAGAGATTGAAGGGGTTGAAACAACAACTGGTCCATTAGCTCAGGGCTTGGCTAATGGTGTTGGTATGGCCCTTGCAGAAAAAATATTAAATGCTAAATTTGGAAAAGAGGTCATAGATCATTACACCTATGTTTTCGTAGGTGATGGATGCCTAATGGAAGGTCTTAGTCATGAGGCATGTAGTTTAGCTGGCCACTTAAATTTGTCAAAAATAATTGTTTTTTTTGATGATAATTCTATTTCTATTGATGGTCCAACTAAATTATCTGTATCAGAAGATCATATAAAAAGATTTCAATCATATGGATGGGATACTATTTCAATTGATGGTCACAATCATAAAAAAATTTCAACAGCAATAAAAATAGCTAAAACAAATCATCATCCAACATTGATTGCTTGTAAAACTAAAATTGGATTTGGTTCTCCTAATAAAGAAATGACTGCTGCATCTCATGGTTCTCCACTTGGTGAAAAAGAAGTAGAATTAACAAGAAAAATACTAGGTTGGTTACATCCTCCATTTGAAATTCCACAAAATTTGATTAATGAATGGAGAGAATTTTTTAAAAGAAATGAGGAAAAGAAAAATAAATGGGAACAAAATTATAAAAAAATAGTGCATAATGAAACACATAAAAAATATTTTGAGCAAAAAATTTCTTCTGATTTATTAGAACAAATTAATAATTTTAAACATCATCATTTCAATGAAAAAACTAATTGTGCAACTAGAAAAGCAAGTGAATTATCACTAGAGATATTTGTTTCACATATAGAAAATTTAATTGGAGGTTCTGCAGATCTTACTGGTTCAAATAATACTAAAACGAAAGAATCAAAACCAATTACTAAATATGATTTTTCAGGCAGATACATTTATTACGGTGTAAGAGAACATGCTATGGCTGCTATCATGAATGGTTTATCAATACACAAGGGTCTTAGAGTATATGGTGGAACTTTTTTAATATTTACAGATTATTGTCGACCTTCTATTCGTTTAGCTGCACTTATGGGATTGCCAATAATTTACGTTATGACTCATGATTCTATCGGTTTAGGAGAAGATGGACCAACACATCAACCAATTGAACATCTTTCTTCTTTGAGATCTATTCCTAATCTGAATGTCATTAGACCATGCGATATTATTGAAACAATAGAAGCTTGGCATTGTGCTTTAAATGAAACTAATACACCAACTATTTTAGTTCTAACAAGGCAAAATCTGCCTTTCATTAGAAATGTAGATAGCAAAAAAAACCTTGTACAACTTGGTGCATATCCAATAATTGACTTTGATAATTACGATGCTACAATTTTAGCAACAGGCTCTGAAGTTGAAATTGCAGTTCAAAGTTCAAATATCTTATTAAAAGAAAAAATTAACGTTCGTATTATTTCTTTTCCTTCTTGGGAATTATTTACAAAACAAAGTATTGAATATCAAAACAAAATATTAGGAAACAAACCTCTATTTGGTATAGAAGCAGGAGTTATAAATGGATGGGAAAAATACATGCCAACCAAAAACTTTCTAGGAATGAGTAAATTTGGTTCTAGTGGACCATATAAAAAATTATATGAGCATTTTGATTTAACTTCAACAAATTTAATAAATTTAATAAAAAACAATATATAGACGTTATATCATGAGAGTAGCAATAAATGGTTTTGGAAGAATTGGAAAACTTGTATTTAGAGCTTTTCTTGAAAAAAAAATTAAAGGAGTAAATATTATAGCCATTAATGAACTTGGATCACTGGATTCTAGTTATCATTTGTTAAAATTTGACAGCGGTCATGGTCAATTGAAAGAAAATATTATTAAAACAAAAAACTCTATAATATATAATAATAATAATATTTTATTTTATTCAGAAAAAGATCCTACAAAACTCCCATGGAAAAAGTTAAAAATAGATATTGTTTTAGAATGTAGCGGTGTTTTTGCTTCAAAAGAAAAATCTTATTCCCATATTGTTGCAGGTGCAAAAAAAGTTATTATCTCAGCTCCAGCAAAAAATGTTGATGCAACAATTGTACAAGGAGTAAACAATCAAACTCTAAATAAAAAACATCAAATTATATCGAATGGATCTTGTACGACTAACTGTCTTGCTCCTGTAGCTATGATTCTTGATAAATATTTAGGCATTGAATCAGGTTTTATGACTACAATCCATAGCTTTACTGGTGATCAAAGGACCATTGACCAAGCACATGATGATCTAAGAAGAGCACGAACGGCCTCGGTATCACTGATTCCTACTTCAACCGGGGCAGCAAAAGCACTTGGGATTGTTTTGCCTAAACTTGCAGGTAAACTTGACGGAACAGCCATTAGAGTTCCTACACCAAATGTATCTTTAATAGATTTAACTTTTGTTAGTAAGAAAAAAACATCAGTAGATCAAATTAATAATCTTATGATCAGAGCTTCAAAAAATAAAAATCTCAGAGGAATTTTAAGTATTAATAAACTTCCTTTAGTTTCAATAGATTTTAATCATAATCCTAGTAGTTCAGTATTTGATTTAACTCAAACATATGTCATAAATAATAAATTTTGTCGTATTTTATCATGGTATGACAATGAATGGGGTTTTTCAAACAGAATGATTGATACTATGCTTGATTTACGAAAATGTTTGTAAGTGAATTCCAATAAAAGATACCTTTGTCTTAAAGTTAATACTCTTAATCAAGCATTAAAAATTATATCTATTTGCAAAAAAATTAAAATAGTTCCAATTTTTTTTATTCAATTTTATATAATTAATGGTTTTGGACCTGATTGGATTATTGAATTTAGAAATCTTTTGTTAAAAAAATTTAGCAAAAATACATTTAAAATATTTGCAGATTGTAAAAAAAGCTATGGATTATTTATTAACTTAGTTAACCACAGAATAGACTATCTTGGAGTTGAAGGGGATAAAAATACTTTGCTAAAACTATCTCAAATAGCTAAAAAAAATAAAATTTCTATAAATCCTAAAATTACTGTAATAGACATTACAAATATAAAAAATATTGAGTCAAAAATTTATAAAAGCTTATTAATAAACGAAAAATGAACAATACAGTAGTAAATGAAATTTTAAGTAAATATGAAGTAGACAATAAAGTTTCATCCTTAACAAATCTGGAGAAGTTGCTAAATTTTGGAAGACTTGGTGGAACAGGAAGGTTAATTATTTATCCTGTAGACCAAGGTTTTGAGCATGGACCTGACAGAAGCTTTGGCATTAATCCAGAAGCTTATGATCCTCATTATCATGTGCAATTTGCAATTGATGCAGGCATGTCTGCATTTGCAGCACCCTTGGGAATGATAGAATCAGGAGTCTCTACCTTTGCAAATAAAATTCCTTTCATTCTCAAATGTAATAGCTCAAATTCTTTAACAAGCATAAAAGATCAGGCAGTAACTGGAAATATCAGAGATGCTTTACGTCTTAACTGCATTGGAGTTGGATTTACAATATACCCAGGAAGTGAATATAATTATAAACTTATTGAACAAGCGTGTAATCTTTTTAGAGAAGCAAAAGAAGCTGGCTTAATTACAGTTTTGTGGTCTTATGCTAGAGGCAGCATGTCAAAAAAAGGGGAAACAGCTATTAATATTATCAGCTATGCAGCACACATGGCGTGTCTTTGTGGAGCCCATATCATAAAAGTAAAACTTCCTACCTCCTATCTTGAAGACGATCCAACTAAGGATGCGTTTATAAAAAATAATATTGAAATTGATACTGCTCTAGATCGTGTAAAAGTAATAAAAAGAAGTTGTTTTAATGGAAGAAGAATAGTTGTTTTTTCAGGTGGAGAAGCAAAAAATGATGATGAACTTCTAAGTGAGGTAAAAGCTATCAAACAAGGCGGGGGTAACGGTTCAATTGTTGGAAGAAATTGCTTTCAAAGAACAAAAAAAGAAGCCCTGATTCTTTTAGATAAAATGTTTTCTATTTATGAAAATTAATTTATGAAAATTGATGGTAACCAAGTCAAAGTTGGAAATATACTTAAGATAAATTCAAAACTTTGGCGTGTTACTAAAACTCAACATACTCAACCTGGCAAAGGTGGTGCATACATACAAACTGAAATGAAAGAACTCAACGAAGGTACCAAAATGAATGAACGTTTTAGATCTTCTGAAAGTGTTGAAAGGGCTATTTTAGAGGAAAAAGAGTTTCAATTTTTATATTCTAGTGATGGTAAATTTTATTTTATGGATAATAAAAACTTTGAACAAATTGAAATTGACAATAATGTTGTAAACAAAAATCAAGAAAAATTTTTAATAGAAAACGACAAAATAATTATCCAATTATACGAATTAAAACCTGTTTCAATAATCTTGCCAGATCATATAACACTTAAAGTTATTGAAACTGAAGTAGCTATTAAAGGACAAACTGCTGCCTCTTCATATAAACCCGCCGTATTGGAAAGAAATATTCAGACAAATGTTCCTCCTTTTATTGAAGTAGGTGATAAAGTAGTTATTAATACAAATAATACTTCTTATGTTGAAAAAGCTAAAAACTAATAGTGGACAGCCAACCTCCAATCATTAATATTTTTGAAAAAGCTGTAAGAAGAGCAGGAAAAACTCTTATTAAAGATTTTGGTGAAATTGAAAATCTTCAAATTCAATCAAAAAATTTGGGTGATTTTGTAACAAATGCTGATTTAAAATCTGAACAAATATTATTTGAAACATTGCAATATTATTATCCAAATTATTCATTTTTATCCGAAGAAAAAGGAAATATTAAGGGTAGTGATGAAGAATTAATTGTAATTGATCCTATAGATGGGACAACTAATTTTATACATGGAATACCTATATTTAGTATTGTTATAGCTAGATTATATAAAAATGAAATCATAGATGGAGTTGTATTTAACCCTATTACTAATGATTTTTTTTGGGCGTCTAGAGGTAAGGGAGCATGGTGCAACAATGCAAGATTGAGAGTTTCAAAAAGAGAAAATTTTTTAGAATGTATCGTTGGAACAGGAATACCTCATATAAATAAAATATATAATAATTATTTAATAGAAATTGATCAAATTTCAAAAGCATGTTCAGGATTAAGACGTCTTGGTTGCGCATCAATTGATCTTGCTTATGTTGCAGCTGGAAAACTTGATGCATTTTGGGAAAGAAATCTTAATTTGTGGGATGTTTGTTCCGGAGTGCTTCTGATCAAGGAAGCTGGAGGAAAAATAACCGAACCTTCTGGTGATTCTTGGAGTATAAATTCTAAAGATATTTTAGCTTCAAATATAAAAATTCATGAGATCGTTCAGCAAAAATTAAATGAAAATAAAATCTAACTTTACTTTATAATTTCTTTAACTATAAAGCACAATAATGAAAAAAAATATACATCCAGACTATCATGAAATCGAAGTTGTTATGACTGATGGTTCAACTTTTAAAACTAGATCAACATGGGGTAAAGCTTCAGATACTCTTAAACTTGAAATCGACCCTAAATCACATCCTGCTTGGACAGGAGGTAAAGCAAATATTAACGATACTGAAGGTCAAGTAGCAAGGTTTGAAAAACGCTTTAAAGGCATGAAAAAAATAGGTAAATAAAAACTACTTAAAGAGTTTTTTAGCTTCATACTGGATTTTAGCTTTTTTCTCTATTTCTTTCATAGCCCTTTCTAACTCTTTTGTTAGTTCCCCAACATATTCCTCAAGATCTTCAATACTAAAATCTTCAAGATTAATAGATTTTATAGTTTTTGTATCTTTTTCATATTCTAAAAAATCACTCATAAGTTTTTTTTTTATATATTTAATTCTATTATACTTATAAGACGTAAATAATTATTTAAAGGAAAAAAATGAAAATACCACTAATGCCAAAAGCTACTGCTGTATGGCTTATTGAAAATACTAGTCTTACTTTTAAACAAATATCAGAATTCTGCTTTTTGCATGAACTTGAAGTTCAAGGAATTGCAGATGGGGAAGTTGCTATAGGTATGCAAGGCTATGACCCTATTGATAATAATCAATTAACTAAAGAGGAAATTAAGAGATGTGAACAAGATAAAAATGCTAAATTGCAATTAGTTTTATCCACTGTAGTTGAAAACTTGAGACCTCGAAAAAAAGATACAAAGTACACACCTATCTCTTTTAGACAAGAAAAACCATATGCTATACTTTGGTTAATAAGGCGTTATACTAATGAACTAAGTGATTCTCAAATTGCAAAACTTACTGGCTCTACAAAAAATACTGTTGATGCAATTCGTAACGGAACATACAGAGAAGCCGTACTTGAAACAAAAAGTCCAATGGATATAGGATTATGCTCCTATGAAGACTTAGAAAAATCTCTTAATAAAACTCGCAAAAAAGTTATTAAAGATTGAAATAATATTTACCTAAATAACAATTAAAATTTATTAAATTGCTACTTGCTATGAGGAGGCATTTTTTTTTCTACAAACCATACGTGTTTTTTTAATACTGGATCGTATTTTTTCATTCGTAGTTTTTCTGCAACTTTCAATCCTTTGGTTGGTTTACGAACAATATATTTTGTTCCAGTTTTAGGATTTTCTTCTGGAACAAGTTGTTTTAATGCAAAGGATGATTTTTTTGCCATATGAAACTGTATATATTGATATTGTAATTAAATAAACAATTTTTTAAAAAAAATCTGAAGGAGAATAAACAATATATGGATTATATAATCCTTTCTTTTTTGCAATGTGAATTTGTTTATTACGTTCACGTAGTTTTATTTTTTTATTCTTTGAAATTTTATCAAAACATTTTGGACAAGTGACACCTTTCTCAAATTTAAATGATTTGAGATTGGCTTTACTTAATGGCATTCTACAACCAAAACATAATTCGTATGTACCGATTGTCAAATCTTTTTTAACAGAAACTCTGTTATCAAAAACAAAACATTCACCTTTCCATCTTGATTTTTCTTTGGGAATTTTTTCAAAATATTTTAATACTCCTCCTTTCAATTGAAATAAATTTTTAAATCCTTTATGTATCATATATGAAGATGCTTTCTCACATCTTATGCCTCCTGTACAAAACATTGCTATATTTTTATTTTTTTTAGAAATCAATTTATCATTTATATATTCTTTTAAATCAGAAAAATTATTTATTTTGGGATTTATTGCATTTCTAAATGAACCAATTTGACATTCAAATTTATTACGAACATCTAATATCAAAGTGTCTTTATTTTGTATAAAATTATTCCAATTTTTAGCATCAACATAATTTGCAGTATTTTTCTCAACATCTAATTTAGATCGAGAAAAAGTAATTATTTCTTTTTTAACTTTTATTTTTAAACGATTAAATGGCATATATTTATAAAATGAATATTTAAGTTCCAAATTATCGAATCCCATTAATTTAAGTTTCTTTTCTAATAAATTAACTGAATTACTTAAACCCGCAATCGTGCCATTCATGCCCTCATTAGCAAGCAAAATTGTTCCTCTCATTTTATGAAAACTGCAAAATTCTTTTAAAGTTTTTTTAATTTTATCTAAATATATTAATTTACGAAATTGATAAAAAGAAATGATAGTAAAATTGATATTATTCATCTAGTAGCTAAAATAAATTTATTTAATAGATTGCAAATGAATTTAAATCAAAAAGAAATTAATATTAAATTGTTAGTTAAGGATTATTCTATTGAAACTGCTCCAAATGTATATGATAAAATTGGAGAATTAAAAAATTATCTCCCACATAATAATGAGGTTTATATAACTTATCTTCAAAACGAGGATCCTTTGAGAGTAATTAATACATCAAAAAAAATTATTTTAGAAGGATTAAATGCCATTCCTCATTTACCTGTTAGATCAATAAAAAATTACGCAATGTTAGAAAAATATATTGGTAATTTATCTGAAGATGCCGGTTGTAAAAAAATTCTCATTATTGGAGGAGGAGGTAGTCAAGTTGGCAATATTAATTCAAGTTTAGAGGTCCTACAAACTGATCTATTATCAAAATTCAATTTTGAAAGTGTAGGTCTCGCTGGACATCCAGAAGGTCATCCAGAAATTCCTGATAAAATACTTGATAAGGCAATTATTGAAAAAAATCAATTTGCAAAAAATGCAGATTTTAAATTATACCTCGTGACTCAATTTTTTTTTGAGGCAAAATCTTTTGAATTATGGGAAAAACATATTGCTGCACTTGGAAATAAAATGGATATTCATGCTGGCATTCCTGGTCCTGCAACATTAAATACACTAATATCTTATGCAAAATCTTGTGGAATTATAAATTCATTTAATTTTTTATCCAAACAAGCCTTAAAAATTACAAAAATAGCAAAAACCAAAACACCTGATAAATTAATTGCAGATCTTGCTGAATATAAATTTATTAATCCTTCATCTAAACTTAAAAAACTTCATCTCTATCCTTTTGGAGGAATGAAAAAAACTTCACAATGGATGAATACTATATTAGACAATCATTTAAAATTTAAAAATAGCAATGGATTCGAAATATTTTAATCTAAAAAGAGAGGCTCAACTGTTTGCTTGTATTATTTCCAATGATGAAATTATTGTTTCCACACAATTTAAAAAAGTTGTAGAGATTTTAATAAAAAATTAACATGGTTTTATCTGATATAGAAATTGCTCGTAATGCAAATAAAAAACCCATCAGAGAAATTGCAAAAAAAATTAATGTTGATGAAGAATCTCTTAATCCATTTGGTCATTTTGCTGCAAAAATAATCTTAAATACTAAAAATAAAATATCGGAAAAAAAATCGAAACTTATATTAGTAACAGCAATTACACCAACTCCAGCTGGCGAAGGAAAAACAACCACATCAGTTGGTTTAAATGATGGATTATGTAAAATTGGAAAAAAAAGTATTGTATGTCTTCGCGAACCTAGTCTTGGTCCAAGTTTTGGTATGAAGGGTGGAGCAGCTGGAGGTGGCTACGCACAAGTTGTACCAATGGAGAACATTAATCTACATTTTACTGGTGATTTTCATGCAATAACATCAGCCAATAATTTATTAGCATCATTAATTGATAACCATATTTATTGGGGCAACAAACTTGGGATTGATGTGCGCAGGATATCTTGGAAAAGATGTGTAGATCTTAATGATAGGGCCTTAAGAGAAATTACAGCTAACTTGGGTGGAACAAAAAATGGTTATCCTCGCATAGATGGCTTTAATATAACCGTAGCCTCTGAAGTCATGGCTATATTTTGTCTCGCATCAGATTTAAAAGACCTTGAAAGACGATTGGGGAATATAACTGTTGCCTATACACGTGATAAAAAACCAATTTTTGCTAAAGATTTAAAAGCTGAAGGACCTATGACTGTATTGCTTAAAGAAGCTCTAATGCCCAATCTTGTACAGACACTTGAAAACAATCCAGCTATTATTCATGGAGGTCCTTTTGCTAATATTGCGCACGGTTGTAATAGTGTAATCGCTACACAAACAAGTCTTAAACTATCCGACTATGTTATTACTGAAGCTGGTTTCGGTGCTGATCTTGGAGCTGAAAAGTTTTTTAACATTAAATGTCGTAAATCAGGTTTAGAACCCAATGGAGTAGTTCTTGTAGCTACAATTAGGGCACTTAAGATGCATGGTGGTGTTAAAAAAGAAGATCTAGGAAATGAAAATGTAGAAGCAGTTAGATTGGGTATTTCAAATTTAAATCGTCATGTTGACAATATTAAAAAATTTGGTCTGCCAATCATAGTTGCAATAAATCATTTTGTTGCTGATACAGAAAATGAAATGAAAGCACTTCAAGAAGAATGTGATAAAATTGGTGTTGAATCTGTTCTTTGCCAACATTGGTCAAAAGGTGGGGAAGGAGCAGTTGAACTAGCAAAAAAAGTTGTGGATCTAGTTAATCAAAAAACTTCTTTCAAATTTTTATATGAAGATAAAATGCCTTTATTTGAAAAAATTAAAACTATCGCTAAAGAAATTTATGATGCTAACGAAATAATTGCTGACACTAAAATTAAATCTCAATTAAAACAATTTGAGGAAAATGGTTATGGGGATTTTCCTATTTGCATTGCAAAAACTCAATATAGTTTTTCCACTGATCCCAGTCTTAAAGGAGCTCCTAGTAAACATACCATCCCAATAAGAGAGGTTAGACTTTCAAGTGGGGCTGAGTTTATTGTTGTTGTTTGTGGAGAAATAATGACCATGCCTGGGCTTCCAAGTGTTCCTGCCGCAAATTCTATTCATCTTAACGAAAATGGACAAATTGAAGGTCTTTTCTAAAACTGTTATAGATTAATTTTAATCTATAAAAATGCATAAAAAACCAAAAAAATATTCTATTTTTTCTTTAATTAAAAACGCGCTATCTTACCATGAAAATTGGCAACCAGTTTGGAAATCTCCTGAACCAAAAAAAGAATATGATGCAATAATAATTGGTGGTGGTGGACATGGTTTAACTACTGCCTATTATCTTGCAAAAAATTACGGAATTACAAATATAGCTGTGGTTGAAAAAGGTTGGATAGGTGGAGGCAACACAGGAAGAAACACGACAATAATTAGATCAAATTATCTATGGGATCAAAGTGCTGCTCTATATGAACATGCTCTTAAATTATGGGAAGGTATGTCACAAGAATTAAATTATAATGTAATGTTTTCTCAAAGAGGCGTAATGAATGTTGCACACACACTTCATGATGTAAGAGAGTTGAAGCGACGTTGGCATGCTAATCGTTTAAATGATATTGATTGTGAATGGTTAAATACAAAGCAAGTTAAAGAATTTTGCCCGATTATTAATACTTCTCCAAATATTCGATATCCTGTTTTGGGTGCAACTTTACAGCGCCGCGGAGGCACAGCTAGACATGACGCAGTTGCTTGGGGATATGCCAGAGGTGCAGATGCCATGGGTGTTGATATTATTCAAAATTGTGAAGTAACAAATATAAATATTAATAATGGTCAAGTAACTGGAATTGAAACCACAAAAGGATTAATCAAATCTAAAAAAATTGGAGTCGTTGCAGCTGGTCATTCAAGTGTTATTGCGAATATGGTAGGTATTAAACTGCCTTTAGAAAGCAGGCCATTACAAGCTTTGGTTTCAGAACCTGTAAAGCCAATAATTGATACAGTTGTTATGTCAAATACAATTCATGCTTATGTCTCACAATCAGATAAAGGTGAATTAGTTATAGGTGCTGGAACAGATGGTTACACATCTTATACGCAACGTGGTGGTTTTAATATTGTAGAAGATACAATCACAGCGGTTGTCGAATTATTTCCACTTTTCTCAAGAATGAAAATGCTTAGACATTGGGGGGGTATTGTTGATATATGCCCTGATGCAAGTCCAATAGTTAGTAAAACACACATTAACGGACTTTATTTTAATTGTGGCTGGGGAACAGGGGGCTTTAAAGCAACCCCAGGATCTGGTTGGGTATTTGCTCATACAATTGCAAATGATGAACCTCATAAATTAAATGCACCTTTTACTATTAATCGCTTTTCAAGTGGTGAATTAGTTGATGAACATGGTGCTGCAGCGGTTGCCCATTAATAAATATGTTTTTAATTAATTGTCCTTATTGTGGTGAAAGAGATCAGGGTGAATTTAGCTGTGGAGGTGAAGCGCATATAGTTCGCCCAAAAAACCCTTCTGATTTAACAGATGATCAATGGGCTGATTATCTGTTCATGCGAAAAAACATTAAAGGAATACAATTTGAAAGATGGAATCATTCAAATGGATGTCGTAGATGGTTCAATGTTGCAAGAAATACAGCAACTGATGAAATTTTAAAAATCTACAATATGGGAGAACAACCACCTCATGTTACTGGTATCGCTCCTCAAACTCCATCCGGAGAACCCTCAATTGGATCAGGGAACATTTCAACCTCTTATAAAAAAAAATAATTATGAACAAAAAAATTTCTTTTTCTTTTGATGGTAAAAAATATTTTGGTTTTAAAGGAGACACGCTTGCAAGTGCTTTGATTAGAAATGGGGTCTTTTTAGTTGGAAGAAGTTTTAAATACCACAGGCCGAGAGGAATAATTAGTGCTGGGAGTGAAGAGCCGAATGCAATTGTTCAATTAGAGTTGGGTGATATTACTGAACCCAATGTAAGAGCGACTGAAATTGAAATTTATGAAGGATTACATGCTACCTCACAAAATAATTGGCCATCCTTAAATTTTGATTTTGGAACTATAAATGATTTACTTTCTCCTTTTTTTCCAGCTGGATTTTATTACAAAACATTTATGTGGCCCACAAAATTTTGGGAAAAATATGAATATTTTATTAGAAGAGCTGCTGGATTAGGTAAATCACCAACCAAAGATGATCCTCATCAATATGAACATTTTCATTATCACTGCGATGTATTGATTGTAGGAGGGGGAATAAGCGGATTATATGCTGCAAAATTATTAGCAAAAACAAATTTGAAAGTATTAGTTATAGAACAAAGTTCTGAATTGGGTGGTCAATACTTGAATACTGATTCATTTAAAACCCATGAAGTTATTATAAAAGAATTAGAAGAACAAAATAATAAAGATAATTTAAAAATTATAAATAATTCAACAGTTTTTGCATACATGCATTCTAATTATTTGCTTGCTTGTCAAAAAATTAATCACCAAAAAATAAGACAAATCATTTGGAAAATAAGAGCTACAAAAGTAGTATTGGCTACTGGATCCATTGAACGTTTTTTAACTTTTGATAATAATGACAGACCAGGAATTATGTTGGCAAACAGTGCGCGAAAATATCAAAATCATTATTTTGCTAAAAATATAAAAAAAATTGTTATTTTTTCAAATAACGATACTGCTTATCAGACTGCAATCGATTTTTTTTATAAAGAAGAAGTTGAAGTTCATGCAATAATTGATGTACGCAAAAATTCAAATGGTGATCTTGTAAAAAAAACTAAAGAATTAGGAATTAAAATTTTTTTTAA
Source organism: uncultured Alphaproteobacteria bacterium (assembly GCA_902607435.1). Classification (GTDB taxonomy): domain Bacteria; phylum Pseudomonadota; class Alphaproteobacteria; order HIMB59; genus CACLJX01. The sequence goes on along the minus strand of CACLJX010000001.1, from coordinate 161,812 downwards.
TCATGCAGTAATTGATACCAAAGGAAGATCAAAAATTAATTCAGTTATAATTAGTGAATTAAATGAAAGCTTAGATAAAACAATTGGCAAATCTAAAAAATTACCCTGTGATCTTCTTTGTGTATCTGGAGGTTGGACACCTACTATTCATCTATTTTCACAATCTAAAGGTAAATTATTTTACAGAGAATCGGATGCAACATTTATTCCAGACAAGTCGTTCCAAAATGAAATTTCAATTGGTGCCTGCAATGGTACGTTTGAATTAGATGAAATTCTTAAGGAAACTTATACAAAAATATCAGTTTTATTAACTGATTTTGGAAAAAAAATTGATGAAGAGCCTAGACTGAGCTCAAAAAAAATTTTTTATGAAAAAATAAAACACCTTTGGATCGTTCCTTCAAACAAACATTTTGGTAAAACAAAAATGTTTGTTGATTTCCAAAACGATGTAACTGCCAAAGATATAAAGCTTGCACTAAGAGAAGGTTATAGATCTATTGAACATATAAAGCGTTATACAACTACCGGCATGGCAACAGATCAAGGAAAAATTGGAAATATTAGTGCTCTTGGAATTATTTCAAAATTATCAGGCATACCAATTCATGAACTCGGTACTACTACTTTTAGATTACCTTATGCGCCCATAACTTTTGGTGCTCTGGCAGGAAGACATGTAAAAGAGTTTTTTGATGTAGAAAGAACTACCCCAATACATCAGTGGCATGTTGATCAAGGAGCTAAGTTTGAAGATGTTGGACAATGGAAAAGAGCCTGGTACTATCCAAAAGAAAACGAAGACATGCATCAAGCAGTAAATCGTGAAGTAAAAGCAACTAGAGATGGAATTGGTATATTAGATGCATCTACTTTAGGTAAAATTGATATTAAAGGAAGGGATGCCAGTGAACTTCTTAACAGAGTTTATACTAATGCATGGTCAAAACTTGAGATTGGAAAATGCCGTTATGGATTAATGCTTGGTGATGATGGTATGGTGATTGATGATGGTGTAACTAGTAGGCTTGAAGAAAATCACTATGTTATGACAACAACAACTGGAAATGCAGCAAGTGTTCTGGGTAAATTAGAAGATTGGCTTCAAACTGAATGGCCTGAGCTTAAAGTTTATTTAACATCAGTAACAGAGCAGTTTGCTACAATTAGCCTTAATGGCCCTTATTCTTCTGAACTTATGAAAAAACTTTGTACAAATCACGATTTTTCAAAAGAGAATTTTCCTCACATGAGTTTTCAAAATTTAGAAATTGATGGTGTTAATTGCCGTGTCATGCGCATCAGCTTTACAGGAGAAATGTGTTATGAAATAAATGTACCATCAAGTTATGCTAAAGCATTATGGTTAAAATGTTTTGAATTAGGTAAAGAATATAACGTTACCCCGTATGGAACAGAAGCTATGCATGTTTTACGTGCAGAAAAAGGTTTTATAATTGTTGGTCAAGAAACTGATGGATCCGTAACTCCAATTGACTTGGATATGAGTTGGATAGTAAGCAAGAAAAAATATGATTTTATTGGTAAACGCGCTCTTTATAGAAGCGATACTATTAGAGAAGACCGCAAACAATTTGTAGGATTACTAACAAAAGACCCGAAAGAAATCTTAGAAGAAGGAGCACAACTAGTTGAAAAAATATCTTCTCTCCCTATGCCAATGGTTGGACACGTCACCTCAAGCTATTATTCACCTAATTTAGGCAGATCAATCGCGCTTGCTTTAGTTAAAGAAGGAACAAAGAAAAAAGGATTCTCATTATATGTGCCAATGCCAAACAAAACAATTGAGGTAGAAATAACTAATCCTGTATTTATAGATCCAAAAAATGAAAGATTAAGTGCCTAATGTTAAATAGAGAAAAAACAATTCACTCTATCAATAATATTATAGAGCATTTTGAAATTCAATTTCAAGAGTTACCTTATGTTAATAAAATAAATTTACGCATTGACCCAAATAACAATGATTATATGTCTGCTTGTAGCAAAATTCTTGGTGCTATATTGCCTACCAAGGCTAATACTTATGTAAAAAATGAAAAATTTAAAATTATTTGGTTAGGTCCAGATGAATGGATGATTATTAGTGATCAAGAAAATGAATTATTTATTAGGTTAAAAAATGAATTAGGAAATCTTGACGCAAGTGTAACAGACGTATCAGAAAATAGAACTATTATTCGCATTTCAGGAAAAGAGATTATTATTCTTTTATCCAAATTTCTAGTTTTAGATTTAGAAAAAAATTTATCTACTCAAACATCTTGTGCTCAAACATTATTTGTAAAAGTGCCAATACTTTTAGTTAGAAACAATAGCGATTCTCAAACTCCAGAAATCGATATATTTGTAAATAGATCTTATGCAAATTATATTTACAATCTTCTTGTGGATGGAACAAAAAATCTTGATTTATAAATTTTTATTTTTTTTTTGTTTATGTCTTTATAGTTTTAACTCTTTTTCCGAAAATACTATAGTGGGAAAACCAAAAATTATTGATGGTGATACAATTCATATAGGTAAAAATAAAATTAGATTACATGGAATAGATGCACCAGAAATCAATCAAACCTGCACCATAGACAATAAAATATGGAATTGCGGTATTGAATCAAAAATAGCATTAAAAAATTTTATTTTAGAAAAAAAAGTGCATTGTAAAATAATTGATATAGATAAATATAAAAGGTTTGTTGGAACTTGTTTTTTGGAGAATCAAAATATTAACCAGTACATGGTTCATAATGGATGGGCTATTGCTTATCGCTATTACTCTTTAGATTTTGTTAAAGCCGAAAATTTAGCAAAAAAAAACAAGATGGGTATTTGGCAAGGTCAATTTCAAGAACCATATATATTTAGAAAAAGTAAGAAAAAATAAAAGAAAATTAACAATAAAAATATTTCTTATTTCTGTTTAAAAAAATTTATAAAATTAATTATACATATATATTATTTTCTGCTAGATTACATGAAATGTTTGATAAAAAAACAAATAATGAAAATGAATTAAATATCACTAATAATCCTTTTCGATCCTCTAAAGGCTCAGCCAAAGCAATCATAGGCAATGGCGTAAAGATTAAAGGAGAATTAACTGATGCCGACGAAGTACAAATAGATGGCAATGCAGATATAACAGTTGAAACTAAAAATTTATTTGTAGGTGGGACAGGAAATCTTAAAGGTAATATTACAAGCGATAATCTAGATGTATGGGGCAAAGTTGAAGGTGAAATAAAAGTTCATGGAACGCTAACTGTTCAAGATCAAGGAGAAATTTCAGGCAATATCGAATATCAAGAATTGCAAATTAAGCTAGGTGGAAAAATTAAAGGAGATGTTAAATCTCTAGATAAGATAAAAAAAATAAGCGATGTTGTTGCAACTCCCCTTCAAGCAACCACAGAAAAAAAAGATACTAAATAGTTATAAATTTAATGATGTATTTTATCTTTTAAATTCTTTATTATCTCATCTCTTTCAACAATATTATTATTTAAACTATCCACTTGACTTAAGAGATCATTTTTTTGCAGAATAATCTCATTAATTTTATTATTTATTATTCTAACATTATTATTCAACATTTGTATTTCATTATTTAAATTTATAATTTTATTGCTTAGTTCCATTTTTTTTTCTTCAGATAACACTATTGTATCATTTTGTTTTTGTGTTTGCTTTTTAAGTTCTTTAATTCTTTGTTGAAGATTTTCTAAGCTAATATTATTATTATTTTTTTCTAAATTCAGCATTTTAATAGACTCAATTAATTCAGAATTACTTTTTTCTAAAGCTACTAATTGTTCTTTTATTGATACAATTAACTGATCTCGTAATTGAATTCTTTGTTTATATTCAATAATAGTTGTTTCTAATTTTTTTAATTGAAAACTCTGATCTTCAAAAGGTATATTTTCTTCTTCAACTTTGATAATTTCTTTATTAGACACCTCTGAATTAAATTCCTGAAAAGAAATATAAATTAAAAAAACTATTAAAATAAAAAATATTAAAAAAAGATATTTTTTACGTGTACGCTTTTTAGCTTTTTGCCCAACATATCCATTTGTCATAATATTTATCTAAAGCAGAATATAGAAAATATAAATAATTTATTTGTTAAAATTATGTTTTAATTTAAAAATTAGGAGAATGTGTATATTTAATAATAAGTATTTAACTGCTAATAAAAACAAATCTAAAGAATTTAGAGTTTAGAAACCTATTTTTTTTATTTAATAATAGTTTTAATATTAAGATTATGACTAGCCGTTACATATCTAAGTGTTTTAGTTTTAGAACGCATTACCACTGATTGAGTAGTTGCTATATCATTTTTAATTAACACGCCCTTTAACAATGTCCCATCTGTCACCCCAGTTGCAGCGAACATAACTTCGCCTCTAGCTAAATCCTGAGTTTTATAAATTTTATTTAAATCTTTAATTCCCATAGCTTGAGCACGTTTTTTTTCTTCTTGATTAGAAAAAATTAACTTACCATACATGACGCCTCCCAAACACCTTAGAGCAGCGGCAGCTAATACGCCTTCCGGAGAGCCTCCAGCTCCCATATATAAATCAACACCGCTATCTTCGAATGTTGTTGCAATTACAGCACTTACATCTCCATCAGAAATTAATTTTATACGAGCTCCTGTTGTTCTGACTAGTTCAATTAAATCTCTGTGTCGCGGTCGATCTAAAATACACACCACAATATTTTCAACTTTAATGCCAGAATAATTTGAAAAATTTTCAATAATTATATTAGCCGGAGATTCAGGATCTATATCTAATCCTTCATACTTTTTACCATATGCAATTTTTTGCATATAAATATCTGGGGAATGTAAAAAGCCTCCTTCTTCTGCCATTGCCAAAACCGATAAAGCATTTTCTCCTCCTTGGGCTGTGATTGTTGTGCCTTCTAAAGGGTCTAAAGCAATGTCTACTTTTGGTCCACCTCTGCCTACTTTTTCTCCTATATATAGCATAGGTGCTTTATCTCTTTCTCCTTCGCCAATAACTACCTTACCTTCAATAGATAAATTGTTAAGAAATTCTCGCATCGCATTCACAGCTGCCTGATCAGCTGCTTTTTCATCACCCCGTCCCATAAACAACGAACTTGAAAGAGCTGCAGCTTCAGTAACCCTAACTGCTTCTAAAGCCAAATTTCGATCTAAAAATATTTTTTGCATACTATTATTTTATTACATATTTGAATAATTTGGTCCACCACTTCCTTCAGGAGTAACCCAATTAATATTTTGAGAAGGTTCTTTTATATCACACGTTTTACAATGAATACAATTTTGTGAATTAATTATAAATTTAGGATTAGAACCATCACTATCTCTTTGAACTTCATATACCCCTACTGGGCAATATAATTGCGATGGTTCATTATATTTTTCAAGAGTATACTCAATGGGCAAATTAGAATTTTTTAATTGTAAATGAACTGGTTGATCATCTACATGATTAGTTCCAGTCAAATATACAGAACTTGTTTTATCGAAAGTTAAAACACCATCATATTTTGGATAATTAATTTTTGGCATTTTGTTTGCAGGTAATAAAGTTTCGTGATCAGCATGTTTGTGTTTAAAAGTAAATGGAAAATATCCACGAAAAAATATTTGATCAATACCGGTGAAAATAATAGCAGGAATTAAGCCCCAGTCAAAACTAGGCTTAACATTTCTAGATCTATATAATTCATCATAAAGCCACGATTTTTTAAACTTTTTTTCGTATGAAGATAATTGCTTGTTATTAGAAAAATAATCAATGATAGTCTCAGCGGCAATCATGCCACTTTTCATTGCTGTATGTGAGCCTTTAATTTTAGGCATATTGAGAGTCCCTGCATCACATCCTACAAGTAAGGCACCAGGCATATTCATTTTTGGCAAACTTTGTAATCCTCCTTCAATAAGTGCTCTAGCTCCATAAGATACTCTCTTTCCTCCTTTTAATATTTTTCTAATTATTGCATGTGTTTTAAATCTTTGAAATTCATCATATGGAGAAAGATGTGGATTTTTATAATTCAAACCAATAACATAACCTATATACACTTGATTATTTTCCGCATGATAACAAAAACTGCCTCCATATGTGTTATTATCTAGTGGCCAACCTACAGTATGTATAACTTGTCCTTCATAATGTTGACTGGGATCAATTTCCCATATTTCCTTAAATCCGATACCATATTGTTGTGGAGACTTCCCTTGATTTAAATTGAAATTTTTTATTAATTGCTTACCCAAATGCCCCCTACAACCTTCTGCAAAAACAGTAACTTTCGCATGTAATTCAATACCTGGTTCAAAATTATCCTTTTGATTTCCTTCTTTATTTATGCCCATATCACCAGTCTGGACTCCCTTTACTGATCCATCTTTATGATACAAAATTTTACTTGCAGGAAATCCAGGGAATATTTCAACCCCAAGTGCTTCAGCTTGTTCTCCAAGCCACCTGCACAAATTAGCTAAACTAATAATATAGTTATTATGATTTTTTTGAACAGAAGGTAAAAGCCAAGTAGGCCAACTTATTGATGAGTTTTTGGATAAAAATAAAAATTTTTCTTTTGTAACTTTTGTTTTAATTGGTGCCTTTTTAGCTTTCCAATCTGGAATGAGTTCATCAAGTGCTCGTGTTTCAAAAACATTACCACTTAATATATGTGCTCCAATTTCCGCACCTTTTTCTAAAATGCAAACTGACACATCAGGATCAACTTGTTTTAATCTTATAGCTGTACTTAGTCCAGCAGGACCGGCTCCTATAATAACTACATCATAGTCCATTATTTCTCTAGATACTGATTGTTTCATTATAATATTGTAGAAGAAAAAATTATTTCTGAATAGTATTTAATTTATCTAATTCAGCAGATAGTAGAGGGAGAGCTTCAAATAAATCAGCATTTAAACCATAATCTGCTACATTAAATATAGGCGCTTCTTCATCTTTATTAATTGCAACAATTATTTTGCTTTCTTTCATTCCAGCTAAATGTTGTATAGCGCCCGAAATACCCACGGCAATATATAAATCAGGCACAACTACTTTGCCAGTTTGTCCAACTTGATAATCATTGCTAACATATCCTGCATCAACTGCTGCCCGAGAAGCTCCCACAGCAGCATTAAGTTTATCAGCAATTTCATTTATCATAGAGAAGTTTTCAGAGCTTTGTAGACCTCGACCACCTGAAATAACAACTCTTGCTGTTCCTAATTCTGGTCGATCAGATTTTGATTCTTCTCTTCCAACAAACTCCACTGATGCTTCTTCTACATTAAATGAAATCTTTTCAATGTTAGCATTTCCACCTTCAGCTAAAGCTGCATCAAAAGAAGTTGGACGAATAGTAATTATTTTTTTAATGTCTTTTGATTGAACAGTTGCAAATGCATTACCTGCATAAATTGGACGAATAAAAGTATCTTCATTTTCAATTTTAATTATATCGCTTATTTGTGAAAGATCTAGTAATGCAGCAACACGGGGCATAAAATTTTTTCCAAAAGTTGACGCGGGCGTTATTACATGCGTATAACTCTCAGAAAGATTCGCAACTACTGAAGCAATGTTTTCTGCTATTGGATTTTCATATTGTGGGTCATCTAAATATAATACTTTTTTAACATTTTCGACCAAAGCTGCTTGTTTAGCAACATCCTCACATTCATTACCTATAACAACTACATGTATCTTATCACTAATTTTTTTTGCTGCGGTAATACAATTAAGTGTTGTTGATTTAAGTTCTTTATTTGAATTCTCTGATACTACTAAAACACTCATTAAATAACTTTTGCCTCATGTTTCAATTTTTGTACTAATTCAGCAACATCTTTAACCATCATACCTTTTTCTCTTTTTGGGGGCTCTTCAACTTTTAATTGTTTTATTCGTGGAGATATATCAATACCAAAATCTTCCTGACTCAATTCTTCAATTGGTTTTTTCTTCGCTTTCATAATGTTTGGGAGTGAAGCGTAACGAGGTTCATTTAATCGTAAGTCACAAGTTATAATTGTAGGTAAATTAAGTTTTAACATTTCAAGTCCTTCATCAATTTCTCGTGTGATCAAAGCTATATTATCCCCTACTTCTATTTTTGAAATAAATGTCCCTTGAGACCAGCCAAGCAAAGCTGATAACATTTGGCCTGTTTGATTACAATCATCATCGATTGCTTGTTTACCCATTAAAACAATACTTGGACTCTCTTTTACAACAATTTTTTGTAAAATTTTAGCTACAGCTAGTGGTTCTATATTGGCTGGTGTATTTACAAAAACTCCTCTATCAGCACCCATTGCTAGGGCTGTTCTTATTGTTTCTTTGGATTTTTCTTCGCCTATTGAAACAATTATAACTTCTTCAGCTTTACCTGCTTCTTTAATACGAAGTGCTTCTTCTACAGCATTTTCATCAGGGGGATTCATTGACATCTTAACATTTTCTGTTTCAACTCCACTGCTATCAGCTTTAACTCGAATTTGTACATTGTAATCAATAACTCTTTTTACTGCGACTAAGATTTTCATATTAGGTTTTTATTATCTTATTTTCAGGATCATAAGGACTATCTTCGATAACTTCAACTTTATGACGCATACCTAAAATATCCATTGATAAATGAGTACCTATTTTTGAGAATTCAGGTTTAATCATACCCAAAGCAAGTGATTTTTGCACTCGAAAACCATAGTTACCTCCTGTCGCACGTCCAACTACTTCGTTATCTTTGTATATGGGATTATTGCCTAAAGCATCAGCATCTTTTACATCTTTCACTTCTAGTGTAACAAACTGATTGTTGAAACCTCTTTGTTGCCATTCCACTAAAGCTTCTCTACCAATAAATTTTCCTTTATTTAGATGTACAAAACGATCTAAGCCTGATTCTATAGCTGCATACTCAATTGACATTTCTGTGCCAACTAATTTGTATGATTTTTCTATACGAAGACTATCCATTGCTCTTATACCAAAAGGTTTAAGATTAAATTCTTTTCCAGCTTCCATAAGAGCATCAAAAATATGATTTTGATACTCTATAGGATGATGAAGTTCCCAACCTAATTCACCTACAAAATTCATTCTAATAGCAATTGTAGAGGCTAAATTAACATTAATTTTTTTTGCTGATAACCATGGAAAAGATTCATTTGAAAAACTAGAAGAAGGTGAAACTTTTTGCATAAGTTTTCTTGCCTTAGGACCTGCAATCACAAGAACTCCTATACTGTTTGTTAAATTTTCAAAACTAACAGAACGATCATTTGGCATCCACTTAAACATCCAATCATGGTCCAATCTTTGAAAAGCTCCTGCTGATACTATGTAAAATGAATTTTGTTTTTCTTTTGCTATTGTAAATTCTGAAAGTACTCCTCCTTGTGTATTGAGGGCATGGCAAAGATTAACTCTTCCATTTTTTCTTGGTAATTTGTTTGCTACAAGATTATCTAAATATTCTTCAGCGCCAGGACCAGAAATTCGACACTTAGCAAATGCCGTCATATCAAGCAAACCTACATTTTCTTGAACATTTTTACATTCATTACCAACGTGTTCGAACCATTTAGAACGTCTAAATGACCAATCATCTATTTGCTCCACTCCTTTTGGAGCAAACCAGTTAGCCCTTTCCCATCCAAATTTTTGACCAAAAACTCCACCAAGATCTTTTAATCGATCATAACACGGAGCTTGTCTTAAAGGCCTGGCTGCTTTTCTTTCTTCATCAGGATAATGAATAGTAAAAACATTAGCATAAGCTTCTTCATTTTTTTTAATTAAATAAGTTTGGGTAGCATAATCACCAAAACGCCTAGGATCTACGCCCAACATATCAATTGTTGGTTCACCATCTACTATCCACTCTCCTAATTGCCATCCAGCTCCTCCTGCAGCAGTTATTCCAAAACTATGCCCTTCATTAATCCAAAAATTTTTTAAATCCCAAGCTGGACCAACAATTGGACTTCCATCAGGCGTATAACAAATAGCTCCATTATATACTTTTTTAACACCTACTTCCCCAAAAATTGGAACACGATGTATTGCTGATTGTATATGAGTTTCTATTCTGTCTAAGTCCTCTTGAAATAATTCAAATTCTGAATCTTTGCTAGGGCCATTTACATAACATGCTGGGGCACCCTTCTCGTATGGACCTAAAATTAATCCTCCTGCTTCTTCACGCATATACCAAGAGCTATCAGAATCTCTTAGTACCCCCATCTCAGGCAAACCTTGTTCTTTTCTTTTTTGAATCTCTGGATGTGGTTCTGTTACGATATATTGATGCTCAACAGGAATAACAGGTATGTCTAATCCTACCATTCTTCCCGTTTGCCTTGCAAAATTTCCAGTTGCCGAAACAACATGTTCACATATAATTTCACCTTTATCTGTTATAACTTTCCAAGTTTCATTAGTGTTTGGCTCAATTGCTATAACATTTGTGTTCCTGTAAATCTCTGCTCCCTTATCGCGAGCTCCTTTTGCTAAAGCCTGAGTTAAGTCAGCAGGCTGAATATATCCATCTTCTGGATGTTGAATAGCACCTATTAGACCTTTGATATTACAAAGAGGCCAAATTTCTTTAACTTGTTCAGGTGTTAAAAATTTTACATTAACACCAATTGTTTGTGCGACACCTGCGTATTGATGATATTCATCCATTCTGTCTTGAGTTGTAGCCAAACGAATATTGCTAACAACACTGAAACCAACATTTTGTCCTGTTTCTTCTTCTAATGTTTTATAAAAATTAACTGCGTATTTATGAAGCTGACCAACTGAATAACTCATATTAAATAACGGTAATAAGCCTGCTGCATGCCAAGTAGATCCTGAAGTAAGTTCTTTTCTTTCTACAAGAACTACATCATTCCATCCTTTTTTAGCCAAGTGATAAAGAGTGCTAACACCAACCACGCCTCCTCCAATGACTACAACCTTAGCTTTCAATTTCATATTATACCTTCATAAAAATACTGTACTTCTCTAATCATATTAACTATTCTGGGTCAATCATGCTCTCTCGTTATTTGCAAATTTTTTACTGTATATTAATTTGTATATTTTCACGCAATACTTTTGCTGAGATGACTATTGAAAATTTAATTTACGATGATAGCAAACCATTTCATCTTAAAATATTAGATACATTACCTAGCGAAGCAATAATTCAAATCGGAGCAGATAGTGCAGAAAATACAATAATTGAGTTTATGGATTATTTTTGCGGTTATTGCAAAAAGATACACCCAGAGTTAGTTGAATTAGCCAATGAGAGAGATGATGTCCGCGTAATTTTTTTACAACATCCTATTCTAAGTGAAAGCTCAAAAGTAGTTGCACAAATGGTTGTTGCTGCAAACTATCAACAAAAAGGCTTTGAATTACATCATGAAATTTTTTCAATTTCAGGATCTTTAACTCAAGCAAAACTTAATCAAGCAATTAAGGACTCTGGTGTGAATTCAATAAAACTTAGAATTGATAGTGCAAAAGATGAGACGGAAAAAATTATTATACTGTCATCATTTTTAGCTGGAGGTATTGGAGCAAGAGGAACGCCCTCTATATTTGTTAATGAAATTTTTACCCCTGGTTATATTTCAAAACAGCAAATTATTAATATGCTTAAATAATTAACGCTCCTATTAAGGAGCGTTAATAAAAAAATATATTAATTATTTTAGGCCTTTGATGCTTCCCTTGTGTTAGGATTATGAGATTCAGTAAATGGTATTGATACAACTTCAGCATCTACAGGCGTACCAGGACTTTCAGCATACTCATCTGGAAGATGAACTTTAAACTTTTGTCCTACTTTTCCAGTTGGAAAACCATTTTTGCTTAATGTTCCATCAAAAGGCACATAACCCATAGCAATATTGCGTTTTTGCTCTGGATGATACCATGGTGATGTTATATACCCGCATGGCTCACCTCCTTCAACTGGAGACACTAACCAGAAATCAGGTGCATATTCCTCTACTGGCTTTCCACCAAACACCATACCAACTAGTTGGAGTTTATAAGGTTTTTGACCTGCAATTAAATCATTTTTCATTTTTTCTAATACTTCTTTACCCACATAATCAGTTTTTTTATTCCATTCGCCAAGTCCTGAAAGAGAAACTTGATACCCTAGATTACACTGAAAAGGATTATGTTGATTGTCCATATCTTGACCCCAAGATAAAATGCCTGCTTGAATACGTCTGTGGTGGGCTGGAGCAATTACCATTAAATTATGTTTTTTTCCAGCTTCCAAAACTGCATTCCACATATCATCAGCATATAAAGTAGCGTTGTATAAATATATTTCAAAACCAGCTGCTCCAGAAAATCCAGTTTGAGATATGACACACTTTCTTCCGCCAACTTTGGCTTCTGCAAGACCATAAAAAGGCATTTTATCAACATCAACTTGATCTCCTATTAAATCTTTCATTAAAGCATGTGCTTTTGGCCCTTGAATTTGAACCGGACATACATCAATTTCATCTATCTCAACATTGAATCTTTTATCGTGGTTAACACCTTGAAGATATAATCCAATATCAGAATCAGAAAGAGAAAACCAAAATTCATCATCGGCTACCCTTAAAAGAATGGGATCGTTTAATACTCCACCCATACTATTACAAAGAATAACATATCTTGCTGCTCTAACTGACCCATCAGCTTTCATAGATGGGATTCTTGTGGCATCTCTTGTAATAACATAATCTGTAAAAGCTTCTGCATCAGGACCCTTTACTTGTATTTGTCTTTCAACTGCAACATTCCACATTGTTACATGGTTTTTTATTGCTTCATATTCAACCATTGCACCGCCATCTTCAGGTTTTACATATCCTCGAGGATGATATACACGATTATAAATTGTTGCTCTCCAGCAACCAGCTTCCATAGATAAATGCCAATATGGAGATTTTCTAACACGTGTAGAAATCAACATTTGCACCGGCGTTGGCCCACTTTGACGAAGGTTGTAAGGAACCTTTCTGTCAGATTGGTCAACTGATGTTACATGCTTAGTCATGCATTACTCCCGTTATTAAAATTATTTAAAGGCTTCGTTATCTAAAGTTTTTTTTAAACGCAATGATAATTTAATAAATTAACAACATTTTCATGGATCTGACAAAATTTCAAAATCTTATAAATGACAATTTCCAACCATACTTTTGACAATAAAATTACTAAATTGAATTTAATGAGATTTTTAAGAGTTATATTTTCTTTTCTTAGTATAATTCTGATATCTGCCTGTTCAGCAAGCTATAAAGAGCTTTCAAATAACGCTTATACACCTCCAACTAAATTTACAAAACACTTGATGGATTTATATAAAACAAAAGCTGATTTTGAAGCAAAAGAAATGCATGATTGGAATTCTGCCAAGCTTTATTCAGAAAAAGCATTGACTGCTGCTATAGGACAAAAAATTGAACCAGAACAAATTTCCTACTGGAAAATTCCAATAGATAAAGTTACAGAAATACAAATGGCTTATGAAAATTTAATGATAGTTTATGACAAAGCAGTAGAAAAAGATCCTTACAATTTAGCTGTTGCTATTAGCTCATTGGATTGTTGGGCAGAACAACAAGAAGAAAATTGGCAAACTTGGGACATAAAAAAATGTAGAAATGACTATTTAAAAGCAATGCATCAAATTTACAATCAAATTGAAACCGCTAATGAAAAAACAAAAATTGGTGCAGAGGAAGTGACGAAAATAATTAAAAGTGAAACAAATTCAAAAAATATATCAAATTCTGATTCAGTTAGTGTTGTTACTAAAAATGAAAAAGAAATTTTACAAATAATTTATTTTGATTTTGATAAATATAATTTAACAGATGTAAGCTCTAACTTAATTAATAAATTTGTTGAAGCATATAAAAATAAAATTGATACCTTCCTTATCGTTGGCCATACTGACACAAAAGGCACAAAAAAATATAACTTGAAATTATCTTTAAAGAGGGCGGAGGCTGTTAAAGCAATTTTGATTCGTCTTGGAATTAGTTCAGAAAAAATTAAGATTTTAGGAGAAGGTGAGAGTAAACTTCTTGTCCAAACTAAAGACGAAACCAAGCATCCAGCTAATAGAAGAGCAGAAATTAGCCCTTCAGATTAGACTTCTACTCAGTCATAAATTGGTGTATGAGACTTTCATCTTAGATGTATACCAAAACTACAAAAAGTATAAATATAACAGTTAACCCTTACTACCTTGATGAGCAATCTGTACCTGATGAGCATCATTATGTCTGGGCTTACCAGGTAACAATAAATAATTTAGGTCAAGAAACTGTACAGCTAAAAAACAGATGTTGGAGAATTACTGATTCTAACGGAATAAAACAAGAAGTTAAAGGTGAGGGAGTTGTGGGTGAGCAACCTGTTCTTAACCCGGGTGAAAAATATGAATACACAAGTGGTACACCATTATCAACGCCCTCAGGTTTCATGGAAGGGTACTATGAAATGGAAACAAAAAATGGAAGTAAGTTCGATGCAACAATTCCTTTGTTTTCTCTTGATAGTCCTTATACTTCAAATAAGCTTAACTAGTTTTCTTTATTAATTTAATGAGAGATTTTAGATCTATTCTCTATATCATTGGATTAATTTTATGCATTGAAGCTATCGCTATGCTCTTTCCAATGGCTGTAGATATAATATATCAAAATTCAGATTGGCAAATTTTTTTCTTTTCTAGCCTAGTTACTTTTATCATAGGCTTGGTATTATATATTTCATTCAAAAATCAAAAAAAAATAATTAGAATTAGAGAAGCTTTTGCATTAACAGTTTTTTCTTGGATTATAGTTGCTGTCTTTGCGGCATTACCTCTAATTTATTCATCCTCACAATTAAATTTTACTGATGCTTTTTTTGAATCAATTAGCGGTATTACTACAACCGGTGCAACTGTCATTTCAAATTTGGATCAATTGTCTGAAGGAATTTTAATTTGGAGATCTCTTTTGCAATGGTTTGGTGGAATTGGCATCATTGTTTTAGCTCTATCAATTTTGCCCACACTTCAAATTGGAGGAATGCAACTCTTACATACGGAACATGATGATCCTTATGAAAAAACTTTACCAAGAATAAACCAGTTTATATTTGAAATCTTGATTATATATTTATGTCTTACTTTTGTTTGTGGGGTATTTTATTTTATTTCTGGTATGAATGGTTTTGATGCTATTGCTCATGCAATGACTACTATTGCAACAGGTGGCTTCTCAACGCATGACAGTTCTTTTGGACACTTCAATTCTATGAATATAGAATTTGTAAGTGTCTTATTTATGATTGTTGGTAGCATGCCTTTTGTTCTCTATTTAAAAATAGTTCATGGGGATTGGAAAAGCTTTATTAAGGATGATCAGGTTAAATTATTTATAATAATAATTATTATGCTAGTATTTTTTACAACACTTTGGATCAATCTTTATTTACAAGAAAATATTATTTATTCTTTCAGAATTGCTAGTTTCAATATTATTTCCATCTTAACCGGAACTGGTTATACAAGTTCAGACTTCAATTCATGGGGAGGTTTTGGTTTAACTGTTATGTTTATTATAATGTTTATTGGTGGGTGTGCAGGATCAACAACAGGTGGTGTTAAAATTTTTAGACTTCAATTATTATTTAGAGCGGCTCAAACACAAATAAAAAAACTGACGCATCCTCATGGTGTTTTTGTTACTTTCTTTAATCAAAAATCTGTAGCAGAAGATACTTTTAATTCTATTATGGTATTTTTCTTTATGTATATTTTAATTTTTATTCTGGCAGCTATTATTTTAAGTTTTATAGGATTAGATTTTTTAACAGCAATATCAGCTTCTGCTTCTGCAATATCTAATGTTGGTCCTGGTCTTGGTAATTTAATTGGACCAAATGGTAATTATGATATTATTCCTACAGGAGGAAAATGGGTATTATTATTAACAATGCTTATAGGTCGTTTAGAACTACTTACTTTTTTAGTTTTATTATCTGTATCTTTTTGGAAAAAATAAATTAAAGCACATATTCAGACATATGTATTTTTAGGAGTTCAATTGATTTATTGGATACATCTCTCAGAGCATCCAATGTTAAAGAATCAAGAATATGATTTCTTTCATTGATTGATATAAAAAGGCTAGAAGTTGTTGAGCGATTTACTTCAACATTAGTAGTTGCTAAACTCGACCCGCTATCATCATATAAAATAAAATTAACTATAATATTTATTATATAAAGATATTCTTTATTACTCACTAAGCTCTTGGTTTTTTCCTTATTTACAATTTCATTTTGCGTAATTGATGCCTCTTCTATATTGATAATTAATTTATTTGTAGAACCAAAAGTAAATATATTATCTTCAAGCCATGTATCTATTCTCTGTGATGGTGAAATTAACATAGTTTGATCAATAAATTTTTCAGATATTTTATACTCATGGAAATTATTTACCTCTTTCAATTCAGCATTAATATTAATTTTATTTAATAGATTGTTATCAAAAACTATATCATCCAAAAAATCGTTTTTTTGACAAGAAATGACAAATCCAGAAATGATTAATAAAAAAATAAATTTATATAGATTATGAAACATTAATTTTGTTATTATGGTTTAATTGAAGTTTTAAATGAAATCAAGTTATGCAAAAAATTAAAATACTTTGTTGAACAAACATTCTATTTTTTGCCTGCTCCCATACAATTGAATTTTTTCCATCTATAACTGAATTTGTTACTTCTTCATTTCGATGAGCAGGTAAACAATGCATAAATAATGAATTACTTTTTGCATGTTCCATTAAATTATCATTGATTTGAAAATTTTTAAATAAAGTAGTATTTTTAGTAGAAATATTTTCTCCCATTGATACCCATATATCAGTCATAACACAATCAGCTTTTGTTACAGCATCAAAAGGATTGTCAAAAAATTTAATTTGATCAGATTTATACTTATCTAAAAGATTTTTATTTTGATGCAAAATTAATTTTGGTGAAGCTATATTTAAATTAAAACCAAAAATAATGGATGCTTGTATTAAAGAAATTAAAACATTGTTAATATCTCCGCTCCAAACAATTAATAAATTTGAAATAGAGCCTTTATTCTCTTCTATTGTAAATATATCTGAGAGAATTTGACATGGATGACTATAATTAGATAGGCCATTAATAATCGGTAAATGATTAAATTTTGCCAGAGATTTAATTCTTTTATGATCATCATTGCGAATTACTAAACAATCTAAATATTGTGACAAAGTTTTAACTAAATCAGAATCAGTCTCTCTATTACCAAATCCAATAGAATCTGCATTTAGCTCAATGACATTTCCTCCCATCATCTTCATGCCAATATCAAATGAGACTCTAGTTCTAGTAGACGGTTTTTTAAAAAGCATTCCTAATGATTTGTTTTCCAAACTTTTTGAAAAATTTATTGGCTTATCTTTTATAGCCTTTGCCAAATTCAAAATATTGCGAAGATCTAATTTACTTAGGTAATCCAAATCAATAAAATGTTTTTTCATTTAATATTTTTTAAAACTTTTCTAATAATTTCAATAGCTTGATTTACTTCACTTTTAGCTATAATTAATGGTGGTGCTAACCGAATTACATTATCACTTGCAGGCACAGTTAACAATCCATTCAAAGTCAACATATTGCTGATTCTAATATTATCAGTTTTTGTCTTAATTCCCAATAATAATCCTGCTCCTCTGATTGCAATTATTTCATCAATATCATTTTCTAATTGTTTAAGTTGAAGCCATAAATATCTAGCTACCTTGTCTACTTTATCCAAAAAACCTTTGCTCATAATTTCTTTAATAACAGCTGTCCCAACTGCAATTGCCAACGGATTACCACCATAAGTAGATCCATGTACTCCTTTTGTCATACCTATTGAGGAGTCATTAGTTGCAAGACATGCACCCATAGGGAAACCTGAGCCTATACCTTTTGCAACTGCCATAATATCTGGCTTTATATTTGCCCATTGATAAGAAAATAATTTTCCTGATCTTCCAAAACCACACTGTACTTCATCTAAAAATAATAAAATATTGTTCTTAACACATAATTTTTTAATTTCCTTTAAAACACTTAAAGATATAGGTCTTATGCCACCCTCTCCTTGAACAGTTTCAATCATAATAGCTGCTGTATTTTCATTAATACTTTTTTTTAAAACATAAAGATCATTAAATGGAACTTGTACAAAACCTGAAAGCATAGGTCCAAATCCTTCTGAATATTTTTTATTCCTTTGGGCGGATAAAGCAGCAAAAGTTCTGCCATGAAAAGCTCCTTCAAATGTAATAATATTTTTTTTCTTTATATTTTTATGATAATAATGGTAACGACGTATAACTTTGAGTCCACATTCAATTGACTCTACTCCAGAATTAGTAAAAAAAACTTTTTCAGCAAAAGAATGCTTGCATAATAATTTTGCATAAGCTTCCTGATTCTTATTAAAATATAAATTTGAAGTATGCCATAATTTTTTTGATTGTTTTTGTAATGCTTTTATCAATTTAGGATGACAGTGGCCTAGTGAGTTAACAGCTATGCCTCCTCCAAAATCTAAATATCTTTCATTTTTTTTCGTAAAAAGATAGGCGCCCTTACCATAAGAAAACTCAAGTGAGCGTTCTCCATAAGTAGGCATTAAATAACTTTTAACATTCATAATAATAAAAAAATTGCTAATAAAAGTAATTAAAAAATAATCAAGATTTATGATTTTAGCTTATATCCACTCCGAAACATTAAATAACATAATAAAATTAAAATAAAATTTAAAATAATCAGAGATGTTCCTCCAATAATAAGAGAACTATCTGATTGCCCAATAAATGCATACCTAAAACCATCTATATTATAGAAAAAAGGGTTAAAAGAACTAAAAAATTTCCAAAATTCTGGCAATCTAGAAATAGAATAAAATGTTCCAGATAAAAAAGTCATAGGTAAAACTATGAAATTTGTAATACCTTGTTGTTGGTCCCATTTGTCTGCCCAAATCCCAACCATTGTCCCTAAACTTCCCATCATAATGCTGCCCATAAAGGTATAAAAAATTAGGGCAGTGTATGAATAGATATTTAAAGAAACAAATATACAAATACCTAAAAATGTTACAAAACCACAAATTATACCCCTCATCATAGATCCTCCAATATATCCAATAGTTAAATCAATATCACTTAAAGGTGCCATTAAAATATCAACAATATTTCCTTGAAATTTTGATTGTCCAATACTGGCAGCAGCATTGGCGAATGCATTTTGAAGTATTGTCATCATAATTAAACCTGGAGCTATAAAATTTGCAAATGGCACACCATTAATTGTTTCAATTGAACGACCCAGAGCTAAGGAAAATACTGCTAAAAAAAGTAATGAACTGATAGCTGGACCTATAATAGTTTGAACGCCAACTTTAAAAAAACGCAATATTTCTTTATTAAAAAGAGTCCATAAAGAAAGAAAATTTGAAGAATACATAGAATTGATAATATTCTTTTAGTATATTTTATCTAATTTAACACAATTAATTTAAATGGATCGCACAACCTTTATAAAAAAATATGCTGTTCAATATCTGAGCAAATATGATTCAACTAAAAAAAATTTAGAAAGAATTTTAAAAAATAAGATTAGAAGAATAAATTATACTAAAAAAAATGAAAAACTCATTTTATATAAGACAATTTTTAAAATAATCGAAGAATTAGAATCTAAAAACATCATAAATGATAAAAGATATGCTGATACAAAAATCCTTTATTTTTCTATACAAGGAAAATCAAAAAATTTTATAAAAAATTATCTTTTACAAAAAGGAATAGAAAAAAATTTAATTAATAAAACAATTGATGATTTTGAATTAAATAAACCAGATTGGGAATTTGAATCTGCAAAAACATTTATTAGAAAAAAAAGATTGGTCTTAAATGATAAAAAAAATAAAGAAAAAAACTTAGCTAAAATGTCCCGAGCTGGTTTTGATTATAATACAAGTAAAAAAGCGCTAGGCTTAGATTAATCATTCCCTCTGATGATGTATACTGCCTTCAAGTAATCGAGCAAAAGGTAAGGTTGTATCAAATTTTTCAAATGAAATTTTTAATATTGCAGTAATTGGAGCTGCCAATAAAATACCTATAAAGCCCCAAATCATTCCCCAAAAAATTAAAGATAAAATAATAGTTATAGGATGAAGTCCCAAAACTGCACCAAAGATTTTAGGTTCTAAAATATTGCCTATGATAATGTGAACAATAGTTGGTAATAAAATAATTAAATAAAGATTAGTGGGGTCTTCAAATTGTATAAAAGCTATTGGTATAGGTAGTAAAACAGCTATAACTGATCCGAAGTAAGGAATGAAATTTAAAATAAAAGTTAATGACCCAAAAATAAAAGCAAGTTCCATATCAAGAAACCAATAAATTAAACCTGCTAGAATACCTGTTGCAGATGAAGTAATAAATTTTGTAAATATATATTTTTTTACATGAGCAATAATTTCATTCCATTCAGCAGAAGTGTTTTGAGATTTTTTTCCTAATAACAAAAACATAGTCATAATTACAACAAGAAACAATTTGGAAATAAAGTTTGCACTGTTGCTTAAAATTGTAGAAGTCCAGTCTAAAAAAGGTAAATCAGCGAGTGTATTTAGAATTATATCTCTATCAACAACTATATCGAAATCTGCAAGTTTACCAATTAAAATATCAATTAAAATTAAAACTTTTCTATTATAATCATCTGCAGATTGCAAAAATGTTGCTACTGAACCTATTATAAAAGGAACAACAATAATAAAGAAAAATACAATTAAGAAAAGACTAATAAAAACTGAAACAATTCTGTAGATACGCAATTTTTCAGTTTGAAAATCAATTATAGGATCAATTAATATTCTGATTAATAAAGCCAAAACAAATGGTACCATTATTGGCTGAGTAAAATTCAAAATAAATGCAACAGCAATTACTGATAATATAAATAATGAGCCAGTTATTATTTTATTGCTTTCAAGACTTTGGTTCATTTATGTTATTTTGGATTAAAAATTTCAGTTGAATCAGAGGGAAAAGATTCAACATACAGTGACTGACTTGGAAAAGCAAAACCAGCTTTTTCGCTTTCAACTATTTCTTTAATTTTAATTGCTAAAATTTCTTTTATTTCAATAAATTTATCCCAATCGGTAGTTTTAGTAAAACATTGAACCAGCATATCAATAGAACTATCAGAAAAATTTTCTATTCTAACATAACTTGATTTGAAATAACTACTACCATCATTGGCAAAACTTTTATCTGTATCAATAAATTTTTTAATTTGATTTCGAATATTCTTTAATTGTTCAACTGTAGTTTTATATTCTAAACCAATTGTCCATTTTATTCTTCTATGTTTCCTCCTAGTATAATTTGTGACTGATTGTTCTGCAAATTTAAAATTTGGAATCATGATTACATTGGAATCAAATTGTCTAATTAACGTTGATCTAAAACCAATTTGCTCAACAGTGCCTTCTGCTTCTCCTGCCACATGTATAACATCTCCTATCATAAATCGTCTTTCCATTAATATCATTATTCCTGAGATTAAATTTTTAAATAAATCTTGGGCTCCAAGAGCAACGGCAACACCAAATAAACCTAAACCAGCAATAACTGGTCCAACTTTAATGCCCCATAATTCTAATATTGCAACAATGCCTAAAATAATAACTATAATTTTTAAACCTTTGAGTGTCCAATCGACTAAAGCTGTTGTAAGTTTTTCTTCAAAGTTTTTAATTAAAAAAGAAAAAGGGACAATTAATTGGTGCAATAACCAAAAAATAAAAATTGTAATTAATGTTCTGTTAACATTTTCTATAAAACCCATTAGTTCTGCATTAATATTTATGTAAGTAGTTGCTATAAAAAAACCAATTACGACAGGTAAAAATTTTAATGGCCCTTCAATAACTTTAACGATTAAATCATCTGTTCCTATAGAGGTTTTTTTTACAATTTTGTGTAAACGTCCTATAACAAAACGTGCAAAAAAACTTCTTAAAACATAAAAAAAAAGAAATATAATAAAACCAATTATTATTTCAGATGCATTAAGTCCAAAGATGCCTTTGTTCCAAACATCTAAAAAAAGCTCAAAAAATGAATTGATTGATTCCATCTATACTCTATTAAATATAAATTATTAAATTTAAATATAAATTATTAAATTATAAATTAAAAAAGTATTTTATCATGAAAAAAGTAAAAAAAATTTTAATTTTTGCTGTTTTAATACTTTTTAGTAATAATACGATGAACGCTAAAAATACAACAATTTATGATTACGAATTTATTGATATTGATGGTAATTCTATTAACCTATCATCATTTCAAGGAAAGCCCTTGCTCCTAATTAATACAGCTTCTCGTTGTGGCTTTACTCCACAATATGAAGGATTGCAAAAATTATTTACCAAATATAGGAGCACAGATCTAACAATCATAGCTACAACTTCAAATTCTTTTAATCAAGAATATTCTTCAACTGAAGAAATTAAGAAATTCTGTCTTGCAAACTATGGCGTTGGTTTTATCACTTCTAAACCTATCAATGTCAAAGGAAAAGATGCACATCCTATTTATAAATGGATCAACGAAGAATATAATAAAAAACCAAAGTGGAATTTTTATAAGTTCTTATTTGATAGAAATGGATACCTAATAGATTCCTGGTCATCAATAACTAAACCGAATAGTAAAAAAATCATTAATAGAATTGATAATCTAATTTAAAAAAAAAGAGCCGCTATAGCGGCTCTAATTAAATTTAAAGAAATTTATAAATTACATCATGCCGCCCATGCCGCCCATGCCGCCCATGCCGCCGCCCATGCCGCCCATATCAGGCATAGCTGGAGCAGGTTTGTCTTCCGGAGCATCAGCAACCATAGCTTCTGTAGTAATTAATAATCCAGCTACTGAACCTGCGTCCTGAAGAGCAGTTCTAACAACTTTAGTAGGATCAATAATTCCTGCAGATACTAAATTTGTATACTTGTTTTCTTGAGCATCATAACCCCAATTTTGATCTTTGCTTTCACGAATCTTACCGGCAACAACTGCGCCGTCGACTCCTGCATTTTCTGCAATTTGTCTAAGTGGATGATAAAGAGCCCTTCTAACTATATCAACACCAATTTTTTGATCTTGGTTAGAAGTTTTTATTGAAGATAAGGATTTCGTAGCATTAGCTAGCGCAACTCCACCTCCGGCAACAATGCCCTCTTCAACAGCTGCTCGTGTTGCATGCATAGCATCTTCAACACGATCTTTTTTTTCTTTAACTTCAACTTCAGTAGCTCCACCAACACGTATAACAGCTACACCACCTGCAAGCTTAGCAAGTCTTTCTTGAAGTTTTTCTCTATCATAATCAGAAGTAGTCTCTTCAATTTGAGATCTAATTTGATTACAACGCCCTTCAATTTCTTTTTTCTTTCCTGCGCCCTGAACAATTGTCGTATTTTCTTTATCAACAACAATTCTTTTTGCAGTACCAAGCATATCGAGAGTAACATTTTCAAGTTTAATGCCTAGATCTTCACTAATTACCTGACCACCAGTCAAAATAGCTATATCTTCTAACATCGCCTTCCTTCGGTCACCAAATCCAGGCGCCTTAACTGCAGCAATCTTTAAACCACCACGAAGCTTATTTACAACAAGTGTCGCTAAAGCTTCACCTTCTATATCTTCAGCAACGATTAGAAGTGGTTTAGTTGATTGAACAATAGATTCTAAAAGAGGAAGCATAGGCTGTAGACTTGATAATTTTTTTTCATGAAGTAAAACAAGACAGTCACTAAGCTCAGTAATCATCTTTTCTGCATTAGTTACAAAATAAGGAGATAAATATCCTCTATCAAACATCATGCCTTCAACAACATCTAGTTCAGTGTCTAAGCTTTTAGCCTCTTCAACAGTAATTACTCCTTCTTTACCAACTTTTTGCATAGCACTAGAAATCATTTTGCCAATTTCTACATCGCCATTAGAAGCAATTGAACCAACCTGAGCAACCTCTTTGTCAGTTTTAATTGCTTTTGATCTTTTTTGAAGATCATCAACAATTGCATTAGTAGCTAAATCTACTCCTCTCTTGAGATCCATGGGATTCATTCCGGCTGCCACAGATTTCATGCCCTCTATTGCAATCGCTTGTGTTAATAGAGTTGCAGTAGTTGTGCCATCTCCAGCAGAGTCGTTTGTTTTATTAGCAACGTCTCGAACAAGTTGTGCACCCATATTTTCAAATTTATCTTTAAGTTCAATTTCTTTAGCAACAGTGACTCCGTCTTTTGTAATTCTAGGTGCACCAAAAGATTTATCCATAACAACATTACGACCTTTTGGACCAAGAGTTACTTTGACAGCGTCTGCTAATTTGTTAACACCAGCTAGCATTTTAGCTCTAGCATCAGTTCCAAAAAATATATTTTTTGCAGACATTATTTATTCCTCTCTAATATTTATTTATTTTTTTTTGTTTTTTTTGTTTTTCCAGAAATGATGATACCCATTATGTCAGACTCTTTCATGATAAGATATTCTTCACCATTCATTTTAACTTCAGTACCAGACCATTTCCCAAAAAGGATTTTATCGCCTTTTTTTACATCTAGAGGAATAAGTCTACCACTCTCATCTCTTGCGCCTGAGCCAGCTTCAAGTACTTCACCCTCCATTGGCTTTTCTTGCGCTGTATCTGGTATTATAATACCACCAGCAGTTTTTTCGTCAGATTGTACACGTTTAACGAGCACTCTGTCGTGTAAAGGTTTAAATTTCATAGTTTTCCTCAATCTAAGTTATTGAAAATTATATATATTTACTACTTAGCACTCACATACTAAGAGTGCTAAACATGTAATCATTAAAAAAAACTATTCAAGTGTTAATTAATTTTTTTTTGATATCAATAATATTAGTATAGTATTTAAAAAAACTTAAAATGCTCATTTTCATTAATTTTTTTCTTAGAGTTTTGGCTTTCCTTCTTGCGATAACTTTTTTTGTTGTAATTTTATCATTTTTAATTTCCCTATCTAAAACTGAATTCAGTGAAAATAAGTTTAGTTTTAAAAAAGGAAATATTAACTCAAACAACAAGATTGCTATACTAAAACTAAGAGGTCCTATTTTTAATGAGCCATCTAATATAGTAGAGTTTGATTTTTTTGATAATTATAAAGTAATTTATGTTACCGAAATTAAAAATATTCTTGAAAAATTAGAGCTTGAAAAAATTCAAGGAATGATTGTTTCAATTAATTCTCCAGGAGGTTCTGTATCAGCTTCATATAATTTGCACAAAATATTAAATGATTTTAAAATTAAAAATGATATAAAAATATTCTTTCATACAAATGAATTATTGGCTTCAGGGGCTTATTGGGTTTCTTTAGCAAGTGATAAAATTTACGCAAATTATGGTTCTCTCATTGGAAGCATAGGAGTAAGAGGGCCAGATTGGATTTATTTTGATACTCCTATTTCCATTTCAAAAGGTATACTTGGTGAATCAATTGAAACTAAAAAGGGAATTAAAAAATTCAATACAATTGCTGGACAATCCAAAGATTTATTTGATTCATTTAGAATTCCCACCGATAAAGAATATAGTTCTTTACAAGATATAGTGAATAATATTTATGATGATTTTGTAAATTTAGTATCCAAGAATAGAAATATTGAAAACAATTTTATTGTTAATGATTTAGGAGCTCTAATTTTCGATGCAGAACATGCAAAAAAGAATTTTTTAATAGATGATGTTATAGGTTTATCTGACGCAATAGAAAATCTAGTTTCAGATCTATCTTTGAAAGATTATCAAATAATTGAACAGAATAAAAATAAATTGTCTTTTTTTGAAAAATTAATTCAAATCAGAAGTTCAGTATTTAATAACAACACAATAAATTTAAAAAAGCAAGAAATATGCAATCTACTAAATAATCATATAAGCGTTATATTTATCCAAAATAATTTAAATAATAGTTGTTAAAATTGATCGATTAATTTTTTAAATTCATTCACTTTTACTAATAAATTTTTATAATAATTACTTTTATTAATAATATTTAAATCAATAAATTGAAATTTTTCAGAATTAGTTTTAATTAATTCATTTTCAATTGGATCAGCTTCGAGAGAATAATACTTTAGTTTTAATTGATTACAAATATCAGAATATCTATTTTTAAATACATTCTCATAATCAAAATTATACTTTGGTGTTATTTCTAAAATTTTTGTTCCTTCTCTACAAAATACTATATTAGCTAAAGCCGAACCTGTAGAACTAATCACAATCTCAGCGGCAGAAAAAATATTTATTTGCTCATTAATTGTCATATTTTCAGTATCAACAATTTGGAAATTATTTATCTTTAATTCATCAATTAAATTACTTTCGTTAATTATCTTTCTACATGATGCGTTTTTTCTGGTTACATACAATTTAATTTTTTGATTAACATCTTTTTTTGCTAATAATTGATTAAGGATTGTTATAGAATTATTTTTTGAAAAAAACTGGGGTATTTGAGAATTATTAAAAAGAAAAAAATTATCATCAAGATAAATAAATTTATTCAACTTAATACCTAAAGAAACAATGATACTCTCAAGAAAATCTCTAAAATTATTTGATGATTTTCTATGAATAGCTAAATTTATTTTCTTATCTGGAATAAAAAAAATCCTTGGCAAAAAGGTAATCAAATTCCTATAATAATTATTTGCAATACTTGATCCAAGAACAATTACATTATCAAAAGTTTTAAAATTTTTTTTATTATTGTCAAAACTTAAATCAAAATCTTGTGTAAAAAATTTTTGATATTTTGTTTTTTCTCCCCACATAAAAAGTTCCAAGAAAGATAAATTATCAGTCGTAATAGGAAAACAATTGAATGAATCGGAATAAAAATCTCCTTTATAAATTTTACAATTTAATTTAATTTTATCACGTGAAATAGATAAAAAATTTGAATTTATAGCAGGATTATTAGTTATATCTGCTTCTCTTAAATTCTTAATAGCCATATTTTTATACCTTCTACTTAATTAATTATGTGAATCAAATAAATAAAGCAACCAGTATTAGAATTCGTAGTCTCTTACCAGTGAATTAGATTTCCCTATTACACTTTATTACACCAAAAATCCTTTAGAAAACAAATTCGTTAATGAAATAAAACTTTAATAATAATTTTAAAATAAAAATGAGGCATAAGAATCCTCTATATTAAAATGATTCTCAATATTCCTCATAGCTTCATAAACGCAAGTAATTATTAATTAGCTGAATTTCCTCTATAACAGACAATAATTCTATATAAATTTCCAATAAAGATTAATTATGGCCTGATAAAAAGGAATATTAAATTCTTCATCTTCATATATTCCCCATAAATTTATTTTATTTATCCAGCCTTTCCTTCCATTAAAATTGATATGGCACCAATGTTTTAAACATTTATTTATTTTGACAATATTTCTATTCCCAATTTTCCAAATAAAAGAACCTTCAGGTTTTTTATAAATTTGAGTAGCTTCATTATGATGACTCTTTATAATGCCGTACCGATCTCCTTGAAACAAACTTTCATGCATCCATCCGTGATTGCCATCTATATCTTGAACTTCGCGCCATTGCTTATATTCATTAATTATCTCTATAGGAAAATTTTCAATTATATATGTCAACAAAATAGGATAATCTTTTTTAGCTCCAACTCTTAGATTAGATTCATCAGATTTTAATGAAACATATCTTGGTAATTTGTAACCAGTACTTTGTCCAAAAGATTCAGCACATACATAATTAAAATTAATTATTGATAAAAAAATAAATAAATTTTGTATTAATAATTTCATGATAAATAAATTAAATCATTCATTACTTAACATAATAAATTCAATAAAATTTCCATTAATCCAAATATGATAATCTAAAAATAAGATCTTCGAAACAGAATTAGGATGAAATTAAAAAACAAAAGCTAAATTAAACTATGTTTTTCCAAGGTAAATATAAAACAAAGCGAGCTTTAATATATTAATGCTATATTCTAGATAGATCTTCCCCTTCGTTCCAGGTAAAGCTCCAAAGAATATTTATTAAATTGTATACATTTTAACTGACTCCACTGTTATCATACTCAAATGTTATTATATGGAAATTTTTATGTTATTTGTATAATAACAATAAAGCACAAAAAGAAGTTAAGTTTTATTAAAGTTAAAAAAAAATTATATACCAGCGCCCGTAGCTCAATTGGATAGAGCGCCAGATTACGGATCTGGAGGTTAGGAGTTCGACTCTTCTCGGGCGCGCCAAAGAACACAAACTATGGAAAATTTTAAAAAAGATTTTTATCAAAATAATTATTTTACTAATAAATATGATGATGGATATAAATTAATTGATGTTAATAATATAAATGAACTTTCAAATATATTTTTGAAAATGATAAAAGAAAAATACAATATTTCTTGTTCATTTAATGATTTATCAAATCTGCATTTAATAATTGATGATCAATTAAAGATTATTGATCAAACTTATGGATTGAATAAGTTTACAAAAAATATTGCTGAATTAAATCAGTCTTTTAAAAGCAAATACATTGAAATACTAAAAACAGGTATTCGAGATTTTATTGGTGAAAATTTTTATTTTCAGCAACATCCAACTTTAAGAGTATTTTTTCCTCATTCAACCTTAGATAGTTTTTATCCTGTTTATCATTCAGATTTGATGAATGGCCATCCTCCCTATGAAATAAATTTATGGTTACCTCTTAATAGTCCTTCAAAAAGTGAAGGATATGGATTTGCTTTAAACTCTTTGAAAAAAAGTGTTGGATTATTTGAAGAATATAATTTTGATATAGATAAAATGAGACAAAATAATTTTGAAATTTCTTTAAAATTTCATAAAAGTTCTATTGTTCAAAACTTTAAATATGGAAAAGTATCTCTATTCGATGCAAAGAAATTACACAGTACTTTGCCTCTTAAGAATTATACGAGGGTATCAGTTGATGCCAGAATTGTGATTGTTTCTGTAATGACTCGTACAAAGAAATATTACAAAAGCCTTTTTGGAAGAAGGCCTGTAATTTATAAACCTGGAAGCTATTATAATAATATTTCAATAGATGAGATGGAGATATAAAATAAACTTTTAATATTAGGTTAATAATTTTTTTTTAAATCTGTTTTTCATCATCACTAAATTTCTTACCTGTTAGACTATTTACAATCGGCAAAAAATCTAAACGAAAACGTGAATGTTTGATCATTAATAAATTCATTTCCTTGTTTAATAATTTATTTTTCGTGTATTTTAATTTATTTATTAAATAACAAGGTACGATATTTTTCAATCTTATATAAAAACTCTTTTTCTTTTCGTTGTTTATAGATAATTGAAGATAATGCTTTATGGTAAATTTCAATCTTTGTTTTATCAAATCTGAAATAATTTTTTTCGCTTCTGAAAGAGATATTTTATCATCGTCACTGAGTATAATACTCAAAGAGTCAATTATTTTGTTATAATCATAATGCCAATTTTCACGAGACATGGCTTCAAAAACATCATCTTCATAATGACGAATGTATAAATCAGGATGACGAACTCTAATTAAATATAAGCAATCAATAAATTTAGATTTTCCTTTAATAGCAAATGTATAACAGTGTAATTGTTCACTGATATGAGAATTAATAATAGTTGAAAAATCACTACTATCAGCTATGAATTCATTAATTCGATGTACAGAAAACTGTGCTACAAAATAATTATCGTGAAAGGATAATAACCTTTCAATTTTACTTGACTCCTCAAGTGAATTTTTTCCCCAGTATTCTGATATATCTTTGATCGTGCCTAAGGGTTCTTGTCCATCCATAGTAACAAGTCCAGCCCTTCCTTGTGCTGTACGATAATCAAAATTTTTAGAAAGAAATATAGCACATTTGGTCAATGAAGAAGGAATGAAATAATCATCATCTCCTTGATATGTGCAATATTCAAATTCAGCAGAAGCTTCTTTGGCAAGTTTGATAGTTGTTTTTTCAAAACTCAATTTTTCCCAATGAAAGTACTTTACTACAACATTGTTAATATCTGTCAGGAATGCAATTGCATCATTAGATGTTTCAGTATTGCTTGCATCACCAATATATATAGGATGCGGGCTTTGTATAGCATCATAGTATAATACCGTACGCCTTAAAAAAGAAAGCCGGTTTAAAGTAGGAATTAGTATGGCAACCTTCATGCTTGCTTTATTCGTTCTGTTATAAAGAAATAGAGAATAATAATATAAAATAGCAATGGCAATTAAAAAATATATAATATACAAGAATGTTCAGTTGGAAACAACATACCACAATTTATGATTGACGTTCTTTTTGTAATTCCAAATTCTGCTAAAAAGATTTACCAAAACTTAGCCAATATTTATACTGCCATTGAGCCTCCCACTTGGGCTTTATTGCTTGCCTCAAATATAAGAAAAAATAATTTATCTTGTGAAATACTTGATTGTGATGCTTTAAGATTAACTGAGGAACAGTCAATTGAAGAAATTAATGACTCTAAGTGCAGATTAGCATGTTTTGTGCTGTATGGCCAACAACCAAACCAAGGAACGTTTTTAATGATTGGAGCAACTAGATTGGCCCAACAGTTAAAATTGCATCATCCAATGATAAAAATAGGTTTTATAGGCTCACATATCAGTGCTTTACCAATGGAGGTGCTCTCCTACAATTATATTGATTTTGTATTCATTAATGAAGGGGTATATTCATTAAATAATTTATTAAAAACTGATCTTAAAAATAATCTCCACAAAGTTAAAGGAATTGGCTACAAAGATGAAGAAAATAATCCTATATTAAATTCCCCTAGCGAAGTTGTACTTGAAAAAGATATAAATAATGAATTACCAGGTTACGCATGGGATCTTTTACCTAAAAATAAAAATATACTAGATTTATATAGAGCCCATTATTGGCATACTTTTTTTTCAGAAAAAAATAGAACGCCTTTTGTTGCAGTTTATTCTTCATTGGGATGTAAGTTTGGTTGTAATTTTTGTATGATTAATATTGTAAACAGAAATAGCATTAATTCGGATGCCAAAGCATCTGATTTCAAACTTATGAGACACTGGGACCCAATGTTTTTTGTAGATCAACTTGAAATACTAGCAAATTATGGGGTTAAAACTATTAGGCTGTCTGATGAAATGTTTTTTTTAAATAAAAAATTTTATGTACCAATATTAAAAGAAATAATTAATCGTGGATTAAAATTTAATTTGTGGGCTTATGCTAGAGTAGATACAGTCAGAAATGATCAACTCGAATTATTTAAAGAAGCAGGAGTCAACTGGTTATGTCTTGGTATAGAAGCTGGGAATCAAGAAGTTAGAAGAAATATAGACAAAGGAAGATTTGAAAAGGTTAATATAAGAGATGTTACAAAATCAATTAATGACCATGGTATAAATATTCTTGGAAATTATATATTTGGTTTACCTGAAGACAGCATGCAGAGAATGAATGAAACTTTAGATTTAGCAATGGAACTAAATACAGAACATGCAAATTTTTACCCTTGCCAAGCCCTGCCTGGATCACCTTTATATTTCGAAGCAAAGAAAAAAAAATGGGATTTACCTAATTCATTTGAAGAATATGCTTTTTTTTCTTATGAGTGTAAACCTTTGAGGACAAACTACTGTACTTCTAAAGAAGTTTTACAGTTTAGAGATGAAGCATGGCAAAAATATTTTACTAATCCAAATTTTTTAAATATGATTGAAAAAAAATTTGGTAAAGAAAGCAAGAACAATATTACAAAGCTTTCTAACATAAAATTAAATAGACAAATTTTAGAAAATTCAAATGAATATTAATTTATTAAAAAACAAAGCAAATGAAATGAGAAGAAAACTCTTCAAAAAATGTTATTTGCTTAAGGAAGGACATCCTGGTTCGGCAATGTCTATAATGGATGTGCTAGTTGTTTTATATTACTCAGGATTTGTTAGATTGAACAAAAAAAATAAAAAGCATCCATTAAAAGATGATATTATTGTCAGCAAAGGTCATGCAACATTTGCCCAATATCCTATTCTTCATGATTTAAATATCATATCTTCCAAGGATTGGAATAACTGGGGAATTAATAATAAAACCAATTTAAGAATTTTTGGAAATAACTCTATTCCAGGCATTAAAGCTGCAACTGGATCTCTAGGTCATGGAATAGGTTTTGGAACTGGAATTGCTTTTTCTGCAAAAAAAAATAAAAATGATAAAAAGATCTTTATTATCATAAGTGAGGGAGAACTATATGAAGGTTCTACTTGGGAATCTTTATTATTATTGTCTTCTTTGAAACTCGATAATTTGTATATTATTTTAGATATTAACAATAACATTATCTTAGGCAATCCAAAAAAATGTTTAGATCTTGGTAATATTGAAGCAAAATTAAAAAGTTTTGGAATTAAAACTGCAAAATGTAATGGTCATGATTTTGTACAAATCTATAAAAATTTAAAAAAATTACAAATTTCAAAAAAACCAACTTGTTTAATGACTTATACTATCAAAGGTAAGGGTATAAAAATAATGGAGAATAAACCAAATTGGCATTATTGGAACAATATTTCTGAGAAAACTTATAATGAAGTCTTAGAACAATTAAATAATTAATATGGTTAACAAAATTTTATTTCAAAGAGACGAATTTATTGAGGAAATTTATAAATTAGCAAAAAAAAATAAAAAAATTTTTTTTTTAAGTGCTGACTTTGGAGCGCCGGCACTTGATAATTTCAGATTTAATTTAAAATCACAATTTTTACATTTAGGAATTTGTGAGCAGAATATGGTTGATTTTGCTGCTGGTTTATCTTTAGAGGGCAACAAAACTTATATTTATGCAATGGCTCCATTTCTTTCTTTAAGATGCATTGAACAACATAAAACTGCTTCTTGTTTAATGAACTTAGATGTTTGTTCAATTATTACTGGTATTGGATTAAGTTATGCTAATTCAGGTCCAACTCATTATTCAACAGAAGATTTTGCATGTTTAAGAACCTTACCGAATTGTGAAATTTACACAGCTTCTGATCCATTGGTTGCAAAATTAATAGCTAAGCAAACTACTTTAAATAATGGACCTAAATTTATTAGATTGGATAGAAGTCCTGGATTAAATTTATCAACAAAATTAAATTTAAGTCAAATTAAATATGGATATAGGATTTTGAAAAAATCTAAATTAAAGACAGGTGGGGTTTGTATTGTTAGCCATGGAACTATCATTTCGAGAGCAATTGAGGCTGTAAATGACTTAAGCAAAAAATATGAATCAAAAATTACTATAATTGATTTAATAAGATCCAAACCTTTTCCTGAAAAATTAAAAAAAGAATTGAGTAAATATAAATCAATATTAACGTTAGACGAACAAACTTTGTCCGGAAGTTTGGGCTCACTAATTTATGAAAATATATATAAAAATCAACAAATAAAAAATCTTAGTCTTCCGGATAAATTCATTTATGAAAATATTGGTAGATCAAAGTTACTAGACATCAATGGATTGTCTATCAAAAAAATTAAAAAGGCTATTATAGAGTTAACAAAATAATATATTAGATTTTTTAATAAATTTTAATTCAATGAAATATATCAAAAGAAAATTCAAAAAATGTTTTATTACCGGAATTACTGGATCAGGAGGCAGTTATTTGTGTGAAACGATTTTAGAAAAAGATAGTAAAATTAGAATATATGGCACATATAGATCAGAAAAAAAATTAAAACAATTAATTAACTTTCTTAAAGAAAATCCTTCTAAAAAAATATCACCAAAAAGAGTTTCCTTTTTTAAATTAAATTTAAAAAATAAGAAAAAATTACAACTGGTATTAAAAAAAACAAAGCCTGATCTAATATATAATCTAGCGTTCAATGCAGACGTGAGGAAATCTTTTGATTTGCCAGCAGAAATAATCACTAATAATAATTTAATAACAATAAATCTTTTTGAATCCATAAGAATTCTAAAACTTAAATCACTAATAATTACCTGTAGTTCTTCAGAAGTATATGGCAATGTAACCAAAAGCGAGACACCAATAAAAGAAAACCAACCAATGAGGCCTGTGAGTCCTTATGCAGTATCGAAAGCATTTCAGGATTTAATGTCTCAGGTTTATTATAGAAGCTATGGTCTTAATATTATAATAACACGTATGTTTTCCTATTCTAATGCAAGAAGAGAAAATTTATTTATGAGTGCTTTTGCTAAACAAATAGTTGATATCGAAAAAGGTAGAAAAAAAACTCTTAAACATGGCAATTTAGATAGTGTAAGATGTGTTCAAGATATCGCAGATGCGATGAATGCATATTGGCAAACTGCTCTTTATGGCAAAGTAGGAGAAATATATAATATTGGTGGAGATCATATTATTACTGTTAAAAGTTATTTAAAAAATTTAATAAAACTTTCTAAGAAAAAGATTGTCTTAAAACTTGACCGCAAACGTTTAAGACTTCAGGATGTTACTTACCAAATACCAAATGTTAATAAATTTAAAAAAGATGTAAAATGGAAAACTAAAGTAGATTTCAGTAATTCAATAAAAAATCTTTTAAATGAGTTTAGAAAAATTAAAAAATAACTACATGGTAATAATAAAAAATTAAGAAATAAATTAAATATTTTTCATTTTTTCATATAATTCATAAGATTTTTTTTCTAATAAACCATTAGTTTTTTTATAAAATTGATTTTTGTTAAACATGGACGTAAAAGTAATATTTTCAAACACATCAAAGTCTTTTAATTTTCTCTTAAGATAAATATTTGTATTTTTGCATAAATCTTCATAACAAATAAAATAAACATTTTTTTTGTTATAATTCAAAAATAAATGACTGTAAGTTTTATACCAAATTTCAATCCAATAATCTAAATTGTTGAAATTATTATGTATATAATTTTCTTTAAACTTAACTCTCTTATGATTATTCCCAAATTCATAATGTCCAAGCATGTTCATATAATCCTCAATAAAATTATTTTTATTTTGTAAATCTATAAATTTTAAATGTTGATTTAATAATGAATTTGATTGATTTATTGGATCTCTAAAAAGTACAATAAATAATGCATTATTTAAATTGTTTGATAATGCTTTAATTCTTAAAATATTATTATTATTTTTTGATACGTAGTAATTTAAATTTTTACATCGTAAAACTAAATTAATAAAATACTTAAATTGATTTAATTCAATTTCAGAAAGATTATGGGAAATTAAATTTTCTTTTAAAATATATTTTTCTTTTAAAATTTTTTTCCAAAAAACTTCCTCAAATGCTTCAGGACTTTCATAATTTATATAAATATTATCATTATGAGCTCTTTGAGAATATTTTTTATTTAATCTAAAATTAATTTTATTCCACAGGTTTGGTGCTATAATAAAGGGCATATCTTTATAGGTAAGTGACGCAAATTTATTGGTATTATAAAAAGAGTTTAACAAAGATGTGCTGCCGCTTCTTGCCAAGCCAGTAATAAAAATACTTAAATAATTAGTATGTTCTTTTTGAAGAAAAAGGTATTTTTCAATATCAAAAAGAAAATTACTTAATATATTATTTTTTAATACTATCTTGTGTAAAAACCTTTCAAAAAAATTATAATTCCCAATCATAAATCATTTTTTTTAATCTAATATAAATAAATAAAACTAGTAATGCTATTATATAAAAAAATATATCATAAATAAATTTTGAAAAATTAGAACCAAAAAAATAATCCAAACTCATTAATACTATTAATGGGAATATTATAAATATTATTTTCATCAAAAAATATATGCTTAAAAACATTAGCTCTGCACTATTCTGAATCATAAATTTAAATTTCATTTCATCTGAATATGACTTTTGTTTCAACGTTTTTGGAATTTTTTTAAGAATATCTATATAATTTCTAATGTCTTTAACAATGTTAAACCTAGTTAATAACTCATAGCATACAATAATAATTAGATAAGGAATAAAAAAAGTCAATTTTATAGTTTCTTTTTTTTCAATTTTTGAAACAAAATCTTAAATGGATAATATAAACAAGAAAATAAAAATAAAACAATAGAAATTATAAATAAAATAATCATTATAAATATTCCGATACCCATTCCTGGCCCGATATAGGCGTAGACTGGATTTGAAACAAATAATAAAAATAAAATAATTAAGGGCATTCTGTTTTATATAATGTTTCTATAATTTTATTATATTTTTTTTCATTTAAAAAACGTGCCCAATTAATTTTTGCGTCCCAAATAAATTCCCACTTTACACTTCCATCTGTATTGCCCCTCAGCAATCTAGAATAATCTGTTTCTTCTACAAAAATATCTTTATTACTTAATACTGTAAACAGAGAACCTGTTTTGCTCCTAATATTATGTTTATAAAACAACTTTCCATATGGATTTGTTATTTGTTTTGAAGCAAAGTTATAAAACAAAACATCATTATGTTTTGATTGAGGATCTGCTTTTATAAATTCAGGTTTTAGATCTGTATTATTGTCATAAACAGCTATGGTTTCATTATCAATTATATCAATATCATGCTGATGCCTCCATGGACCCTGTTTATACCATACTAATTTATTTTCAGAGGGTCTGAATAAAATTATCATAGATAAATTTCTTAATGATAAAAACACATCACCTTTTTTCCAAAATTCACTTTCATTTAATACAGGCTCAATATCATTTAAATGAATAGGATCATTGCCTTCATACGAGTTGGTTATGAGATTTATTAAATTGTTCTCAACAAGTATTTCAGTCACAGACTTTTGATATAATTTCTTTCCATTTTTTGCTTCTATATTTGTTATTTCATCATCATAATAATTAATATTAAACTTTAAAAAATTTCCTGGTATTTTTGTAGTTGGGGTCCAAATATTTCCATTGTGATCAAAATTACTGGCGTGATGAAATAATTCATCAACTTGCCATACCAATTTTGAGCATTTATCAATCTTTATCAATGGTGAGTCCGAATTAACTACTATACTGCCGTCATCAAATAAAAGAGGATTAAAATATTGATAACGACTTTGATTGCTGTCTCTTTCTAAATTACTTAAATTTCTATCAATTAAGGATTGTGAATTAATTTTATTGATGTCAGAATCCCAAGTATTAATAATTTTCTTTGTGTTAATATCTACTAATTGTATTTTAGTTTTTTTTTCGTCCAAGAAGTACAAAGGAATTAATAAATAACCTTCTAAATCCTCTGAAGATTTTGTAAAATGTGTTAAGCCAATTGGTTTATCAGCAAAAAAATTTCCTTTTCCTGTTTTTTCAGTAAAAAATTCTAAACCTGCATTACCAAGTTTAAAACATGATTGTACATTTTCGAAAATACCACAATTAAGATAATTAACTGTTAAAGATGGCAAAGAACTTATTAATACTATTGATCTAATTATAAATGTATCAGAAAACTTTCCTTTTGCAACTCCATGATTTACTGCTGCTCCAAATAAAATAATTATAAAGAAATTTAAATACAAAAATAAAAGAATATATTTTAATGAAATTTTATAGTTCAATATACCACGATTTTTACTCATATTTTTTTGCAATGAGTAAAAATTAGAATTTTTGTTTTATAATAATATTATTCATTTACTGAAATAAGCTTAGTTATCAATATCACAATTTTCTCATAACATAATCAAATTCATTTTGTATAGACCGTATCATTATTTTGAAAAAAATAGTGAAAATGATTAATAAAAAACACCGTGGTTTTAAAAATATTATCATTTAACACAATAAACATATAGGATATTTTTGCTAGAGACTTTGCTTTTCAAAGTTTATTGTGATTGTGATAATAGAATAAATTAAATAACTAACTCAAGATGAGCCATAAAATATTTTACAGAATAGCAAACAATAATGATATTGACTTAATTCCTTTATTTTTAAAAGAATTTTTTCCAATTATAGGATGGAATAAAAAATTTATTGAATGGGAGTATTTTAATAATCCATTTGGTAAAGCTAAAGTTTTTATAGCTTTATCAAATTATAAATTAGTTGGCTTATCAACTTCAATACCTATTAAAATGAAAATGAATAATAAGATTTTTGATGGATATAGAAACCAACATGCGTTGACCAATATCAATTATAGAGGACAAGGAATCTTTTCTAAATTATTATTTAATAACAATAATTATATGGATAAATATACTGAATTAAATATTACTTTTCCAAATGAACAATCTGTTCCTTTTTTTATTAAAACAAATTGGTCTCAAGTTAGTCTAATTCCTTTACTAGAAAAAAAAATTACAAAAATTGAAAAAAAATCATTGAAATACAATTTAATTACAGAATTTAAAAATATTCATCAAGATTTATGGGAAAAAAATTTAAATAATAGATTAGATATTTTATGTAGCAAGAATTATCTCAACTGGAGATATGTTTTTAATCCAAAATCAAAATATACTATTTTCGAAATAAAAAATCAATTTCGACCAATTGGGTTTATCATTTTAAAAGAATATTTATCAAAAAATAAAACAAAAATTGGTCATATTTGTCAATTAGTTTGTCCTAAAAATTATATACTAGATGCAATTAAATTTGCTAATAATTTTTTTTACAATTTATCAATTAATAATTTTTCTATATGGACAATTAATGATGCGAATATTCTTATTAAATATTCCAATTTTAAAAAAGTCAGTTTAAAAAATAGAATATTTCTCTATAGAAGTAAGAAAAAAATTAATAAAAAAAAATGGAATTTATCTATGTCTTATTCTGATGTTTATTAATCTTATATTAATATCAAAAAATTTACTATATTGAAATTGTTCGATGGAAAAAATAAAATATGTCATTATCACCGGTTGTTCAACAGGTATAGGCTATGCAACTGCAAAATATTTGAAAGAGAAAAATTTTAAAATTATAGTGAGTTGCCGCAATAATAAAGATGTTAAAAACTTATCAAAAGAATTTGATTATTCAATTCAATTAGATACATCTTCCTCCATTAGTATTCAAAAAGCATTTAGTTTAATAAAAAAAATAGTGAAAAATGATTTAATGTATGGGATATTTTGCAATGCTGGATATGGACAATTTGGCGCTGTTGAAGATCTAACTAGAACTTTAATTAGTGAACAGTTTGAAACAAATATATTTGGCCATATTGAGCTGATAAATTTATTTATTCCATTTATGAGAAAACAAAATGAAGGAAGAATTATATTTAATAGTTCTGTATTAGGGTTAGTTTCTTTGCCTTTTAGTTCTGCATATAATGCTACTAAATTCGCAATGGAAGCATTCGCTAGAAGTTTGCGGTTAGAATTAAAAAACACAAATATTAAAGTTTCATTAATTGAACCAGGTCCTATTGAAGCAAATTTTAATATTAATGCTATAAAAAATTTAAAACGTCTAAAAATTAATAATAGTGTTTACAAGAAGAAATATTATAAAATAATGCAATATTTAGAAGAAGGAAAAAATTTTTTTACACTTCCAGCATTATCAGTTGCAAAAAAAGTTTATATTGCTCTAAAATCTAAAAAGCCAAAAACACAATATTTTGTAACTTTACCAACATATGTAATGTCTTATTTAAGAATTTTACCAAATCCAATTTTTGAAAATTGCTTAGGCCTACTAAATAATCATAGGGAAAATAAGTAATTTAAGACACAGTATAAGCTAAAGTTTTTTGAAATAAACCTAGATGTTTCTAAGTAATCTTAAGTAAGCAGTAACAAATATTAAAAATATTTTTTTGCTATGCGCAACTTCAAGCGAAGGATATAGTATAGAAATTATGAGTGAAAAATATCAAAAAAATGTCTTAGGTGAAAAACTTGAAGATTGTTCTCATCAACCTTTAACTGGCTGGTATAGAGATGGTTGTTGTAATACTGATGCAGCAGATCTAGGATCGCATACTGTATGTGCCAAAGTCAACATGAAATTTTTAAAATTTCTTCAAATAACTGGAAACGATTTAATTACTCCTAGTCCTAATTTTGGTTTTCCAGGCCTAAAAAATAATGACTCCTGGTGTGTGTGTGCAAAATCTTACGCTCAAGCAATTGAAGCAGGAATAGCATGTCAAATCTACTTACGAAAAACGAATGTAAAAACCTTAGAACTAATACCTCTTAAAATACTTAAAAAATATGCCATAGACCTATATTAGTCCAATGAATAATAATAATAATAATATATTACTTTGTGGATCAACAGGTGGGTTAGGTTTTTTTTTATTAAAATATTTTATTGATAAAAACTTCAATGTAATTTCTTTAAATAGAAAAGAATTAAGTATCAATTCAAAGAACCATCAACAATATATTTGTGATTTATTGAATGAAAAAAAATTAATTTCAACTTTAAAAAAAATTAAAATTAAATTTAAAACTTTATCACTTTATATTAATTGTAGTGCTGATTTAGGTAAAATTTCTCACCCTTTTAATACTAACTATAAATCCTGGATTGGTGTATTTAAGGTGAATATTTTTTCTCAAACAATTATTGTGGATACTGTTTTAAAAATGATGAAAAAAAATACTACAGGTTCAATTATATTTTTTTCAGGTGGTGGTGCTACTACTTATCCAACAGGAATTAGAAAAAATTTAAATGAATATTCTTGTTCAAAAATTGCTTTAATTAAATTTTCAGAAAACTTAGCTAGTTCATTGGATACAAAAAAATATTTGATAAATATTAATGTAATTGCACCAGGATTAATGCCAACAAATCTATCTAAAAAAATTTTGAATAAAGGAAAAAAATATTTAAATAATGAGATTAAAATCATAGAAAAATCATTAAAATTAAAAAATAAAAATATCGTTTTTGAAACTGTTTTGGATATGATTAAGTTTTTATTTAAAAATAAATCTATTAATGGAAAAATTCTATCATCTACCTGGGATAAAGTAAGTGTACTTGAAAAAAAAACTAATAAAATTACAAAAAATAAAAATATATTTACAATGAGAAGAATAATTAAATAAAATTTATATCTTGTGATTGTCCCAATTAAATATTAAACACAGAGTTTTTGGGGCGTCGCCAAGCGGTAAGGCACCGGCTTTTGGAGCCGGCATTCGTAGGTTCGAATCCTACCGCCCCAGCCAAAAAATTGCCGTTTAATTCCGAGTAGAGTGAGTTTGTCTCACATATGTCTCACTCGGAAAGGAAGAAATGGCAAGCACTCGTTCGAAAGAAAAAAATTATTTTTTCTTTCCATATAACAATATAAAGTTCTTATGAAGTTTGTTACATTTTTATTTATTGATTATATTATAGTTTTTTTTGGTTATGATTTTATTTTCTTATTTAATTAAACTGCCGATATTGAAACGACTATTGCCCAGCTTATTAAGAAGATTATTAATTTTAATCAACAAAAAAGATTTTGTTATAAACTACAAAGATATTTTGCTAGAAACTAATATTTTAGATACACACGATAGAAGAATTTTTTTTACACAATCTTATGAAGAGGAAAATTTCAAAAATATTTATCAGTATATAGATAAATACAAAATAGATAATTTTATTGATGTGGGTGCAAACTCGGGTATTTACTCTTTAATAATTAAAAAAAAATATTCTAATATTAAAACAATTGCTTTTGAGCCAGTTACTCGCACATATGCAAAACTTTTAAGAAATTTAAAATTAAATAATTTGGAAAATAAAGTAGTTACTTACAATTGTGGGTTATCAAATAAAAACTATATTTCAAAAATGAAAACACAAAAAAAATTCGGACATTATCAATCTGCTGGTTATGTTGCTCATAAAAAAGGGAAAGTGACAAGTCAACTAAGAAAACTAGATGACATAATTTCTTTTAATAATAAAAATATTTTAATAAAAATTGATACTGAAGGACACGAGAAATTTGTAATTGAAGGAGCAAAAAAATTACTTGAAGCAAATAGAGTGTTTCTTCAGGTTGAGATATTAAATAACTTTTTAGAAATAAATAAAATACTAACTAAAATGAAATTTGTTTTGTTATTTTCTTTCAATAATGATTATTTTTATAAAAAAATAGAATATTAATATTTTTAGCAAGTTTTATCTCGGCATTTTTTGATGATCCAGAGGGGGACAATATTAAAAATTATATTAAATAAAGATATAATAAAATTAACTAATCAAAAAAACATTAATTTTGAATTGTTAAAATTTGATACTTCTGGTTTGTAATAACGATCAAAACACCCGTGCAATTAATTGAATTTTCGACACACATACGCCACACTCGCGCACCCAGTATTTAAAATTCTAAAAGAATAAACCAAGCAATATCAACATTGCTCCATTATCAAGATTCCAAATAAGATCTATTGGGATTTCAGACATGAGAATAGTAAGAGATTAAACCTTATTTAGAAAGGAATCTTTGGCTTCATTCAGACGCCTCAGATTCGGATTTTCCGAGACCGGTCCATTTTGTTGTACCAGCCAATAAGGTCCACGCAATGATGACTAACCAAATCAGTGAGCCCCCTGTATCCAACATCGATAAATCACTTGACATCAATGTAGGTATGACGCCTCCCACAAGGGGGAAGAAATAGAGCAAACCAGTTACGAGGAAAACATTTCGAGCTATGTTTTCACTAACCCTGTAGGCGCCAATGAATGTCAGCACGAATACGATAACAATAGCCAAGAAAAAATAATCTTGCTCTATTGTTATAGCAATCCAAATGTGGAAGATTGCCCAAAACAAATTAACTGCTGCAACTACTTTGTGATTAAGAATTGTCTTTGCGTTTAAATTCATGCTTATCTCCTCAATATTATTTCTTTAATAATTTTTCAATAAAAATGTGTTTTCCGTCACATAGGCGTCACTTGCGTGTGTATGCACTATGTGAGCACTTTACAAGCCTAATTAGAGGTCCCCTATTACACCATATGACGACGCCTTAGTTGGATCCAATGCCCTTTGAAGATAATCATTGACTTGTGGTTTATAAACCTTCCAAGCTTCAGCAACCATTTCTATTGGATAAGCTTCAGACCAGTCACACCTAAGATCAACTATGGGCCAAGAAACTTTATGGCTTATTTTGATACCAGCTGAATGTATTGGTCCAGCTTCACCACCTGCTTGTAAACCTGCCATTAATGATGAAATTAACCTGTCACCTAAATCTCCAGATGAAATTTCAAACTTGTTAACAATTACTGTCGGTACTCCATTATTATCTAAAAGGTTACCAGCAGATAACACATTTAATCCAGCTGCAGCAGCTGAAATACCTAACGAATTCTCTCCAGAATGGAGTGCAGTTTGACCTTTCGAATCAATTACTAAAACTTGTCTAAATTCTAAGTTTTTAGTGGTTGCTTTAATTTTATTAATGGCTTGTGTGGATGAAAGACCATTTTCTATCAAATCCAAAATTAAAGGACCTAAAGAAGGATCGGTTACGTTCTGACTTGAAACAGCTCCAACACCTGCACGTGTATATGAGCATCGGGCAGCAACGGCTGGAGACGAAGAAGCAATTGCAACTCCGAACATATTTGTCTTTTCACATTTGGCAACAAGTGAAAATGTCATTTCGGAATTACCGCAGTTGCATCAATTTCTACTAACCACTCAGGACGAGCTAATTCATTTACAACCAAACCTGTTTGAACTGGATGAACACCTTTAGTATACTGTCCAATTATTCGATAAACTGCTTCTCTGTTTTTAATATCTGTTATGTAAACTACCATTTTTACTAAATGTTTCATTTCTCCGCCTGCTTCTTTTATTAACTGTGAAATATTTTGCATAACTTTATGCGTCTGCTCTGCTGGATCACTACTAGCAATATTAACAGCATCATCTAAATTTTGCGGACATTGGCCTCTCAACCAAATAATCTTACCTCCCTCTGTGACAACTACTTGACAAAGATCATTATCCAAATTTTGTTCGGGATAGGTATCTCTCGTATTAAATTTTCTTATTCGGGTATGAGCCATATAAAATCTTATTTTATTTTACTTGTACACTATCTATTTTCTTCTTCGCAATATGTTCCGCTAAATATTTTGCATCTTTCCAAACACCCCATATAAAAGATGAGCCTCGCATAGAAAGCCAAGGTAATCCAAGAAAATAAATTCCTTCTTCTCTAGAAACTCCATTATTATGGAAAGGTTTTCCTTTATCATCAAATGCATTCACCTTTAACCATTTAAAATTTTGTTTATATCCTGTTGCCCAAATAATAGTTTGAATATTAGATTCAATAAGATCTAGTTCAAGAATAGGATAAGTGACACACTCAGGATCTGGATCCAAAATCCTAGCCTCTGGTTCCTCAGGTAAATTTAATTCATTT
The DNA here is from genome assembly GCA_902607435.1 of uncultured Alphaproteobacteria bacterium. Classification (GTDB taxonomy): domain Bacteria; phylum Pseudomonadota; class Alphaproteobacteria; order HIMB59; genus CACLJX01. The sequence goes on along the minus strand of CACLJX010000001.1, from coordinate 117,060 downwards.
TTATTAACATAATAATCGGCCTCATCTAATAAGGATAAATAATTTGTATCACCATTTACAATATTTTGTTTTAAATCATCTGCAAAATATAAATGTCCATTTTTAAATTCCTTAGTTAACCCAAGTAATTTCATTCCTTGTTGCGCAAATTTTCTAAAATCTATTGTTTTGCCACCATCATAACCACTAACGGCAATTGTAACATGCTCAGTATTAGCACTAGGAGTTTTTGCTTCCCACTTTCCCAATACACCAAGCCACCATACATTATCACGACCTCTATATCGTCGTGGAGGTCTATCATGGGGCCCTATAGACAAATAAACTTCTTTTCCCGATCGCAATAGCTCTTCTGCAATCTGTGAACCTGATGATCCAGCCCCTACCACTAGAACTGTTCCATTAGATAATTGTTCAGGATTACGGTAACTTTGAGAATGAATTTGTTTAATCTCGCTATCTTTTGGAATTAATGTTGGAATAATTGGTTCCTGAAATGGTCCAGTTGCAGCAACTACATTTTTGGCTTCAAACATTCCATCAGAAGTTGTAATCTTAAAACCATTTCCCTTAGGTAACTTTACTACTTCTTCAACATTTACATTAGAACGTACTGGTGCTTTAATTTTTTTAGCAAAATTTTCAAAGTAAGTTACAACACTATCTTTGTGAGCAAAAGCATTTGGCTCTACATCAGAAAATTCCATAGAAGGAAATCGATCATGCCAAGAAGGACCATTAGCTACTAATGAGTCCCATCGAGAAGTGCGCCATCTTTCAACAATTCGATGTCTTTCTAGAATAATGTGATCAACCATTTTATTAAGATGTGCGCTCATCGCTAACCCTGCTTGGCCACCCCCTACTATTAGAGTATTTGTATGCTCAGTCATCATCGTTATCCATTCTTGCTTAAATAAAAATAATATCCTCGGAAGATTCTTTATAGCAGATATATTGAAAATATTGTTTACGAAAATTATAATTTTATTTTGCAATGCTTAGATTTTTCTAAATATGCAAATAAAATAAATTTCTTTATACTTATTTGCTGTTTTGAATTTAGTATTATGACAAAATAGAAAAATATGCATATTAAAATTGGACTAATAAAACATGGAAACTATTGATATTCTAAAAAAACTAATAGCATTGCCAACAATAAGTGCAGATTCTAATATCAAACTAATCGATTACTGCTCTGATCAATTAATAAAAGTCGGAGCCGAAGTGAAAATTATAAAGAATGACAATGGTACCAAAGCTAATCTTTTTGCAACTGTTGGTCCACGCAACATTCCTGGAGTATTATTATCCGGACATACTGATGTTGTTCCTGTAGAAGGTCAATCTTGGACTGTTCCGGCATTTGAAATAACAAAAAAAAATAATAAAATATATGGAAGAGGTACAGCCGATATGAAAAGTTTTTTAGCTTGTGCGCTACATACAGCACTTAAAGCATCACATATGAATTTAACTACCCCTCTACATTTGGCCTTATCGTATGATGAGGAAATAGGATGTGTGGGAGTGCGTTCCATGATTGAAATGCTTAAAAAAGCACCTTTTATACCACTTTTTTGTATTGTTGGAGAGCCGACCCTAATGCAAATTGCAACAGAACATAAAGGAAAAGTAAATGTATCAGTTAAACTTAAAGGCAAAGAAGCACATTCTGCTTTGTCTACAAGTGGACTAAATGCCATTTATTTAGCATCTGAAATGATCAATGAAATTCGCTTAATTCAAGATAAAATAAAAAAGCAATTTGCACACGATGATGAATATGAAGTACCTCATACAACTTTACACGTTGGAAAAATAGAAGGAGGTGTTACTTTAAATATTGTCCCAAATAGTGCTAGTTTTCTTTTTGAAATTCGAAATTTACCTGAAGATGATCCTAATATCATATTAGCAGATATAAGAAAAAGTGCTGAAAGTATTTTAACAAAATATTTAAAAGATTTCCCTACAGCAAAAATTCATATTAATATTACAAATCAATATCCATCTCTTAGGACATCTAAAAATTCTGATGTAGTAAATTTGTTAAAATCTTTAACTGGAAATAACAGCACCTTTAAAGTTTCATTTGGAACGGAAGGAGGGTTGTTTAGTAATGAATTGCAAATTCCCACAGCTATTTGTGGCCCTGGTTCAATGTCACAAGGTCATAAACCAGATGAATATATAAGTATCGATCAAATTAATAAGTGTGAAGAAATATTATCGCAACTTTTATTAAAACTACAAGTCGGTCTTTAGATTAAGAATTTTTTACAAATTATTCATTCCCAGGAACACCATATAAAAGAACTCCACAAAGCTTTAAGTACCAGCTTTTGGAGCCGACATTCGTAGGATCGAAACCTACCGCCTCAACCATTTTTTCATAATCAAATTAACAGACTTTTATAAGATGAAGCCTTAATAGGTTTAAAATCTCGTCCATGTTTGTATTCAGGTCGGGCAAATTTGGTTTGAGCATTGTCGCAAGGATTAAGAATAACTGAAAAAATTGCTCTGTCCATAGGCGACATGTTCTGTGCTGAACCATGTACTAAGTTATCTACAAAAATAACAACTGTACCAGCTTTCCCATGAGCCGATACAATTCCATTTTCTTTTACAAGAGTTTTGACGTTCTGCTGATCTACAACCCATAAAGGATAATTCGTGGTGACTGTATCAAGTTTTGAAGGTGCAGAACCATATTTATGAGATTTAGGAATGAAGAAAAGTGGACCATTGAATTCAGTAACTTTATCAAAAAAGACATGTAAATTCAAAGCCAATGGTTTGGGTACTCCATCTTCTCCAAAATGGGTTGCAAAATCATAATGCCATTGCCAAACTTCACCAGTAAAGGCAGCTTTGACATTAATTTTTGTCTGCTGAATATAAAGATTATGACCACGTATCTGACACGCAGGTTCAAAAAATTTAGGGTGCCGTGTAAGATCATCAAAAATCTTGCTCCGAAGATGTAAGCCCATTGCAGTACGAACAACGCCAGAAGACTTTTCAATTATGTTAGCTTCAGTTTTCTCTTTAAAGATTGTTGTCATGGCTTTGCGCAGATTATTTACTTCTTCATTTGAAAAGCAATCTGGTAGAATGACATATCCATTTTCTTCGATTTCTTTAAGTTGTGTTGCGTTGAGTTTCATTTTTTTATTTCTACATTAAATTAATATAATTACTCTATAAAACATTTTATTTAGAGAAGATTTATTCTTTTTTATTCTCAACATCCTTCGTGGTTGGTGGTAAGATGATGTGATGAAAAAGAAAGTATCTTATAAAATTGCTAAATGTCTTTGCGGTGGAATTAAGATAAAAGTAAAGGGAAAAATTGGTAAAGTTATTAATTGCCATTGTTCCCAATGTAGAAAAACTCATGGAAACTATGCCGCATATACCTACTGCCTAGAGGAAAATGTTACTTTCATTTCAAAGAAAACCCTTAAGTGGTACCATTCATCCAAAGTAGGTAAAAGAGGTTTTTGTTCTAGATGTGGGGCAAGCATGTTTTTCAAATTGCTGAAAAGCAAGGAGCTGGACATTGCTGCTGGAATGTTCACCAACCCCACTACAATGAAAACGGTTTCTAATATTTTTACAAAAGATAAATTAGATTATTATGATCTAGATTTAAGATTACCATCATTTGAAAGGGATAGTAAATAAATTTATTCTTTATCTCTCAACATTCTATATGCTTAGTGGTAGTATAATTTGATAAAATGGAAAATAAAATAATAGATAAATTTTTAAAATTTATAGAAATGGATGTATCTCCTACTATAAAAAAAGATTTTACATGGCTAAGAAAGACACTTACTAAAGATTTGGAAAAACTTACAAAAACTAAAAAACAATCTAAAAAAAAAAAATAATTATGAATATGAGAAAAGTAATAATAGTTTTTGGAATAACAATTGTATTATTATTAATCTCTTATGTTTATGTAATCATTATTTTTTAAATTTTTCTTACCACACATACGCCACACTCACGTACCCAGTTTTTACAATTCTAAAAAAATAAAACAAGCAATACCAGCATTTTTCATGCGCCGTTCGGATAGGCATTGACTTTTGGAGCTGGTATTCGGAGGTTCGAATCCTACCGCCCCAGTCACTTATTAAGTTATTTTTTAACGAAATTAATGAAAGTAAACAAAATTAATTGAATGTTTGATAGCCTTCCTTATTCCAAAGAATAGGAAAGAAGGACTCATCCATTTCATTGGTGTTAAGCTTTTTATAACGTTTGTAAATCTTACCTGTGCCACCTATGTTGGTTGAATGGAATTTAGCATTAGATGGAATACAATGAGAAACTATAGCTCTTCTATTCAAACTTGTTTTATTAATTCCAGAGCCATGCCAAGTGTAACCATGATGAAAGGAAGCACCACCTGGAGGGACTTCCACATATGTTATATTTAATTCTTTATTATTATCTTTCGCAAAATTAATTAATTCTCTACGATAATCATCTGGTGAATGAAAATTTACTGTTGGAGGACTTAATCCCCATTTATGAGATCCTGTAACAAATTCAAGTGTACCGATTTTTTGACTGGTTTGATCGAGAGACATCCAACAGGAAATCATTGTTTGGGGAACAATCCAATCTATATAAGAAGAATCTTGATGGTATCCAAGTGTTTTTCCACCAGATGGTTTCCATAAAATATTATCTTGAACAAGACGGGCACCTTGCCACTCCATCAATTTAGAAGCTATTAAGCCTATGGTCTCGTTACAAACTATTTTTCTAATCAGATTATCAGACTTCCAAACATTACATATTTGTCTTGTTGCACTTGGATCACTTAAATTTTTTTTCCAATTCCATTCATCAGGTTCTATCGTATTTTCAAATTTACCATCAAATAAATCATTAAATCTATTCTTTAATACTTCTATATTTTCTTCTAATAGAAATTTATCGAATATAACAAAACCATTATTGTTAAACGCATCAATCTCATTAGTTAAATTAATTTTTTTAATCATCGCATTAATAATTATAACATATTATAATAAGCCTAAACATTTCTCATTGTAGATGATAAGATAATCGCAATAAAAAAGCTTTTTTTAATTACTTTTTTTTAGTGTTTCTTGTGGTTCGTGGTAGAATAATCGTAATGAATAAGTTTCTAATAAAATAAATCATGATCAAAAATAAAGTTGCAATTTTAACTGCTGCAGGGACTGGTATGGGTGCGGACGCTGCAAGAAAACTAGCATCTGACGGATTTAAGATTTCTATTTTATCTTCTTCTGGAAAAGGTGAGTTATTGGCAAAAAAACTTGGAGGTATTGGCGTTACAGGCTCTAATCAGTCAAATGATGATTTAAAAAAAATTGTAAATAAAACTAAAAATGAGTGGGGTCGTATTGATGTACTAGTTAATAGTGCTGGTCACGGACCAAGAGGACCAATACTTGAATTGACTGATGAAGATTGGCATAAAGGAATGGATACGTATTTCATGAACGTTGTACGTTCTACCAGATTAGTTACTCCCATTATGCAACAGCAAAAATCAGGTGTTATTATTAACATATCAACCTTTGCGGCATTTGAACCTGATCCTGTATTTCCAACTTCAGGGGTATTCAGAGCAGGCCTTGCATCTTTTACAAAATTATTTGCTGACAAATATGCTTCAGATAATATTAGAATAAACAATATTCTTCCTGGCTTTATAGATAGTTTACCTGAAAAAGAAGAATTTAAAATCCGGATTCCTCTTAAACGTTACGGCAAAACAAAAGAAATTTCAGAGGTAATAAGTTTTCTTGCATCAGAAGGGGCGGCATATATTACAGGTCAAAATATTCGCGTAGATGGTGGGATTACTAAATCAGTTTGAACTAATCTTATTTCAGAAGATCTTCTACAGACGAGGTCCAAGTTGGATCGGTGTGTTTATCCCAATAAATCTTATGTAATTTTCTTGTTATTTCACCAGGAATACCTGTTCCTATACTCTGACCATTTATTTTTGTAATCGGCATTATTCCACCTGCAGTTGAAGTAGCAAATAACTCTTTTGAAGATATTAATTTTTGCAATGACAATTGTTTTAAATTAAATGGAAGATTTAACTCCTTTGCTAAATCTATTACAGTTTGTCTAGTTATGCCTTCTAAAACTCCTCGATCAGGCGTACCTAAACCGATTTCATCTACAGAGAAAATATTGAATCCAGGTCCTTCTAAAACATTATTCTCTTCATCAGTTAATAGTGCTGTATTATGTCCCCGATCATAGGCATCGAACATTCCAATAACTAAATCAAGCCAATGATAATTCTTAATTGTTGAATCAATAGAACTATGAGGTATACGTTTAATATTGCTCACTGCTACATCCAAGCCCTTTTCAAATTCCTCAGGTTTTAATATCCATCCAAAAGGAACGGCAAATGCAATAAAACGTGGTTTGGATTTGCGCGGATCTCTATCAAAGTTTTGAGACATTCCTCTGGTTTGAATCATTTCAACGTAAGCATTTTCTAAGCCTGCATTTTTTACACATCCAGCAAGTATTTGTTTCAGTTTATTTCGATTTATTAAGCACGGCATTCTCAGTTTTTCCGCAGATTTAAAAAAGCGATCAATGTGTTTATCTAGACAAAAAAACCGACCTTTCCAAACATGTGCAACATCATAAGTCGCATCAGACCGCAGAAAACCCCAGTCTAAAACAGGAATTCTAGCTTCTGATAATTTAATGAATTTGCCGCTCATCCAAGCCGCCCCATTAGGGAAAATATCTTCGTTCAAATTTTGTCTCCTAAAATTGTAGAAAAACAATCACATTATATGAAGTAATTTCAAATTCAAAGATACTTTGTAGTATAGTTTTTTTATTTTATAAAACGACTTACGAAAAACAAACCAGCTGACACAGAAGGGCCTATACCTAATGCAAATATAATAGTCCCTATTCCAACTACTCCTCCTAAATACCAACCACAAACTACTGCACTAATTTCAATTATAGCTCGTATTAAAGCTATAGGTAAGTTTGTGATTTCTTGTAATCCTGTCATCAATCCATCTCTTGGACCTGGACCGAGATTAGAAATCAAATAAAAACCACTTCCAAGACCTACAATTAAAACACCAACAATGACTTGTAATATTTGAAATAAAAACAATTCAGGTGAAGGCAGGTAAGGTAAGGACGCTTCCAGAACAATAGAAATGATGATAGTGTTTAATATTGTTCCAATACCAGGTTTTTGTTTTAAGGGTATCCACAAACACAGAACACTTATACTAACAAAAAAAGTTGTTAGACCAATACTATATTCAGTTTTAATAGACATGCCTTGTGCAAGAACAGTCCACGGACTTACACCAACATTAGAAGTAATCAACAATGTTTCACCTAATCCAAATAATATTAAACCAAGAATAAGATATATTAGTGTAATACTTTTTGGCTTAAAATTTAGAGCATCAAAAGAACTCCATTGAAGTATTGGAACTTTTTTTAAAGTGAAAATTAAAACAAACAATCTCATTAATAATTTAATATTGATACATAATTTATTTATCTACTATCAATCACAAAAAATGTTAAATATTAAATTAATGATGATGGCCTTCTAGATCTTTTTTAATATCTTCGTGATCACCTGCAACAATATGATATTTACTTTTGGTAACATATCTTTCCATAAAAGGAACTGCAATCAAAGGCAGCAATCCTCCCAAAACTATACCTAAAGCCGCTGATCTCAAATGAGGATCTAGAGTTGAGGCAATAAAGTCAGCAATTACATGCGCAAAAACAACACCAAAAATTCCTGCCACATATCCATTGGAAACAATTTTAAGCATTCTATTAATGCTCCAACCTGAATAAAACCCTATTAGTGGTATAAGAGTATGAACAAATCCAAAAACAAACCCCCTTATTACTACCTTATCTTGCAACCATACTATATCTTCAATTAAATGTCCCATATGCTATCTTGTGCATTTTGCACAATATCCTTCTATTGTGATAGTGCTTCCTAATTGTTTAAAACTATTGTTATTACACAATTGTGCAATTAATTTATTTATATTTTCTGATTGATACTCAATGACAACTTTGCATTTCTTGCATACACTAAAAATTAGATTATCATCTTTGTGTTTATAATTACACACAACATATTTCTTTTCATTATTTATTTTATGTACCTTACCTTCATCAATTAATATGTCCAATGCACGATAAATCGAAATTGGTGCTTTAAATCCCTTATCTCTTAAATTATCCAATATTTCATAAGCTGAAATAGGTTTTTTACTTTTGTTTAGAAATTGGAAAATAGTATCTTTATTCATATGATATGTTATAACATAACATAAATAGTAGTCAAGAATTTACAAAAATTTTTATACTTAAAATGCATCATTAAAAAAATTAGATGTATTCAAAACTATTCTTATTCGCTGTAGTAATTTTTAAAAAAAATATTAATTTTAAATAACATTATTTTGTCCAAGATATGACCAAAAATCTGAAAATTTATAATTTATATCATTTATTGCTTTGGTTGCTTGTTCTTTCTTTTTAAAAGTAGCATAACAACAAGAACCACTCCCAGTCATTCTCACAAATATATTATCTTTAGTGCTAGATAAATAATCCAATAAATTTTTAATGTTTTTGTATTCAGTTCTTACAATCTTTTCAAAATCATTTTCTGAATCGTTTTCATGTATAAAATTTATATTGTTTTTGAGATCGTTATATTTTTGATCTAAATAAGAAAAATATTTAATTTTTGCATACATGTCATGTGTAGATAATTGTATGTTCGGTTTTACTAATACAAAATAATATTTTGGGAAATTAACTTGAGTGTGAATCTTATCACCTTTCCCTGTAACAATACAATCGTCCCCATAGAAACATGCTGGCACATCAGACCCTAAACTAGATAAGAATTTATTATCTTTTTTATTTATTATACCAAGATTATTTAAGCCTTTAATTAAAGATGCTGCGTTAGTCGAAGCAGAGCCTAACCCCGCCTGAAAAGGAATATTTTTTTTTATATTTAGTTTTAATTTAATATTTTGTTTAAGATTTAGTAAATCTAAAGTTTTGATAATAATATCATTATCAAAAATATTTAAGTGTGGCTTAAATGGACCACTGTATGTTAAAGAATTAGTATCACTCACTTCAATACTCACCTCATCGTATAGATCGAGGAATGTAACTCCAGATCTAATATTATGATATCCATCAGGTCTTTGGTTCATTATACGAAGAAACAAATTAATTTTTGCTGGAGCTTTTATGAAAACTTTATCCAGCATTATTTTTTTGCAGTTTGAATTGAATACTATCTAAAATCTCATCTTCTGGTTCTGCTAAATCTTTAGCTTGGTTCCACATAAAATATGCTTCTCTTTTTCTATTCAAAGCAAAATAAATATCACCTAAATGATCAAGAGAAATTGCCTCTCCTGGAGCTTTTTTTATAACTTCTTCCATTAAATCAACAGCTTTTATTAAATCATTTTTTTTGAAATAAGCCCAAGCAAGACTGTCTAGAATATAATGGCTATCAGGATTTTTTTGTACAGCTTTTTTTAGCATCTCTAATGATTGATCAATAAAAATATTTCTCTCAATCCATCCATAAGCTAAATAATTCAGTACTTGAGGAGTATTAGGTTCAATTTCTAAAGCATATAAAAAATCTTTTTCAGCCTGTTTCCATTGGTTATTTCTTTCAAAACAAATTCCTCTCATATATAAAACTCGCCAAAGTCGCTTATTATCAATATTGTTTAATTTAATTACATCTGTATATTTTGAAATTGCCTTGCCATATTGTTTGTTAATACGATAAAAATCAGCCAAAGAAATAATTAAAGTATCATTATCTTGATTAGATTGTATTAGTGTTATCAATATTTTTTCTGCTTCTTTAAAATTCCCATTTTTTGTCTTATTAAACGCTATATTTTTTTGAGCCTCTAAATATAGAGGGTCTGTAATAACAATTTTTTGATAAATTTGTTCAGCCATTTCATAATTTTCTAATTGTTGATAAAAAGTAGCTTGCAAAAAAAGAGCTTCATTAAATGCAGGATCAAAATTTAATACTAATGTTAAATAAAATAATAAATAATCATAATCTTTTATTAGATTTATTTTATTTGTTTCTGAGCTCTGAATAATGTCAAACAAGGCTTTAGAAATATCATCGTTTTTCTTAAGCTGGTTATTATTATAAAAAACAAAATTAACAATATTATATTGTGTTCTTGATTTTATTTTTTCAAAATCTTTAAATAAATATAAATTGTTTGTTAGTTTTGCATTAGCTAAATAAACTAACCATGCTTCTTGATTGTTAATTTCTAAATCAATTATTTTTTTTGCTATAATAGATGCTTTAGATAAATTATTTGTATTCATGAAAGCTATTAATTTCTTTTGTAAATTATGAATATGTAAATTTGACAAATCATCAATTTCATAATGTTGCGAAGCCGTTTCATAATCATAGAAAGCTATCGCTGATTGAGCAATTAAATATGAGGAGGATGAAAATGAATGAGCTTTTAACGATAAGAGAAGTAAAAAAATAGTTAATTTAATAACAGGGATAATTCTATTCATTTAAAAATTTACTTCCATATCCAATCATGTACATACTTAAATCTTTTATCTTTATTATGTCAATTAATTCGGAATTAAAAAATCTCAAATTCTTATTGAATGCCGGCATAAATGAATTTCTTCAAGATACCCCTAATTCTAAATATGACATTAACAATCAAAAAAAAGAATCTGATAAAATGTTATCTAATAAAAATATTCAAGATATTAATACTCTTGAAGAGCTTAAAGAATTTATTGCGAACTTTAATGATTGTGCCTTAAAACAAAAAGCCACTCAAACAGTTTTTGCAGATGGAAATTCTGCTGCTAAAATTATGCTTATTGGGGAGGCGCCTGGGGCAGAAGAAGATAGATTAGGCAAACCTTTTGTTGGCCGAGCAGGTAAATTACTTGATAGAATGTTATCTTCTATTAATTTAGATCGCAATACGGTTTATATCACAAATGTAATACCTTGGAGACCTCCTGGTAACAGAGAACCAAGTACAGAAGAAATATTACAATGTTTGCCATTCATTCAAAAACATATAGAAATTATCAAGCCATCTATTTTAGTTTTGTTGGGCGGCACTGCTGCTAAAACAATTCTTACAACAAATCATGGTATAACAAAATTAAGAGGCATATGGCATACTTATAATAATCTTAAACTTAACAAACCTATACCAACACGTGCTATTTTTCATCCTGCTTTTCTTTTGCGCTCACCAGAACGAAAAAAAGAAACATGGCTAGACTTACTTGAAATTCAAAAAAAATTATAAATCAATGAATATTTCCAAAATCCTTATTATAATTGTTATTTTTGTTACTACTTCAAGCAAATCTGCAATTGTGAATTTAGAAATATCCAAAAAATATTTTGATATATTTTCTAAATCTATTCTTACAGAAAAAGATGTGATCCACTATCGAAAAATATTTCAATTTCAAGAAAATTGTAAATGGAAATTAGCTAATAAACACATATTAAATATAAATAATAAAATTTTAATGGGACATGTTTTGGCGCAACGATATTTGCATCCTAAATGTTATCGCTCGCAATTTCTAGAATTATCTAGTTGGCTTCAACGATATAATGATCACCCACAAGCAAAAAGAATTTATCGTTTAGCAATTCGTCGTATGCCAAAAGGATATAAAAGACCAAATTCTCCCTCTAAAGTAATTGGCATTATTAATGAAACTCCTTTGCTAAAAAAAACCTCTAATAAATATAAAAGTACAAAAAAACTTTCTAAAGCACAATTAACTGAAAAAAGAAAACTAATTAACGCCATTAAATCAAGAGTGAACAGAGGTTGGCCTACTGGAGCTGCTAAATTATTAAAACAACGTGACGTAAACCTGTTATTAGACCAAGTTGAAATTGATCAACAAAAAGAGTTAATTGCAAAAGGTTATTTTCTTTCCGATAAAAATGAGCTTGCCATACAATTTGCAATCGAAGCACTTGGGAAATCTGATGTATATGTTCCTTATGCTAACTGGACAGCTGGATTATCAGCGTGGCGATTAAAAGATTATAAACTAGCTGCTGAATTTTTTACAAATTTTGCTGTTTCATTAAAAGAAGATGTTTGGCATCAATCTTCAGGAAGTTTTTGGGCTGCCCGGGCTTATGCAGAATTAAATCAATATAAAGATATTAATTTTTGGCTAAAAAAAGCTGGAAAAAATCCGCATAGTTTTTACGGAACAATAGCAAACCAAATCTTAGGAGTAGAAAAACCAATTGAATGGTCTTCAAAAACAATAGACTCACAAACTAAAAATAAGATTTTTCTATTGCCTTCAGGCAAAAGAATACAGGCTCTTATTCAGATTGGATTGTTACAAGAATTAGAAAATGAAATAGTAAAAATTAATTCTGTAATGAATAAAGAAGTTGCAATGTGGTCATTAGATATTGCCCAATATTTTAATCTTGCATATACTCAATTAAAAATTGCTAACAAACTTGCGCAATATGGGGTTGATTTACCTGTCAAATATTTTTATCCAATTCCTCTGTGGAAGCCTGCCAACGGATTTAGCATTGAGCCCGCGTTAATTTATGCATTTATGCATCAGGAATCAACATTCAATATATATGCCAAAAGTTCTCAAGGTGCTATCGGACTTATGCAAATTATGCCAAGAACAGCAAAATTTATATCAACAAATAAATTAGTTCAAAGAAATAATTCAGATATTTTAAAAGTACCTGAAATCAATCTAGCAGTAGGACAAGAATATATTGAATATTTAATGAAAATGGATCTAATTCAAAACAACTTAATTTTTCTTACGGCTGCCTACAATGGAGGTCCTGGTAATTTAAAAAAATGGCAATTAAATACAAATTATCTTAATGATCCTCTTCTTTTTATGGAGAGCATTCCTTCTCGAGAAACACGTTGGTTTATTGAAAAAGTATTGACAAAATATTGGATATACAATGATAGACTTGGAAAAAAATCAAATTCTTTAGAAATGCTAGCCAAAGGAAAAAATCCAATTTATTAATATAAAATGTCTTCAATTAATAAGAAAAAAAAATTCATAAGTATAAATATTGCAATATTAACCATCTCTGATTCACGAAATTTTAAAGATGATATTTCTGGTAATCTTTTGGAAGAAAGGATAATAAATTTTGGACATAAGGTTTTTAAAAGACAGATCATCACAGACGATATTCCTTTAATAAAAAAAATTATTTTAAATTGGTCATCAAACAAATTAATAGATGCTATTATTACAACTGGAGGGACAGGTTTGACAGGGCGAGACTCTACTCCAGAAGCCATAAATGAAATAGCTGAAAAAACTATTGATGGTTTTGGAGAATTATTTAGACAAATCAGTTTTTCAAAAATTGGAACATCTACAATTCAGTCACGTGCCCTCGGTGCTCTTTTAAAAGGAACATATGTTTTTGCTCTTCCTGGCTCTAAAAGCGCCTGCAAAGACGCATGGGACCACATACTCAAGTTTCAATTAGATAATCGTTATCAACCCTGTAATTTTATAGAAATTATGCCTCGATTACAGGAGCTATAAATATTGCCAAATTTTGATAAGGAGATCTTATTAAATAAACCAGTAATTGGTATAGACGAAGTTGGAAGAGGCCCTTTGGCAGGCCCTGTCGTTAGTTGTGCATGTATTTTTTTTGATTATTTGATACCAAAAGATAAATTAATAATTATTGATGATTCAAAAAATCTTACTCAAAAAAAAAGATTAGAAGCATTAAAAATAATTTTTGAATTTAAACGAAACAATATTATTAAATTTGCTATAGGCTATGCTAGCGTTCAAGAAATTGATGCTATTAATATTTTAGAAGCAACAAAACTATCTATGAAAAGAGCTGTATATAAACTCAAGTATACTGGAGGTAATATTATTATTGATGGAAATATAAATTTAAAATTGAATAATTTTTCTTGCAAAAATATTGTGAAAGGAGATCAAAAATCAATTACAATAGCAACTGCTTCAATTATAGCTAAAGTTCATCGTGACCGCTACATGTCTAAAATTGGAAGACAATTTCCACATTATGACTGGCACAAAAATGCTGGTTATGGGACAAAAAAACATATTGAACAAATTTATAAAAAAGGGATAACATTTCATCATAGAAAAAGTTTTGAACCTATAAAAAAACTTATCCATAGATAATGATTCTTACTGTTGATAAGTTAGATTGACCAATTTTTATATCTGCATAAAGATTCTATTCTTTATGAATATATTAAATAAAATTCTGCATGGAAACAGCTTGGCAATATTAAAAACAATTCCTAATAAATCTGTTGATTTGATTTTTGCTGACCCTCCTTATAATTTGCAATTAAAAGATACATTGTACAGACCAGATCAGACAACAGTTGAAGCAGTAACAAATGATTGGGATCAATTTGAAAATTATAGTGAGTACGATCAATTTTCATCTTTATGGCTTTCAGAATGCAAACGAGTATTAAAAGATGGGGGTTCATTATGGGTAATTGGTAGTTATCATAATATTTTTCGTCTTGGTACCTGTATTCAAAATATAGGATTTTGGATACTTAACGACATCATTTGGCATAAAACAAATCCAATGCCAAACTTTAGAGGGACACGATTTACTAATGCTCATGAAACACTTTTATGGTGTACTACATCACGAAATATAAAATACACTTTTAATTATCAAAATTTAAAAGAATTAAATGAAGGAAAACAAATGCGTAGTGATTGGTATATTCCAATTTGCTCAGGAAAAGAAAGGCTTAGAAAAAACAATAATCAGCGATCTCATCCAACACAAAAACCTGAAGCTTTATTATATCGTATTATACTAGCTTCATCAAAAAAAGATGATTTGATTTTAGATCCTTTTTTAGGCTCAGGAACAACAGCTGTAGTTGCAAAAAAATTACAAAGAAATTTTATAGGCATAGAACAAGATAGTGAATATATTACATTAGCAAAAAAACGTTTATCAGAAACAAAATCATTCAAGGATGAAATTGTCAAAATGTCTCAAAGTCGAAAAGATTTGCCAAAAGTACCTTTCGGTGAATTAGTTGAACAAGGTATTATTCCACCTGGGGCAATTCTTACTGATTCAAAAAATAAATATAAAGCAATAGTTAAAATTGATGGCTCGATAAGTTCCAAAAAAATATTTGGATCTATACACCAAGTTGGAGCCAAAATACAAGGACTCCCAAGTTGCAATGGATGGGATTTTTGGCATTTGCAAAATAAAAAGTCAAACGTACTTCTAGATGAACTAAGAAATCAATACAGAAATAAAAAATTAACGTTTAATTGAGCTCTGATAAACCCTCGTTAATTTTTTCATTATTGTAGGCATGCCTGATTGTGGTATTTTATTTAATGAAATCCAAAAGTGATTCTTTATTTTTCTTTTTTTAACTGAAGTATAATAAATTTTTACAACAAGATCAAAATGGCTAAACGAATAAATAAATTTATTTTTAATTATATAATATTTTTTTGAAACTAATGTTGCAATCTTGTCTTTTTTAAGAAGTTTATTATTAGTTACCCATTTATCATTTGGTACTTCAAGCATAGATTGTAACATGCCGAAAGGTGCTCGTCTCCTTACTAATATTTCTTTACACTCATTAATAATAATGTATGCCCTGGTCACTTTTTGAAGTTTTATTTTTGTTTTTTTCTTCTTCAAAGGTATTAATTCTGTAATATTTTTTTTAAAAGCAATGCATTGTGTTGATATAATACATTTGTTACATTTTGGTTTATTAGGTAAACAAATCAGTGATCCATAATCCATAAATGCTTGGATAAGATTACTTGTTTGTTTTTTTGAAATTAATTTAGTTGCACAATTCAGTATATCATATTTTATATTAATAATTGGTTTGGATAAGCCATAAATTCTTGAAATTATTCTTTCTATATTAGCATCTACAGGCATTACAGATATATTATAAGCAATACCTAAAATAGCTTTAGCTGTATAATCGCCTATCCCTGGTAATTGAATTAAGTTATTATATTCATTAGGAACAACATTTTTATTACTTTTTGATATAATTTTTATTGATTTAAATAAATTTTTTGCTCTCGCATAATATCCTAAACCTGACCAGACTTTCAGAATATGAGCTTCCTTAGCTATGCTTAAACTCTTTATATTTGGCCATATTTTGATAAATTTATTAAACTTAGGAATAACTGAATTAACTGTTGTTTGTTGAAGCATAAATTCGCTGATCATTACATAATATGGATTAGGCAAATTATTCTTAAACAAAACCCTCCATGGTAATATTCTTTGATTTGTTTTGTACCATATAAGAAGCTTATTAATTATTTGCTTTTCTTTCTTGTTGACTAATTTCATTTAATTTATTGATATCATAATTTGATACTATAATAATAAAACAAATTATGAAGTTCACCAAATCAGAAAAAAATAGAAACTTTAAACCCCTTAAAATAAGTGAATCTCTAAAATCAATAAATCAGAACATATTATACAAATTTGGAAAATTAGATTACACAATACATGCAAAATGGCCCGAGATTGTTGGTATATTTTTTAATAAACATTCGCAGCCTAATAAAATCACATCTATACCGATGTCTTCTGATAAAAACGGGGAATTAATCTATGAAAAATATTTACATGTTGATGTCACTCCAGCTGCAGCAATAGAGTTTCAACACTTTCAAAATAAAATCATTGAGAAAATAAATTCATTTTTTGGATATAAAGCTATACATGGAATAAAAATCCATCAAAAAATATTAAAATTCAATAAATTTCCATCAAAAAAAACTTTACCAAATACTGACCAAATTAAACAAAAAAAAATTAAAATAAAAAACAAAACTTTAAAAATTAATGATAAGAAATTGGAAGAATCACTGCTAAATCTAGAGTTATCTATTTCAAATGAAGAAAATAAATGAATAAATTTGTTAATATTATTTTAGCAAAATTTTACCTATATGTTTTTTTGTTTTTATTCTTAGTCTCTTTTGCCGTATTATCCAAATCTGTTCTCACTTTAAATGACGATGATTTTGTTATTGGTGATAATAATGCTCCAGTAACCATTATAGAATACGCTTCATTGTCCTGTAGCCATTGTGCTGATTTCCATCTTAATACTCTGCCCCAATTAATTAATGAATATGTTAATACAGGAAAAATAAAAATCGTATTTAGAGATTTTCCTTTTAATTATCCAGCTCTATTAGGAAGTATGGTACTCCATTGCATTCCTGAAGATCTTCATTATCAATATTCACAAGCTTTATATCAGCTTCAATCCAAATGGGTTTCTAGAGAAAATAAAAAAACTACGCAAGAACTCTATAAAATAATGCAAAGTGGGGGCATGAAAAAAGAAGAATTTAATATATGTATTAAAAATGTAGATCTTGAAAAAAAAATTTTACAAGGGTTAATGGATGCCCAAAGTGAATTCAACATAAAATCAACACCTTCTTTTTTAATTAATGGCTTATTGGTTGAAGGCAATAAACCTTTTAAAGATTTCAAACAAATTATTGACAAACTTCTATCTGAAATAGATGATTAAATTTAAAAAACTTAAAGTTAAAGGCTTTAAATCTTTTGTAGAACCCACTGAAATAATTATTGAACAAGGCCTGACTGGTATTGTTGGACCTAATGGTTGTGGTAAATCTAATTTAGTTGAAGCTTTTCGTTTTGTGATGGGTGAATTATCTCCAAAACAAATGCGTGGAAGCGAGCTTGATGATGTTATTTTCAATGGAACATCCGAACGTACAGCATGGGACATTGCTGAAGTAACTCTTGATCTAGATAACACTGAACGAAAAGCACCTAGTCTGTTTAATTTTTCCAGTGAAATAGAAGTAACTAGAAGAATTTGGAGAGGAGAAGGTTCTGAATATAGAGTTAATGGCAAAGAAGTTAGACTAAAAGATGTTCAGTTACTATTTGCAGATGCAGCTACTGGGGCTAGATCAACCTCGATGGTTAGTCAGGGACGTATTGGAGCTATAATTGCTGCAAAACCTGAACAACGCCGATTGCTTCTAGAAGAAGCTGCTGGTATTACCGGTCTCCATTCGCGTCGACATGATGCTGAACTAAGATTAAATTCTACTGAAAATAATCTCGAACGAGTGAAAGATGTTTTAAAAACACAGGAAGAACAATTAGAACTTTTAATAAAACAATCAAGACAAGCGAAACGTTATAAAAATATTCAAAACGATATTAGCCGTGCTAGAGCTACTGTTTTTTATCAAAGATGGGAAACGGAAAAAGAAAAGATCAAAGAAATTGAAAATAGACTTTCTTTGCAGAAGAAACTAGTTGCTGATCAAACTCAAATAGTAGCTTCAAATAATGTCAATTATGAAAATATTCAACAACAATTACCAGAACTAAGAAAACATGAAAGTAATATAGCATCAGAATTGCAGAAAAATTCAATTAATTTGGTTAACCAAGAAAAAGAAATTGAAAGAGCAAAAAATGCGGTGGAAGAGATACAAATTAGAATTGAACAAATTAATAATGATGTTAGTAGAGAGCAGTTTTTACTAGAAGATTCAAAAGACAATCTATTAAAATTATTGGAAGAAAAAACCTTCCTAGAAAAACAACAAGGGGATCTCTTTCAAGAAGAAATAGATATATCAAATACCTCAACTGGTTCAAAAGAAAATAACAATCCAATTATTAATTATTTAAACTTTGAAGATGGTTATGAAAATGCATTAGCATCTATATTTGCTGATGAACTAATGGCCTCTATTAATGAAAAACAATCTTCATTCTGGAAAATATTATCAAATAAAAATTATAAATCAGTATTTCCAAAAGAAATAGTTCCTCTTTCTTCATTAATTAAAGCTCCAGAAAATCTAAAAAAAAGATTAGATTTTATCGGTCTGATCAAAGATAAAAAAAATATCGAAACCCTACAGAATAATTTATCCGATGGACAAATACTAGTTAGTGAATTGGGAGAAATATGGAGATGGGATGGATTTACATCAAAAGGTAAACAAAATGCATCAACAAAAGCTGTATTAGAGCAACTTAAAAATAGAAGATTGAAGCAGTTATCTATTGAAGAAAAATCATGGCAGGAAATTAAAAACACAGCTCAAAACAGAATAAAAGAATTAATTGATCGTCAAAATAATTTAAAAAAGGATTTAACAAAGATGCAAACCATGCCAAAAAATATTTCCTTCGAAAAACAAAGACTTAATAAATTAATCCAATCTAATAAAAAAGAATATGAAAATATTATATCAAATCTTCAAAATACTGAAAGATTGGCAAATGAAAAAAATAAAAAATTAAAATTAGAAGAAGTTCGTTTAAATGAACTCAGAGAAGAAAAAATTAAAATAGAAGGTATCATGGCTAAACATGATGAAACTATTAAACAATTAACTGAACAGGTAAAAGAACGTCTTGCTGTTTCTTTAGAAGAATTATATGAATTAGCAAAAATTAATCCAAATAAACCCCTTCTTTCCTCAGAATACTTAGAAAAAAGACTTGAGCGGTTAATTGCTGAACAAGAGCGATTAGGTGGTGTTAATTTACTTGCAGAACAAGAGGCCAAAGAATTAGAAGAAAAGGTAAATAAAATTAAAAAAGATCAATCTGACCTTCTTGCTGCTATTTCTAAATTGAGAGAAGCAATTAATAAATTAAATACAGAAGGACGTCAAAGATTATTAGCTGCCTATGGCATTGTAAATGAAAATTTTCAAAAATTATTTGTTCAATTATTTGGAGGAGGAAAAGCTTATTTAAAATTTACAGATGAAAGTGATCCTCTACAAGCAGGTTTAGAAGTTTATGCTAGTCCTCCTGGAAAAAAATTACAAAATTTAACTTTGTTATCTGGTGGTGAACAAGCACTAACAGCACTTTCTTTATTATTCGCCGTATTTCTTTCAAATCCTGCTCCGATTTGTGTACTAGATGAAGTTGATGCTCCTTTAGATGATACAAATGTAGATCGTTTCTGTTCTCTTGTAGAAGAAATAGCAAAAACATCTTTAACTAAATTTTTAGTAATTACGCACCATAGAATTACTATGGCCAGAGTAGATAGGCTTTATGGAGTTACAATGTCTGAAAAAGGAGTATCACAAATTGTTTCTGTTGATCTTGAAAGTGCGGTTGATATAAAACAAAATGAATAATTCAAAAAATAAATTAAAAAATTTAAAGAAAAAAATCCAACATTATGAAAAAAATAAAACTGATATTTCACAAAATACAAAAAACAGTGGGGCTAGTTTTGGATTCAAGATAAGTACAGAAATTGTTGCCACACTTGTTGTAGGAGTGGGCATTGGTCTTGTTGTGGATAATTACTTTGAAACAAGTCCTTTTGGTTTAATTATTTTTTTCATTCTTGGCGCATTTGCTGGATTATTAAATATATATCGTGTAATGCGTCGCATTGAAAAACAATAATTTTATAAATATTATACTTTTATATTATGTCATCATCAGAAACAAAACATAGTCCTTTAGAACAATTCGAAATCATTCCCTTAATAGATATAAAATCAGGAAATTTAGACTTATCAGTTACAAATTCTTCAATATCTATGATCATAACTGTTGTCATTATAACTTTATTTATAACTTTCTCAGTTAATACACGAGCTATTGTGCCTTCCCGGCTTCAACTGCTCTCAGAATTATCCTATGATTTTATAGCTCAACTTCTTAAAGATACTGTAGGAAATGAAGGTAGAAAATATTTCCCTTTTGTTTTTACTATCTTTATGTTTGTCCTTATTGGCAACATGGTCGGAATGATTCCTTATAGTTTCACTTTTACTAGCCATATCATTGTAACTTTTGCATTGGCTGCAGTAGTATTTATAGGCGTTACTATTTTGGGATTTATAAAACATGGTTTTCATTATTTTTCTTTATTTATTATTCCTGGTTTGCCTTGGTATATGCTTCCACTTTTAATTCCAATAGAGGTGATCTCTTATCTATCACGGCCAATAAGTTTATCTGTAAGACTGTTTGCCAATATGCTGGCTGGTCATACATTACTAAAAGTCTTTGCTGGTTTCGTTGTATCATTAGGCTTTGCTGGTTTTTTGCCTTTAGCATTCATCGTAGCTTTAACCGGCTTAGAAATATTAATCGCTTTTTTGCAAGCTTATGTATTTGCTATATTAACATGCTTATATATAAACGATGCATTGCACTTACATTAAAATTAAGGAGGGTTTATGGAAATTGAAGCAGCAAAAGTTATCGGAGCCGGTTTAGCAGTAATTGGCGTAATTGGATCTGGAATTGGTATTGGGAATATATTCTCATCTTTCATTGAAGCCGTTGGTCGAAATCCAGCTGCAAGAAGTGAAGTTTTTACTATGACAATGTTAGGATTCGCTTTGGTAGAAGCAATAGCACTTTTTGCACTGGTTATTGCTTTAGTTATATTGTTTGGTTAATTGTAATTATTTTCTATGCCTCAGTTAAATCCTGAATTTTTTGTATCTCAACTTTTTTGGTTAGTAGTTACTTTTTCTTTTCTATTATTTTTTCTTTGGAAAATATCTCTTCCTCGCATTAGCAAAGTTTTAGAAAAAAGACAGAATATAATTAGTAATGATATTGAAACAGCAAAAAAATTACAAACTGAGGCAGAACAAATACAAAATGAAATCGATAGGCAACTAACTAGTGCGCGGGATCAAGCTAGCAATATAATCAAAAAATCAAATCTTAAATTAAAAAATACATTTGCAAAAGAGTTGAGCAAAATTGACAATGATCTTTCAAAAAAAATTGATGAAACATCTGTCATTATTGAAAATAATAAGAAAGATTCATTAAACAAAATTAGTAATCAAATACTTGAAATCACTAAACTTATAACTGCAAAATTATCTTCTGTGTCTTTTAATGATAAAGAAATTAAAGCTTCCATTACAAAAGCTCAATCCGGGCCTATAAATTAATTATGTTTGCTGATCCTCAATTTTGGGTTTTTATAGCTTTTATTATCTTTGTTGGAATAATATTTAATCCTACGCGCAAAATACTATCAAAAAGTCTTGATAGTAAAATTCATGATATTAAAGAAAGTATTGATCAGGCAGAAAAATTAAAAAACGAATCTCAACAAACATTAAGTGAAATTAAAAAAAAACAAAAAGAAGTAAAACAAGAAATAATAATTATTGAGAAAGAGACCAAAGATAAAATTTCACTAATAGAAAATAATTCTCATATCAAACTAAAAGAACTAATAAACAAACGCAATGAACTAGCAAAAATAAAAATTGATCAAATGACAAGAGATGCAAATATTAATGTTCAAAAATATATTGCACAAACTGCTATTACAGCTACTATTGATATTCTTGAAAAAAAATTAAACGATAAAGAAAAACAAAATCTAATCAATCAATCTATGAAAGAACTAAACTCAGCATTAAAAAACTAGTTTAATAATTCAATCTTTTCTTGATCTAACATAAATCCTATAATCATTTTGGTTTTTAGATTTGTTTCCATATCTTTGTTTGGAATTCTAATAACAATATTTTTAGTAACTTCTGTTTCTGTGTAATTAAATGTTTCAGAATCTTTTTGCATTACTGCTTCAACACTATAATATTGCATATCCACAACTTTATCTTCTGCATTCAATGTAGCTATGTAGAATGGGAGCAGAATGTTTTCATTGCCAACATTAATTGGCTTTATAACAAAAAGTAAGGTTATGTTAACAGTTAAAACATTATTTGAAACAAAACAATCATTGTTAAACAAATAATTATTTAACTCTGCTTTATAACTAATGTTTTCAATATCTAATGGGATTTGATCACTTGTTATATAAATTTGATGTTCTTTTGAAAAGAAGGCTCTTGGGCATTTTTCCGCTGTAGTTTGTTGTTTTTCACCATTACAGTTTAAAAGAAATAGCAAAACAATATAGATTAAAAAAATTTTCACTAAATAATTCTATTATTATAATTATTAAAAAATATATATTAATATAAATATAATTAATGCAAAAAAAAGTAAATCAACAAACTATAAAATTATACCTTACTGGACCTCGGGGACTATGTGCAGGTGTTGAAAGAGCGATTAATATGGTTGAAGAAGCTCTAAAGAAATATGGAAAACCAATCTATGTACGGCATGAAATTGTACACAATAAATATGTAGTAGATAAACTTCGCTCCAAAGGAGCTATTTTTATTGATGAGCTCAGTGAAATAAAAAACAAAAAAAGACCTGTTATTTTTTCTGCTCATGGTGTTCCTAAATCTGTGCCAAAACAAGCTAAACAATTAAACTTGGAATATCATGATGCTACATGTCCGTTAGTAAGTAAAATTCACCGTGAAGTTGAAAATTTTAAAAGAAAAAAATATAATATTATTTTGATAGGTCATTCTGGTCATCCAGAGGTGATTGGCACAATGGGACAGATTTCTTCTAAAATACATCTTATAGAAAATGAAAAAGATGTAGTTTCTTTAAATATTAATCAAAATGAGAAAATTGCTTATGTGACGCAAACAACTCTATCAGTGGATGATACTAAATCAATTATTTTAGCTATTAAAAAAAAATATCCTAATGCTATTGAACCAAAAAAAGATGATATTTGTTATGCAACAACTAATCGTCAAGAAGCTGTAAAAAAAATAGCCAGCCAATGTGATTTATTTATTGTACTTGGTGCAAAAAATTCATCTAATTCATTAAGACTTGTTGAAGTTGCAAAACAATATGGTGCTAAGAAAAGTATGCTAGCAGATAAAATAGAAAAATTTGATTTAAAATATTTTAAAAAAATAAAAAGTGTGGGGTTAACAGCAAGTGCGTCCGCTCCTGAAATTCTTGTACAAAACTTCATAAGTTATTTAAAAGAAAATTTTAATATTATCCTACAAGAAACAAATTATATAAAAGAAGATGTTACGTTTAAAATCCCACAAAAATTAAAAGAAACAAATTAAAACATGGCAGTTTTCACACCTATTGATAAACCTACTCTAGAATCTTTTTTAAATAATTATGATATAGGAGAAATAAAAAGTTTTGAGGGAATATTAGAAGGAATCGATAATACAAACTTTAAAATCTTAACTTCAAAAAATTATTATATTTTAACAATTTTTGAAAAGAGAGTTCAAGAAAAGGACTTACCTTTTTTTATTAATTTACAAAACCATCTTTCCAAAAAAAAATTTTTAAATCCCAAACCTATCAAAAATAAAGATGGAGAATATATTAATAAAATTAATAACAAACCTTGTGTAATTATGTCATTTTTAAAGGGAAATAAAACAACAAAAGCATCAACTAATCATTGCAATCAAGTTGGAAAACAACTAGCAATTATGCATCAACATACTAATGACTTTGAATTATCAAGAAAAAATAGTCTACAACAAAAAAATTGGAAAAATTTATTTGAAAAATTTAAAAATGATAAAAAAAATTCGTATCAACACATATTTGAGTCCATAGAAAGTGAATTAGTTTTTTTAGACCAGAATTGGCCAAAAAAATTACCTTTTGGAGTTATTCATGCAGATGTATTTCAAGACAATGTTTTTTTTATAAATGATGTATTTTCTGGAATTATTGATTTTTATTTTGCATGCAATGATTATTTTGCCTATGATTTAGCAATCTGCATCAATGCTTGGTGTTTTGAACAAAACAATGTCATAAATAATAACAAATTAAGTCTCTTAGTTGAAGGATATCAAAATAAAAAAAAATTATCAGCGGAAGAAATAACAACTCTTCCTATATTATTAAGAGGAGCTTCGATACGCATTCTTCTAACGCGCCTTCATGATAAAATTTATCATCCACAAGGCGCTTTTGTAAAACCAAAAGATCCAATGGAATTTTTTCGAATTCTTGAATTTCATCAAAAAAACAAGAATCTAATATTAAAAACAATTTAGATGACAATAGAAATATATACTGATGGAGCATGTTCTGGAAATCCTGGTATCGGTGGTTGGGGGGTAGTGATTCTTATTAATAAAGATAATCCTGTTTTTTTGAACGGTGGAAACAAAGATACAACAAATAATCAAATGGAATTACAAGCGACAATTCAAGCACTTAAATATTTCGATAATCCCTCAACGTTAACACTCTTTACGGATAGCAAATACGTTAAAGAAGGTATTCAATCATGGATAGAAAATTGGAAAAAAAACAGATGGAAAACATCAGCAAAAAAACCCGTAAAAAATCAAGAACTATGGTTGGAATTAGACTCACAAATAGCTCGACATACAATTAATTGGCAATGGGTAAAAGGTCACTCGGGTAATAAGCACAATGAAAAGGCAGACTATTTAGCAAGAAAATTTATTGAAGAAAAAAAATTATAAAATTCTATTTAAAATTAATATGAATTTGACTTACAAATTTTTTTTTATTTATTCAGATAGTTTATTTATTTTTTCTATTAATTCTTTATTGATTTCTCTTGGACCTAAATTCAATCGGTTTTTATGACGCCTTTCTCCAGGTAAACGCACACCTTCTAAAGCCAACATTTTTTCAAATAATTGATCAGCATGCTCCTCCCAGTTCTGTCCAGCAATTTTATCTGGTGACATAGCCAAAATAAATTCACCCCCTTTTGGAGGACCTCCATCATTATTGTCTAGTTCTTTTGCTTCAAAACTAAACCATTCTCCTAATAATGCTCCAGCTAACAATTCAACCATCATTGATATTGCTGACCCTTTATAACCGCCAAAAGGAAGAAGTACGCCTCCATCTGCAATTTCAGATGGATTTGTTGTTTCTTTTCCATCCTTATTTAATCCTGTTCCAAGTGGCACAGAATGCCCCTCTCTAGCAGCAACTTGTACTTCACCCATTGCCATCGAAGCTGTCGCCATATCATATACAACTGGTGTTTTTCCTGGTCTTGGCCAGGCAAAAGAAATTGGATTAGTACCAAACAAAGATTGTTTTGCTCCAGCAGGAGCTACCATAGGTTTATAAGCAGTACAGGCAAATCCAACTAGCCCCGCCTCTGCTATTGCTTCTGTCTCGGGCCATAATGCGGCCATATGATGTGAATTTGTTATAGCTAAAACACCTACACCATTTTTTTTTGTTAGATCAATAATCGCAGGTAAGCCAACACTCAAAACTATAGGAGCAAATCCACCATCTCCAAGTATACGAATAACCCCTGGGGCTTTGTTCTCTATCGTTGGTTTGGCATTACCTTTTACTTTTTTACTCCTAAGAGAAGCCACATAAGCAGGTAATCTAAATAATCCATGAGATAATGAGCCATCCCTTTCCGCACGCATAATTGTGTCAGATAAAATACTTGCATTCTGATTATCACAACCATTAAATAAAAGTGTTTTTTTTGATAAATTATAGATATCTTCCAAAGTAAGAGATATTGTTGACATATGTTTTTACCTAATATTAATTAATTAACCTAAGATTTAATTTTAACAGTATTTCAGTATAAGGTAAGAAATAAAATATGAAAATAGATATCTTACATCAAAAGCTTAATTCATTATTAGGAAATAGATTTACTATTGCCGAATCAACAAGGGCAAATTACGCAAGAGGAGAAGATGTCTTTGACCCAATTTTGTCTCAAGGCATTGCTTTTCCTAATAATAATAATGAAGTATCGAAAGTAGTTAAAATATGTAATGATAATAAAATACCTATTGTTCCTTTTGGAACTGGTACTTCTCTTGAAGGACACGTCCTTGGAAATACAAAAGGTATTACAATATCACTGGAAAATTTGAATAAAATAATATCTGTTAATGCTGAAGATTTTGATTGTCGTGTTCAAGCATATGTAACAAGAAAGCAATTAAATGAAGAATTAAAAAATAAAGGGCTTTTTTTCCCAATAGATCCAGGTGCTGATGCTTCTATTGGCGGTATGGCTGCCACTTCAGCTTCTGGAACGATGGCTGTAAAGTATGGAACGATGCGTACAATTGTAACAGGATTGACTGTTGTATTGCCTAATGGAGAAATAGTTAAAACTGGAACAAGGACAAAAAAAACCTCTGCGGGTTATAATCTAACAAATTTATTTATTGGTTCAGAAGGAACTCTTGGAATTATAACAGAAATTCATCTTCGCTTATCTCCAATTCCTGAAAATATAATGAGTGCAGTATGTCATTTTCCAGATTTAGAATCTGCTGTTTTAACTGCTCAAGAAATTATTCAATATGGTATTCCAATTGCTAGAATTGAAATGCTGAATAAAGATCAAATGCAAATAAGTATTAATTATTCAAAACTAGAAAATTTAGAAGCCAAGCCAACTCTATTTCTTGAGTTCCATGGAAGTACAAATTCTAATCGTGAAGCGATAGATGTTGTTAAAGAAATCTCAAAGAATAATAATGGCAATGAATTCAAGTGGGCACAAAGCACAGAAGAAAGAAATAAACTTTGGAAAGCTAGACATGAAGTTTACTATTCTGTTAAATCTCAACTTCCTAATATAAAAATCTATACTACAGATATTTGCGTACCAATATCTAATTTAGTTGAATGCATAAAATTTGCCGAAAGAGAAATAAAAAAGTATGGACTTCAAGCTCCTATGGTAGGGCATGTTGGTGATGGAAATTTTCATTCAACTATCATTTATGATCCAAATAAAAAAGAAGATTATAAAATGATTAGAAATTTTAGTAATAAGTTAATTGATAAAGCACTTGAATTAGATGGAACTGTAACAGGTGAACATGGAATTGGCATTAATAAAAAAGAATACTTAAAAAAACAACATCCTGATAATTTGCCTTTAATGCAAACTTTAAAAAAAAGTATTGATCCAAATAATATTATGAACCCTGGAAAAGTAATTGATCTTGAATAAATAAAATTATAATTCAGTAACAAAATTATTTAAAACATATTCTGCTGAACTGACTAAAAATTCTCCCTGTTTTTCTATATATATTTTTTTTACAAGATTATTATTTGCAATAAGAGCAAATCTTTTGCAACGTATACCCATAAAATTTCCTGAATAATCCATTTCAAGATCCATAGCTTTTGTAAGTTCTCCATTGCCATCTGCAATTCCATTAATTAAATTTCCATTAGTAAAAGATGACAGCCAGGCTTTTAAAACAAAAACATCATTAACAGCTAAACAAAAAATATCATCAATACCCATGTTTTTAAATTGATTACTTAATTGTATATATCCTGGTAAATGCTTTTCTGAACATGTAGGAGTAAAAGAACCAGGCACACCAAATATGATTATTTTTTTGTTGGCGGTAATTTCAGATAATAAATTTATAAAAGATTTTCCTTTTAAAATAACAGGCAATTTAATGGATGGTATATTGAGAATTTTACGAGAAAGCATTATAATTATTTATTTTCCTGCTGTAATTGATCAATTGTTTTAATGATTTCAGTTGAAGTTAATAATTCAGACAAAATTATACCTTTAGGATAATATTTACTATACATAATATTGAATGGTATACCAAATCGATTGTGTTGTTGAAGAAAACTTTCAATTTGTTTGTTTGGTTTAGTCCAATCACCGCGAAGTTTGATAATATTATTGTGTTCGAAAGTTTCTTGAATAATTGAAGAATTAATAACATTTAACTTATTAAATTGGCAAGTTGCACACCAATCAGCAGTGATATCAACAAAAAAAATATCATTATTTACCAATAAATCTTCTAATTTGACTGTTGTAATATCAATCCAGTCAGTTTCAACTATTGGTTGGTTAGCTTTTAAAAATGAAAAAAAAGGTAGGCTAAAAAAAATAATGATAAAAAAAATAATAATTAGTAGTTTTTCTTTGAAAAAAATTTTAATACTAATTGTTAGTAATAGAGCTAAAACAGCACAAATTACAATAAATAAATAGTTAAAATGATTTTGAAGAATAAATCCAATCCATACAAGCGTCCCAAGTAATAATAAACCTAAAATAAATTTAACTGCATTCATCCAACTACCAGGTTTTGGTAAGAATTTAACTAATTTAGGAAATATACTCACTAATATATATGGAGATGCCATACCCAAACCCATGCTTAAAAAAATGCTAATCATTACAAAAGGTGTCTGTGTAAATGCAGCGGTAATTGCTGTTCCAACAAAGGGAGCTGAACAAGGTGTGGCTAATAGTGTTGCAAAAAAACCATTAAAAAAATCCTTATACAATAAGTTTGTATTATTATTTGATGAAAAAATATTTGTAACTAAATTTGGTAAAAGAATTTCAAAAAAACCCAATAGATTCAGTGCAAATAAAAACAATACTAATGCAATCACCATTAAGAATAACGGTTGCTGAAATTGGATTCCCCAACCTATGCTTATACCTACGTATCTTAAACTTAATAAAGTAATAGAAAGCAATAAAAAAGAAAAAATAATACCAAGTGCTGTAGTTAAAAAACTTTTTCTAGTTATTTTTAATGAAGATTCATCATTTAATATAGAAAGTAATTTAATTGATAACACGGGCAACACACAAGGCATTACATTTAATATGATTCCTCCGATTAATGAAATAAATAAAATATAATAAAAAGATTGTTGAAAATTTAATGAATCAGATACTTTTTTTAGCTTTATTATTGTTTTATGTTCAATAGCAATTTTCTTATCTTTAAGAAGAACTGACAAATCAATTTTGTCTTTTTTAAACAACGATTTATTAAAAACAAAAAGTACCTTTACATTTTTTCGATCTAATGAATAAGTATAGTAAGATTCCACAAGAGGCAGTCCTAAGTTTGAATCTAAATATAGTTTTGGATCTTCAAAGATTGAATCAGATATTGCTTCAATATTTATAAAAACATGCTTATTATTTACCGAACCTTCTGTATCTATAATTTCTAGTCCTTTTATTTTTTTATTTAGAACTGGTACGGAAGATAAACTTTTTTCTAGATAAAAAGAATGATTAGTTAACTGGCCAGTTCCAGCAGGTAATGTTAATTCTAAATCAGCTTTGCCTGGTATACAAATATCTTTGCATGTTAAAAAATTTATATTAAATGATAAAAAAGTATCTTTATGAATATTCTTCAAAAAAATTTTAAGAGGAAAAATAACCTCTTCTTGATATCCAAGAGATTTAATGTCTAAAATTTCAAATTCAACAGGTGTCGGCCACAAGATTTCTATATTAGATACATTTGTGGATTTACTCCAATCCAATTCTTGAGGAAACCCTCCTTCACCAGGAGATTTCCAGTACGTTTTCCAACCATCCTGGAGTTGGTATTCTAAACCTAAATACAATAACGAATGATTGTTGTTGTGTGTTAAAGGTGAAATAATACGTATTTTTGCTTCTATTCCGTTACTCCAATCACTTTGAAGAGCATAAACAAATTTAAATTGAAAAAAAATTACCCAGATTAGAAAAAAATAAATAATTCTTAACATTTACTTAACATTTTTATTGTTTTTGATATGGTAACTATATAACTAATATATTGTAAAAAAAACGTTTATAGAAAGTCTTACTTAATTTAATGGATTTAACTGGTCAAATTATAGTTTCCATGCCATCATTAAAAGATGAAAGATTTTACAAAACCGTTATTTACATGTGCGCTCATTCTAAAGAAGGATCAATGGGTATTATTATTAATAAAAAAATTGATCATGATCTATATCCCGATCTTTTACAACAATTAGGCATTGATAAGCCTCTCAAAAACAAGAAGTTTTTTATCCGATATGGTGGTCCTCTTGAAACTGGGAGAGGTTTTATTCTTCATTCTGATGATTTAATTCGTAAAGAAACACTTACTATAGATAAAGGTGTAGCTTTAACAAATACAGCTGAATTTTTTGATAATTTAACAAATAATAAAGGCCCAAAATATAGTATTTTAGCTTTAGGATACGCCGGTTGGAGTGCTGGTCAATTAGAATATGAGATTAAAAAAAATAGTTGGATGAATATGCCAATAGAATCTAGTTTTTTGTTTGATGAAAAAGTAACGACCAAATGGGATGATGCTTATAAATTAATAGGCATTGATCCTACTAATCTTTCTCTATTCTCAGGGAATGCTTAAATATAAAATTAATTTTATAATATTTTTATATACCATAAGTCTTTAATATAAGCTCTGCTCTCAATATCAAAAATTTTATATAGCCTTGGATTTTTCTTCTTTGCATGAAAAAACATATATAAATATTATATGTTATCTAATATAAACTTCTTCTTAAGAACTAAAACAATCCCTCCATATACATGTCGCTGCAGTAAGGGATAGTCCTGTTCGCGCAAAAGTTATAGGCTGGAAAATGTAAGTTACATTAATTTACAAAAATTTTTATATAGTATTGTTGCATAAGTATTCATGTCTTGCATATTTTCTGCTGCAACTTGTTCAAATTTCTCTAATGCATCTTGTCCCAAACTATCCTCTAATGCATTTTTATATTCTGGAATACATCCCCAATCACTGACTGTATTGCTCTTGATTTCTATGTGAAATTGAATGCCATAAGCATTATTTTTGTATTTAAAAATTTGATATTTCGTTGTTGGGGATGAAGCTAAAAGAGTAATATTATTATTATCTTCAAGTCCAACAACCTCATAAGAGTGCCATTGTAGTGCTTTAATAATATTTGGAAAAGTAGAAAATAATTGATCTTCTTTACTTTGTTCTTCCATATTAATATCAAGAATACCTATTTCAGGTGGGGTTGATTTTATTACCTTTCCTCCAACAACTTCTCCTAAAAATTGACATCCAAGACAAAATCCTAAAAAAGGTTTTTCTAAATCTATAATAAATTCTTTTATTTTATTTTTCTCATCAATAATCCAAGGATATTTATCCGTCATCCAAGTATCCATGGGACCGCCCATACAAAACATACCATCAAATTGATTAATATTGTCAGGTATTTTTTCTCCCACATCAAGTTCAATAGTGGTCAAATCAAAACCATCACTCAACATCAAATCTTTGATATATCCTGGAGTTTCAAACTCTATGTGTTGAAGAATAAGTATTTTCATGTAAAATATTATTGTTGTTCCAATTTAAGTAATCGTTTTTTAAGAGAAAGTCCACCAGTTCCAGAAAATCCTCCCAAATTTCCATCTGTTCTTATGACGCGGTGACAAGGAATAGCTAATAGATGTTTATTTTGTCCGCACACATTTCCAACATAACGAGGTGATGTTCTTACTATCTTCGCTATATCACCATAGCTTTTAGTTTTACCATAAGGTATTTTTTTTAATTCTCTCCAAATTCTAATTTGAAGATCACTTCCATGTATTTTACATGGAATTTTAAAAGATTTAGTTTTTTTTGAAAAAAAATCATTAATATTATTCTTTGTTCTTTGAAGAATTAGTGATTTTCCCTCGCTCTTACTTTTTATAAATTTAAGTTCAATAATTTTACCATCTTGTTCAATGGCAGTCATCCAACCTAGTCTTGTATGGAAGGATAAGATTTTTTTCATAAAATATCTTTACACTAAAAAAATAGTTTAACTATAGAACAAAATTCTATATAGGCATTTTTTTTTATGTATAGATTGATTTTGCTTTTAATATTTATTTCATGTGCATTAGAAGCTCATCAACCAAAATTAGTTTATCAATCACCTACTAAAGACAATCCATTCATGGTTAATGATCCAGAAATCTCTAAAGCATTTTATGGTCAACTAAGAGGTGAACCACATTATTTTAAAATTTATTCAGATACACAATTTTTATTTTATACTGGCATCTTGAGTCCAAAAGTAAGTGATACTTATGAATCACTATCATTAGAGGTTATTGATGAAAATAATACTATCCTTTTCCAAGCAGATGGTGAATCTTTTCAATGGAATGCTTGGTACGAACCTTATGCACGTGATTACTATTGGAAAGGTCCTGAGATAGGAACAGATACAAATACAGAATTTAAAACTAGCTTTCCACTTTCAGGAGGCAATTATTTTATAAAAGTCTACAATAAAAATAATCAAGGTCATTATTCGTTAGCAATAGGTGAAGCTGAATTTTTTGGAGATAATTTATGGGAACAAATATTAACTTGGACACCAATTTTATTTTATATTGGACCATACATGGATATTATACATTGGCAAAAGTTTGATGTACGTGCTTATTTTCCACACATTATATTATTAGTTTTAATATTTATTGTGTATTTTATCGTAAACAAATTAATTCTAAGAAAAAAATAATTTTTTTAAGTATCATGAAAATTATTTTTTATATTATTTCTTTTTTTTTAATATCTTCAGTTGCATATGCACACACTTATACAGGAATGATTGGATTTTATGATGGTTTATCCCATCCTGTTTTGGGTTTTGATCATTTTTTGGCCATGGTTAGCGTAGGAATTATAAGTGCCCAAATAGGAGACAGAGCAATTTGGACAATACCTTCAACTTTTGTACTTATTATGATTGTTGGTGGCTTAATTGGAATTTACGCTGAAATGAATCAATTATTAAAATCTTCTGCTCTAAATGAAATTGGACAAACATTTATTTTTGCTGATTTTTTATATTTTTTAATTGAAATTGGAATTTTAGTGTCTGTAATTGCCTTAGGTTTATCTATTGCAATTGAAAAAAAATTACCTGTGGGAATAACTATGATTTTTGTTGGAATTTTTGGTTTTTTTCATGGATCTGCACATGGATTCGAAATGCCATGGGCAGTCAATCCTTTTTTGTTTGCACTTGGTTTTGCTACAGGTACGGCAACTCTACATATATTTGGGGTTATTTTAGGTTATTTTGCTATTAAAACAAAATTAAGCATAGTGATACTAAGAATAACTGGTATTTGTTTTGCAGGAATTGGAATTTATTCACTTATTAATTTGTAAGTTTTTTTAAAATAATAATATTGTTGTCATAACTATAATAATATGCTTCCTTTAAACTTCTTTCTTTTTACTCAAATAATTTTATTTCTTTTTATCACACCGGGTTCACCGCGAATATTAATTGTGTCTTATGCAATGAGATATGGCTTGAAGAAATCAATGTGGACAGCACTAGGAGATATTACAGCCAATACTATACAAATGATACTTGTAATTTTTGGAATAGGATCGCTCTTATTTGCGTATCCACAAATATTTTCAATTATAAAATGGCTAGGAATTATTTACCTTTTATATTTGGCATATGAATTAATGCAATCTCAAGCTAAAAAAATTTTATTAGAAGGAATAAATATTGATAAAAAAACTTTTTCATTTTTTAAAGATGGTTTTATCGTAGCAGGTCTAAGCCCAAAAGCATGGATTTTTATTGGAACCATTTTCCCTACTTTTATTGATTTCGAGAAAAATTACATAATTCAATTTTTAATTTTAGGAATTAGTTATGTGACTTTAGATTTTATTTCACTAATGATTTATGGATTAATTGCTAAAAAAATTGTAGTTTGGTTAAAAACAAATCCAAGAACAATAAATATTATATCGTCTGTTGCTCTAATAATTATAGCATTAATTGCAGCTTTTATTAAATTTTAAATTGTTTTTTAATTTTTCCATTTAGGTCGTTCCATTAAAAATTTTGTGTAAGTTTCACTATATTCAGCATAGCCCATTCGACTAATAGCTCTCATGGCTAAACTGTCTATTCTTCCTTTTTTAATAAATTTATCATCTATATAGATGCCGACCACTTCTCCAATTATCATTATATTCTGATTTTTCACTTTAGTTTTTAAATCAATTTTTTTAAATAATCGACATTCTAAACTAACTGGACTCTCTGCAATTGAGGGAGGTTCGACTATTCTTGATTTTCTTTTTTTTAAATTAAATACATTAAATTCATCGATCCCGTGTGGGGCATCAATTGAAGTTTGATTAACTTGAGTTTTTAATTTTTTTGTTGCTAAATTAACAACAAACTCATTATTTGATAGAACATTTGCAATAGAATCTTTCAGACCTCCTTGACTATGAAAACCAGTGGCAGAAAACATGACTTGTGGAGGTTCATAAGCAATAGCATTAAAAAAAGAATATGGAGCTAGATTTGCAATACCACTTTTTGAAAGGGTTGATATCCATCCTATTGGTCTAGGGAAAACTAAAGCTGCAAATGGATTTTCATCAAATGGATATCCCTTTTTTGGTTCGTAAAACAAATAATTATCCTCCTAAAAATAATCGGCCTACAGCAGCATCGTTAAGTAAGTCATTACCTTGACCTGCCAAAACAACTTTGCCTGATGTTAGCACATAACCGATATTAGAAAACTCAAGTCCTTTTTTGGCATTTTGCTCTACTAAAATGATTGTCTTTTTTTCATTGTGTTGCAAGTCATGAAGAATTTCAAATACCATATCAATATATTTGGGTTCTAATCCTATAGATGGTTCATCTACTAATAAAATTGTAGGTTTCATGACTAATGCTCTTGAAATTTCAAGTAATCTTCTCTCACCTCCCGATAGAACTTTTGCTGGTTGATTTCGTCGTTGTTTTAATCGATCATATTTTTCAAAAATTTTTTCAGCTTCTTCATATGACTCTTCTGCTTTATCTTTAATGTATCCGCCCATGAGTAAATTTTCTTCAACTGTCATGTCAGGAAAAACAGAATTATCTTGCAAAATGTAGGCAATGCCAACCGTTTTTAATTTTTCCGCTGGTGTTAGATTTGTAATATCTTTGCCATCAAATTTTATTTGGCCGGAGAATATATTTGTAAAGCCATAAATTGAATGTAAAATAGTTGACTTACCTGCTCCATTTGGCCCAATCAAACAAAGTGATTGCCCTTTACTTATATATAGATTGAGATCATGTAAAATTTCCATTTTACCGTAACCTGCATTTAAATTTTCAATAGAGAGATGAAAATCATTAGAAGAGAGTTTTTGTAATTTTAAAGAATCAGGAGCTTCACCTAAAACAGAATATTGTTCTGTAGACATTTATTGTGCTCCTAAATAAGCATTAATGACGCGCTTATCATTTTTTATTTTTTCAGGAGCGCCCTCTGCAATTAATTCACCATGGGCTAAACAAAATATTTTCTGTGCTAAACTCATTATAACTCTCATGTTATGTTCAATAACAAGTAAAGTAATCCCAAATTCTTTATTAACTTTAATTAAACGATCAATAATTCCATTAATTAACGTAGGATTAATCCCAGCAGTAGGCTCATCTAACAACAGCATCTTTGGTTCATTCATTAAAGCCATTGCTAATTCCAGTAACTTTTGTTGACCAAAAGAAAGATCACCAGCTCGTAACTTTCTTTTTTGATATAATCCAACAAAGTTTAATAAGTTTTCAGCTTTATCACTTAATTCAACTGGAATAGTAGAGAAAACTGAAAATAAATTATCTTTTGCAGGTTTGGCACTAATACGCATATTGTCTATACAATTTAATTTTCCATAAATTCTTGTTTGTTGGAATGTTCTCAATAAGCCTAACTTTGCAATAACAGGGATGGGTAAGGTTGATACTTCTTTGTTTTCAAATTTAATTGAACCCTTATCTATTGGGTGTGTGCCAACAATCGAATTAAAAAGTGTAGTTTTGCCTGAGCCATTAGGACCAATTAAACCTACAATAGAACCTTGTTCTACTTGCATTGAAATATTTTCGTTAGCTCTAACGCCACCAAAATATTTGTAGACTTGTTCAACGCTAAGTACTGGCCTCATTATTTTAACTCCACTTGGGCTTTACGATCTTCTTCGTCGATTATCTCTCCAAATCGTTCGGGATATTTTTCACGAAGCCAGCCCATAATTCCTTCAGGAAAGAAAATCACTACTACAACAATTAAGGCTCCTAATGCTACGTATTGCCAGCCTAAAAAGAATGTCCAAAAACCTTCTTTAAAGATATGAAATGCAATAGCTCCAATTACTGGCCCCCACAATGTACCTTTTCCGCCAAGAATAGCCATTAATACCATAAACACACCGAAGGTTCTTCCAGCAAATGCTGTTTCCACTGGTTCTATATAACCAATCATATTGCCCATTAGACCACCTGCCATTCCTACAAAAAATGCAGAAACTACCCAACCAGTAATTTTATAGCGCATGGTGTTAATTCCCATCGCTTCAGCCTTATCTTCATTATCCCTAATAGCATTTAAAACTAAACCAAATCGTGTTGAATACGCCCACCGTAAAAAAAGAAAAGTAAAAACCATTAAAAGAAAACATATGTAATAAAAAAATTCAGAACGAAGTTCGGTATCTCCAATTCCTTTTGGCCAAGGAGGTGATGTCATTCCTTGACCTGCTCCCACTAGCTCAATTCCTCCTGCAAACTCTCCAGCAGCAATACCAAGTCCAAGCGTGCAAATAGCAAAGTAGTGACCACGAAGACCAAGAATGCCGTAGCCAATTATTGCAGCAACAATGGCTGGAATAATTGCAGCTAAAATTAATCCAATAAAGAAACCTTGGAAAAATTGAGTCGGCGTATGAACAAATGTTTTTTCCCCTCCACTTGCAGTCCATTCAGCAAGAGGGAAAAATAAACCAATCTGAAAGCTGGAACATATATACATGCCCAAACCAAAAAACATGATATTACCAAAAGTGTTATATCCCATTTGACCACCTTGCACATCCCAAGTTAAAGAAAGAACAACAAGAATCCACATAATGGAAATTTGTAACTTAAATGCTGGAAATAAAAATGGTGCTGCTATTCCAAATGCAAGAAGACAAAGATATAAAATTATTTTTTGATTCATTATTTTAAATACTCTCTCTTCCTTGATAATTTAAAGCGACGATAAACTAAAATCAAAACGAGTAATAAAAATACTGCAGCAATACGAAACTCTGTACCAAATATATAATCTGAAAATTCTTCAAAAACACCAAGTCCCATCCCTGATAAGGCAACTCCTGGCAAGTTCCCTAAACCTGCGACAATCACAATCATAAAAGATCTAACAGTATAGGGAAGACCAACATAAGGATGTAATGTAAAAGTAATTGCAATCAAAGATCCCGCTACTCCACAAAGAGCTGCATTAATACCAAACGTTGCTGCATATACACTCTCTGTATCAACGCCTAAAATTTTAGCTGCTCTTGCATTCTGTGCAGTTGCTCTGATAGCACGTCCTAATTTTGAACGACGCATATAAAGAACAAGAAGTACAGCAAAAATAATACTAATTGCTGCAGCAAAAATTTTTGCATTTGGTAATGTCACCATATAATTAAATAAAAATGTTGTGCCAAAATTTGATTGAGCTACAACAACATCTGATCCAAAAATAAAATTCATTAATTGTTGCGTTAGGATACTAATCCCAAAAGTAGCTAGAATAGAAATAAATAAATCTCTATCAACGACTCTAAAAATTATTGTTTTATAAAGTGACCATCCTATAAAATACATAATAATAGGAGAAACTATCACTCCAAATGCAGGATGAATGCCTGCGACATACATGAAATAAGCTATATATCCTCCTAAAATAACCAATTCTCCTTGAGCAATATTAATAATATTCATGACACCCCATTGAAGAGCCATGCCATAAGCTATCAAAGCAAATAATGTACCAAGAAGAATT
This sequence comes from uncultured Alphaproteobacteria bacterium, assembly GCA_902607435.1. Lineage (GTDB taxonomy): Bacteria > Pseudomonadota > Alphaproteobacteria > HIMB59 > CACLJX01. The sequence goes on along the minus strand of CACLJX010000001.1, from coordinate 78,226 downwards.
CCATCCAACGATGCTTGGACCATTAGAATAGGAATTTGAAAAATTAATAAATCCATAAAGCTTGAAAAAAATGCCCCCTAATTATAGGGGGCAAAATATATATTAATTAATTATCTACTAGACCAGGAAGGAATAGGATGCACTAGTTCGTGTGAAGCCCATTTAGTAGGAGCTACAACTCTATTAGCACATACATCACCTTCGCACCTTACTTGAAATAATACCATTGGTTTAGCAATATTTTGTCCAGTATCGCTAAATTTTATATTTCCATAAAATGTTTGCATGTCTGTTTGAGCTAAAGCATCACGTATTTTATCTTTATCTAAAGAATCAGCTTTTTCAAAAGCAGCTTTATACACTAATAACGCAGCTGAAGATTCTGCTGCTTGATATGGAGGAGCGTATCCATATATTTCTGTAAATTCTTTATCATATTGCGCGCCGTCTCCAAAAAACTCATCACTATAGGATAAAGTTTTATGCCACTGTGCTGCACATAATGCATACTCAGAATTTTTACCATGTTGTTTAGCTAATTTGGATGCATCACAATGAGTCATAGCTAGCATTGGTACATCAACTTGCATTTCAGAAATCTGACGAATTGCTGTTAAGGCACCTTTTGAATGGCCAGACACAACAAGTACATCAGGCTTGGTTGCTTTTACCTTAGCTAATGTTGCTGCCATATCATTAAGTTCTTTCGGCAATTTATCATCAATAGTAATAGTTGAGCCTGTTCTTTCCGCAGCTTCAACAACACCAATTCTTACATCTTGTGAAAATGCATCTTGTTCAAATGCCATTGCAATATTTACTGGATTGCCACCATTTTTTTCTACAGCTAAATCAATAGCTACTTCCAGATACTGATTAGCAGCAGATAAAACAGCAAATAAATATTTATATCCTTTTGTGAACAAAGATCTCGATGCTCCATTAGCTTCAACCATTGGAATTTTATTTTCCTCTGTTACTGGAGCCATTGCTTTTGTTAGTCCAGAACTATAAGGACCAAGCATATAATGAACGCCATCTTGTTTAATTAATCGCTCAGCAAGCTGCGCTGCACGACTAGAGTCAGATTCATCATCATAATAGATAATATCAAATTTATAGGACTTTCCACCTACGGTGACTCCACCCATATCATTAATTCTATCAACAGCCATGTTGTAACCATTTTTAGTATGTTCTCCATTTGTAGAATATTTACCTGTTAAAGATACAGCAGCTCCAAGAATAATAGTATCGCCTTCAACCTTAGCATTAGATGGTAGCGCTAGGGCTATTGAAAAAATAAATACTGACAAAATGGATAAAGTTTTTTTTATTAAATCCATATTTCCTCCAAAAAATAATATAATTTAATTATAAATAATTATATATTTAAGATCTTATACAAAAAAAAATTAATAAAAACTAATTTTAATACCCATCAATATTAGCCAAAAACCCTTTATAAATACTAACTAATTCAAACGATTTTGTATTTTGTCCAAAGATTCTAGCAGTTTAATGGGCCCTATAGAAGATATAGTTGGTTTTGATGAAAGTAGTTTATTGGCAACTTTCTCAATAGATGTTTTTGTAACATTATTAATTTTTTCAATTCTTTCTTGCATGTCTATAAGCTTTCCATAACGAAATAATTGATAAGCAGCCACTGTTGCATTAGTCATAGTCGATTCAATACTCATCAAGGTACTTGTTTTCAATTGAGCTTTACTTTTTTCGATTTCTTTTTCTGTTAAATTTTTTGGAGAGTTAACTAATTCCTCACAAAGCACGGGTAACAATTCTTTAATTTCATTTTTGCCAGTACCGGCAACAACTTGAAACGTTCCACTATCAGAAAAAGATTCCGCACCTGCATAAATGCTATACACCAAACCTCTTTTTTCTCTTATTTCCTGAAATAATCTAGAAGAACCTCCCGCTCCCATAATGGCAGAATAAATCAAAAGTGCATGATAATCATCATCGTGATAATCTAAACCTTCAAAACCTAAAACTAGATGAACTTGTTCTAATTCTTTTTCTTCACGGTATTCCCCTCCTTGATAAGTAGCTTTTATTCTATTATTAATTTTTCCTTGGGGAAGATTGTTCATTGAATTAGTAATTTGTTCGACAAAATTATCATGATTAATTTTGCCAGCGGCACTTACTACCATTTTCGATGGATGGTAATGACTTTGCATAAAATTAACAATTTTTTCTCTTTTAATAGATTGTATGATTTCTTTTTTGCCTAAGATTAATCTTCCAATAGGTTGGTTTGGGAAAGCTGTTCTTTGCCAATAATCGCCAACCATTTGTGCTGGATCATCTAAGTACATACCTATTTCTTGAAGAATAACGCCTCTTTCTCTTTCTAGCTCTTTGGGTTCAAAAGTAGAATTCTGTAAAATGTCAGAGATAATGTCAATACCAATATGCAAATCTTCAGATAATAATCTAACCCAATAGGCAGTGATTTCTTCTGATGTATATGCATTAATATAACCTCCAACACTTTCAACCTTTTCCATAATCTCCAAAGCTGATTTTGTTTTGGTTCCTTTAAAAGCCATATGTTCTAAAAAATGAGCAGTGCCATTAATTTCCTCACTTTCATCTCGACAACCAACAGCATTCCATACACCAAATGTGACTGATTCAACAGCAGGCATATAATGGGTTACGATTCGTAATCCATTATCTAATGTAGTTTTTTTTCTCATTATGATTATAAATTTTTTATAATATGTTTTTTTATATCTTCGGTACTATTTTTTAATATAGTAAATTTTTCTTCCTTATCAAAAACATTCTTAAGTTTTTCGGGAAAACTTGGTTTTGATCCTGTAGCTATTTTGATCGCATCCCCAAATTTAGCCGGATGGGCACATGCTAAACTCACCAATGGATTATTACTTTGTTCTCCATTCAATACATAAAGACCTGTTGCAGTATGTGGATCAGCTAAATAGTTATATTTTTCATTAAAATTTTTTATTGTTTCAAGAACTTGTGCATTTGATACAGAATAAGAATTGTATATTGATTGTAGATCTTTAACAACTTTACTTGAAAGTACATATTGGCCTGTATTTAAAAACGATCTCATAATATGTTGTAACTCATCACTATTACGTTCTAAACTTTCAAAAATTTGACGTTCAAAATTACTTGATACCTGAATATCCATACTTGGACTATATGTTTGTTGTACATCTGCTTTTTTCATATCTCCACTTGTAATCGTACGGTGTAAAATATCATTGGAATTTGTTACGAGGTATAACTGATCCATGGGCAACCCCATAAAAGCTGCTACGCGAGCTGAAAAAATATTACCAAAATTTCCTGATGGCACAATAAAGCTGATTTTTTTTGAATCTAGTTGTGTATATGCCCAAAAATAATAAACAGTTTGAGCAATGAGACGGCTCCAATTAATGGAATTAACAGCTGTAAGAGATGTTTGAGATTGAATTTCTGAATCTAAAAAAAGAGTTTTGACAATTTTTTGACAATCATCAAATGTGCCTTCCAAAGCTATATTATGAATATTAGAATCTGCTACTGTGGTCATTTGGCGGCGTTGCACATCAGATACCATATTATGCGGATGCAAAATAAAAACATTAATGTTTTTTTTGCTTTTAAAAGCTTCTATTGCAGCTGAGCCAGTATCTCCCGAAGTAGCTCCTAAAATTGTAATTTTTTTATTTGAATTTAGCATCACATGTGAAAATAAGTTTCCTAAAAATTGCAACGCATAATCTTTAAAGGCAAAAGTTGGGCCGTAAAAAAGTTCAAGAATATATTTGTTTTTTTCAATTTTGATCAAAGGAGCAACATTATCATGATCAAAACTCTTATATGTTTTTATTAATATTGAACTTAATTCATTTTCAGAAATACTTTCCTTTATATATGGATGAATAACAGCATGTGCTATTTCTTGATAACTTTTTCCTCTTAAACTATCAATTGGAATTATCGGCCAAACTTCTGGCAAATATAACCCTCCTTCTTTTGATAATCCTTGAAAAAGAATATCTATAAAAGATTCTTTAAGTTGGTTATTGCGAGTACTTAAATAATGCACGTCTATTCTATATAAAGTATATAAATCAATATTAATAAAAATTAACTTTTATATTCTGAAAATCGATATGTGAATACAAGATCTTTTAAATTATCAAAATTACTGTCAGAATCCAATGAGGGATCAAGAAAAAAAACCATGGTAAATATTTTACTTTCCCCAGGATTTAACGTTTGTTCAGTGAAACAAAAGCACTCTACTTTTATCAAATAGGGTAAAATTAATTCAGGTGAAGCAATAAAATTAGCTGTTGATGTAATCGTTTTGTCAGATAAATTTTTACCCTCAAAACTGATCACACTATTTTCACCAATTTTAATATTAATATTTTCTTGCAAAGCTTGAAAATCCCAATTTAATAAATCATCTACTTCTGCAAAAAATTTTATTTGCATTGACCTTTCAATAATTTTTGGAGATTTAGCTTCGGGATTGATAATTTTTTGATCAGTAACAAATTCATTATCATCTAAATTAATTTTGCTTAAAAATTTAGATGCTGGAATGGCCAATAAAAGAAGAATAAGTAATAAAACTATACTAAATACATAAAATATTACAAATTTATTTTTTTTAATTTTCATTTAAAAACAAATTATAATCCTTCAATTTCTGTAATTAATGTTTGAGCTATTTTTTTTGACTTGCCAAGAAATTTAACTTTTTTTATTGAATCTAAATTTGATACATCTCCATCAACTATAACAAAACCAATCATGCCCATTGTTTTATGTGGAACACACCAATATGCATAAATGCCAGGTATAGTAAAAGTGAATTCTGTATCTTTTCCAATCTTAGATTTAAATTTTTCAACCCCTTCAGGAACTCCATTTTTTGATATAAATTGCACATTATGACCTTTGTCTGTAGATTTCCAAAATACAGTATCACCTGAATTAATTCTAACTATTTCTGTACTATAAACCATGCTCCGTTTATCTAATTTGTTCAACATCTCTATTGTTACATCTTCTGCAAAAACTATTTTTGATAAAAATAAACTAAACAAAATTATTAATAAATATCTCATCTGAATCTCCTATAAATCTAAGTTATTATCCTACAATTCTTTTTAATAAATTAACTAAAAAATATCTCAATGAATATTGTTATACTTATCTCATAAGACAAGTAAGACTAAAGGTCGCACAATTATATAAATAAAAATATAGAAAGTTACTATTGCTAGATTAAAAAATGATATATAGGAAGTGAATTTATGATTATTGCTCTAGCTCTAGTTTTATTATTTGCTGTCATTGGAATAATTATTGCAGTAGCATTCCCACGAAGGGCAGTATCTATGGCTCTAGCACTAGTGATTATAGGCTCAATCGCTTTTCATTTTTGGACCCCCTGGTGGTGGACTGAGGTAGCGTCTAACTGGGGCAATATTGATGGAACAATTATTTTAACTTTTTGGGTTACAGGTGCTGTTTTTTGTGCTGTGTGCCTATTTATGTCTTATTGTGTTTGGCGATTTAGATACGATAAAGATAGAAAGTCTGATTATAAACCTGAAAATTCAAAACTTGAGTGGACTTTAACTATTTTAACAACCCTTGGAGTATGTGCATTGCTTGCACCAGGATTAATAGTGTGGAATAAATTTGTAACAGTGCCGGAAGAAGCAGCAGACATAGAAGTAATGGCGCAACAATGGTATTGGAATTATCGATTACCTGGTGAAGATGGTGTCTTAGGATTAACTGATCTCAGAAATATTAACGACGAAAATCCCTTTGGAATGAATCTTGATGATCCAAATGGCTTAGATGATGTTTTAATTGAAGGGGATGATTTACACATATTAATAAATCAGCCTGTAAAAATGAATCTTCGCTCAATTGATGTTTTGCATGATTTTTATATTCCACAATTTAGAGCTAAAATGGATATGGTGCCTGGGGTTGTAACATACTATTGGTTCACACCTATTAGGACGGGTGATTTTGAGATTCTTTGCATGGAATATTGTGGAACAGGTCATTATGCAATGAGAGGTAGAGTTTTAGTAGATGAAAATCAAGATTATCAAGAATGGCTTAGTGAACAGATAACATTTGAAGAAATCATGGCTAGCATTGATCAAACTGATTTGATACAAATGGCTTTAAATAAAAAAGGAAATAATTAAATGGCTGCTGATAGTTATGAAGACATTGCAGTTGATAAAGGTGAAGTAATACCTGCTTTAGAGGTTCCTCCTCAAGACTTATATCATGCAAAAAGTTTTTGGACTCGTTGGATATTTTGTCAGGATGCAAAAATAATTGGTATTCAATACTCTATAACTGCAATATCAATTGGATTAGTTGCTCTAGTTTTGTCTTGGTTGATGCGTTTGCAACTTGGTTTTCCTCAGTTGGTGCCTTTTCTTGGAGCAGCAGAATATTATCAATTTGTTACGATGCATGGCATGATTATGGTCATTTATTTACTAACAGCTTTATTTCTTGGAGGGTTTGGGAATTATCTTATACCTTTAATGGTCGGTGCAAGAGATATGGTTTTTCCTTATGTAAATATGGTGAGTTATTGGGTTTATTTATTAGCTGTATTAGTTTTGGTTGCAAGTTTTTTTGTACCTGGTGGACCTACAGGGGCTGGTTGGACATTATATCCTCCTCAAGCCATAACTTCTGGAACACCTGGTGGTGATGGTTTGGGAATTGTTTTGATGCTTATATCGTTATCCATATTTGTGGTTGGATTTACAATGGGTGGATTAAACTATGTTATTACTGTTCTGCAAGCTCGTACACGCGGCATGACTCTAATGCGCTTACCACTTACAGTATGGGGTATTTTTACAGCAACAGTTTTAGCCCTGTTCGCTTTTCCAGCTCTTATAGTATCTTGCATTATGATGACTTTAGATAATTTATTAGGAACAAGTTTTTTTATGCCTGCATTAGTTGAGTTTGGCGAACAATCCGAATATAGTGGTGGTAGTCCAATTCTATTTCAACATCTCTTTTGGTTTTTTGGTCATCCAGAGGTATACATTGTTGCGCTCCCAGCATTTGGCATCGTATCAGATTTAATTTCCATTCATGCTAGAAAAAATATTTTTGGTTACCGCATGATGGTTTGGGCAATTGTTATCATTGGAGCTTTAAGCTTTATTGTTTGGGCGCATCACATGTATGTAGCTGGGATGAATCCTTGGTTTGGTTATTTCTTTGCAACAACAACATTAATCATTGCTGTGCCAACAGCTCTTAAAGTATACAACTGGGTTATAACTCTCTGGAAAGCTAATATTAACTTAACCATTCCAATGTTATTCGCACTCGCTTTTATTGTGACATTTGTTAATGGAGGTATAACAGGATTGTTTTTGGGGAATGTGATTGTTGATGTTCCTTTATCTGATACATATTTTGTTGTAGCTCATTTCCACATGGTGATGGGTATTGCTCCTGTTCTAGTTGTCTTTGGAGCTATTTATCATTGGTTCCCTCTTATCACTGGACGTTTTTTACATGAAGGTATGGGTAAAATTCACTTCTGGATATCTTTTTTAGGTTCTTATGCAATTTACTTTCCTATGCATTATTTAGGTTTTGTTGGCGTACCGCGAAGATATTTTGAAATGTATGATAGTGAATATATGGCAGTTTCAACGAATTATCTTAACCAATTTATAACAATTGTTGCTTTGATTGTTGGTTTTACACAAATATTATTTTTATATAACATTATTACAAGTGCCAAATTTGGTAAAAAGGCAGGGAAAAATCCATGGAAAGCATGTTCTTTAGAATGGCGCACTCCAGAGGTTCCAGCAGGGCATGGTAATTTTGGTAAAGAACTACCTGTTGTTTACCGTTGGGCTTATGATTTTAATGTCCCAGGAGCAAAGGAAGATTTTATTCCTCAAGATATTGCTCCAGATCAAATTCCTGAAGCTAAAGCGGAAGCTACGTGAAAAAAAAAGAAACTATATTTCAACTTCTAACTCAGAAGCCATGGGATCCAGCTCAAGCTAAAATTGATAACATGCATGACGGCGAGACTTTAAATTTAAGCAAAGGAAAGCTAGGTTTGCGTTATATAATGGTTGTTAGCTCAATCTTCTTTAGTTTGTTTATTATAACTTATTCTGACAGATTAGTTTATGCCGATTGGCAGCAAATGCCTGAACCACTTTTATTATGGTTTAATACACTGATTCTTTTTATAAGTAGTGCTTTTTTTATTAGTGCTCAAACTGCTGCAAAAAATAATCAGTTTGCAAAAGTTAAACAAAAACTTTTAATAATTGGATTTTTAGCTTTTGCTTTTCTTTTAGGACAATTATTTGTTTGGCTGCAATTAATTAATCTTGGATATTATGTTGCTGCAAATCCAGCTAATGCATATTTTTATGTTTTTACTGCTTTGCATGGATTGCATTTAATTGGTGGATTAGTTTATTGGAACATGACTATAAAAAAAGTTTGGATAACCAGTGATATTGTTGTTGTTGATGCAAAACATACTGTTGAGCTCTGTGCTATTTATTGGCATTTTTTATTAGCTGTGTGGGTTGTTTTATTTGGGTTAATGTTATTTTCATAAAGAGGAGAAGTTCATGGAAGAATCTACAACGCCAGTTCAAATAACAGTACCTCCCAATGAGGGGATGGTAAAAGATTGGGCTTCTGATCAAAAAGCTTTTAAAGGCGTTCCTTGGGGTAAAGCGATGATGTGGATTTTTCTTGTAAGCGATACTTTTGTATTTAGTATTTTCTTAATCTCTTACATGACAGTTCGCTTTTCTGCAAAATCTGAGTGGCCTAATCCTAGTGAAGTTTTTGGACTGCATATCGGTGATTATAACGTTCCCCTTCTTTTAATTGCAATCATGACTTTTATTCTTATCACAAGTAGTGGAACAATGGCTCTTGCTGTGAAATATGGGTATGAAAAAAATCGTAAAATGTGCGCTATTTTAATGCTTGCAACTGCAATTTTTGGTGCCTCCTTTGTTGGAATGCAAGCTTTTGAGTGGACTAAATTAATCATGGAAGGCGTACGCCCTTGGGCAAATCCATTTGGAGCTCCTCAATTTGGTTCAATATTTTTTATGGTCACAGGTTTTCATGGAACTCATGTCACAATAGGTGTTATTTTTTTATTTATTATGGCAAGAAAAGCATGGCGAGGTGATTTTGATACTGGAAGAAGAGGTTTCTTCACATCGCAAAAATCACATTATGAAGCTGTAGAAATTATGGGATTATATTGGCACTTTGTTGATTTAGTCTGGGTTTTTATTTTTGCATTTTTTTATTTATGGTGAGGTAATATAATGGCAGAAGGAACACAACAGCATCCCCTAAAAATATATTTTTTTGTTTGGATTCTTCTTTTCGTATTTAGTGCATTCTCATATTGGGTAGATTGGTATGGATTTCAAAGTTATACACGTTGGGGTTTAATCTTATTATTTATGATGCTTAAAGCTGGATTCATTTGTGCCATATTTATGCATATGTGGTGGGAACGCTTGCCTATTATTTCAGCTATTTTGCTTCCTTGTTTTGCGATTTTAGTATTTGTATTCATTATGTGGCATGAGTCGTACTATACTTTATTAATACGCAAATTATTTTTCCTGATAAATGGCGGCTAAACAGATTGGAAATAAAAATTGCAAAACATTAATATAAAAGATCACAATTTATTAATCTACTTTAATAGTTTGTTTCAATTAATGAAGCCGCGAGTAATGTCTCTCGTTATTTTTACTTGTGTTGTAGGTTTATTGATTGCACCACATGAAGTGAGCTTTTTCAATGCAAGTTTATCATTAATTGCAGTAGCTTTGGGTGCCGGGGCTGCTGGTACTTTAAATATGTGGTACGAATCTGATCTTGATGCATTAATGGAAAGAACTTGTCTGCGACCAATACCAACAGGAAAAGTTACAAAAAAACAAGCTTTAATTTTTGGTTTATTAACTTCTGTTATATCAGTTCTTGCACTTTATTTTTTTGCAAATCTTATATCCGCTACTTTACTAGCTATTACAATTTTATTTTATGTAGTAGTATATACAATATGGTTAAAACAAAAAACATCCCAAAATATAGTAATTGGAGGAGCGGCTGGGGCTTTCCCTCCTATTATTGGATGGACTATTGTAACGGGTAACATAACTTTAGAACCAATTTTACTTTTCTTAATTATTTTCTTTTGGACACCTTCTCATTTTTGGGCTTTAAGTCTGTACAAAAAAGAAGATTATAAAAATGCAAAAATTCCTATGCTACCAATTACTGCTGGTATTAAAACAACTAAAATAAATATATTTATTTATTCTTTAATCCTGTTTGTAGTAGCTCTGACTCCTTTTTTCTTTGGTTACTCTAGTCTAGTATATTTTATATGTGCCTCGGTATTAGGTTATTATTATGTATATTTGTGCTACAAATTATTTATTGAAAGAAACATTGAACTAGAAAAGAAAATAGCAAAGAAAATTTTTTTCTTCTCAATTCTTTATCTTTTCTTGATTTTTACAACTATTCTATTAGATAATATTATATAATGCTTAATCGATTGTACAAATTATTTATTGCTATTCTAGTTGTAATAGTCCCTTTGCCAGGTTTAGCCTGTGCAGTTTGCTATACTGACAATGGTATGTCTGGTGCTAGCATAGCTTTAATTATTATTGTCTCATCTTTTTTAATTTTATTTTTTTCAAACAAAATTCTAAAAAAAATATTTAACAAAGACTAGTATTTATTATTATCCAATTATAATTTTTGTATCACTAATAAATTTGTAAGGTGGAATAGGCAAATTATCCGGGGCTGGACCTTTTCTAACTCGGCCTGAAGTATCATAGTGTGATCCATGACAAGGGCAAAACCAACCATTATATTCACCTTTTGTATCCGACATTTTTTGTCCTAGTGGAACACATCCTAAATGAGTACAAACACCTTCCATAACTAGCCATTCTTCTTGTTGAACTCTATCTTTATCTTCCATGGGATCTCTTAAAGATGCAACTTCCACACTGTTAGCTTCTGTAATTTCCTCTTGTGTTCTTCTACGAATAAATACCGGTCTTCCTCGCCATTTAACAGTTATGCTTTGACCAATTGAAATATTAGATAGATCTACTTCGGTTGTTCCAAGTGCTAAAGTGTCTTCAGCAGGATTCATACTTTTTAAAAAAGGCCACATAAATGCAGCAACTCCTACTCCGCCAACAGTTATTGAAGAAAGATAAAGAAAATCTCTTCTATTTTTACTACCTTTGTCAGGATCTAATTTCTTATTCTTTTCATCAACTTTGATCCAAACTCTTGTTGCAATAAAATAACAAAATAAGAAAATCCCTAAAACAATAAAAAGTAGATATGAATAAGCAACGGTCATAATACTAGAATTATTTATAAATCAAATCCTCTATTTATGAAATAAATTTATTTATCTAAAAGTTTATTAATACAAAATAAAGAAACAGTAATTGCTGTATCAGCACGAAGTGGCCTATCTCCTAAAGAAACCGGTATTACATATTTTTTCTTTGTTATTAATTCCTTTTCTGTATCTGAAAATCCTCCTTCAGGTCCTACGAGTACTGCCCATTTATAATTGTAATCTTTTAAAGGAAGTAACAAAGATATGATTTCTTTACCATTACGAATTTTTTCATCACAATAAATAATTTTTCTATCTTCAGGCCATTCTGTCAATAATGATTTAAGATTAACAGGCTTTTCAATTATTGGGACATCTAAGCGGTCAGATTGTTCAGCAGCTTCAATGGCATTGATTTGTAAATTTTTAATATTGATATTTCTTACATTGGCATATTGTGCAATACATGGAATAATTTTTGAAACTCCTAATTCTGTTGCTTTTTGAATAGCTATATTCATTCGATGCTGTTTAATTGGAACAAAAACTAATAATATATCAGGTGAATGAATCATTTTTTTAATATTCTCAATTACATGTAAAATTGTTTTATCTCTGTTTACAGATATAACCTTAGTTTTCCACTCCCCCGTTTTACCATCAAAAATATTTATTAGATCATTAATTTTAATTCGAAGTACATTTTTTAGAAAATGATGTTGCTTATGTTTTATATGTATCATCAAATTAGATGTTATGGTTTTACTTACAAAAATACGTGTCTTAGACTTTTTCATTTATTTAATATAATATGTTTTTGTCATTTATATAATGCTGGATATATTGCTTCCAAGAAAAATCAAATCTTTACTTGATCTAATTCGTTTTAATAAACCTACAGGATTCTCTCTCTTAATGTGGCCCTGTTGGTTTGGTCTCGCTACTCTTTCAATTAACCAGATAGATCTTATAAATTGGTATATTCTTTTTTTCATGGGTTCTTTTATAATGCGAAGTGCTGGATGCATTGTTAATGACATTATTGATATTAATCTTGATAAAAATATTGAAAGAACAAACTCAAGACCTTTAGTTACAAAAGAAATTTCAATCTTAGAAGCTATAATTTTTTTGTTTATTTTGTTATTGTTAGCTTTTTTAATATTGCTACAATTTAACACTAAGTCCATTATGCTAGGTATTTTATCTTTACCTTTAGTAATTTTATATCCATTTATGAAACGTTATACTTATTGGCCTCAATTATTTTTAGGCATTATATTTAGCTGGGGTGTATTAATAGTTTCAATGCAGTTTAATAATTATTTATCAATATCTTTTATTATTTTATATATAGGCTGTATTTTTTGGACAATGGCTTATGACACAATATATGCCTATCAAGATCGAGAGGATGATATAAAAAATAATATTAAATCAACAGCTGTATTATTTGGAAATAATGGAAAAATATTTGTTATGATTTTCTACACAATTTTTTTAATCACCACTGGGTATATAGGCTTCCAAAAAACGTCTCTAATAACAAGTATTTTCATCATTATTTTATTTTTGTTTGCTATGGTATATTTTTGTAATAAATGGGATATTAAATCAAAAAAAAGTTCAAATTATTTTTTTAGAATAAATAATTTTTTTGGATTACTTTGCTTTATATATTTATTAATATTTTAATTGCCTTTGATGTTAAATGCTACTTTAAAAAAAAATACCGCTAATCGATTAATCACAAATTATATACTGTCTCATAAACTAAGTATATTTTTTGCATTAATCATGATGATGATTTCTGCTGCAGCCACTGGCTTACATGCTTGGTTAGTTAGACCGGCTTTAGATGATGTACTCATAAAAGGTGATAAAGAGATGTTATTATTAATTCCAATAGCTATCATTATCACAACTTTATTTAAGGGTATTGCTACATATTCACATTCATTTCAAATGAGTAAAGTTGCTCACAAAATTATTGCTACTCTTCAATCTGAAATGTTTAGTAAACTAATGTTCTTCAATTTAAAATATTTTGGTGATTCAAAATCAGGTAATTTAATTTCTAGACTGATTAACGATACATATTTTTTACGAATGGCAATTGTAAAAACGGTTACAGGAGTAGTTAAAGATTTTTTAGTAATCATTTTTTTACTTGGAAATATGTTTTATCAAAGTTGGCAATTAACTTTTTTTGCTTTTTTTGCTTTCCCTTTAGCACTATGGCCTATAAGAAAAATTGGTCAAAGTATTAGAAAAATAACATACAAAATTCAAAATGAAATAGCATCTTTTTCTAATATACTAGGTGAAAGTATTAGAGGTATACGTCAAGTAAAAGCATATAACCAGGAACAACACGAAACAAAAAAAGCTTTTGCAATTATTGATAAAATTAAAGATTACTTTATTAAATCAGCTTTCATAAGTAATCGCTTAAGTCCTCTAATGGAATTTATTGGAAGTTTAGCAATAGCTCTTTCCATATATGCTGGAGGAGTATTTGTTCTCAATGAAAATATGTCTACGGGACAATTTATGAGTTTCCTTGTTAGTTTGCTTTTAGCATATCAACCAGTAAAGGCATTAGGAAATTTAAATATTAGTATACAAGAAGGTCTAGCAAGTGCAGAACGAATTTTTGAACTTCTAGACAGTGAAGAAAAAAATATTGAAAAAAATGAATTTAAAAAAATTGATTTAAAAGTTACAAAAGGAAAAATTGAAGTTACAAACTTAGATTTTGCATATAATGAAAAGATTGTTTTTAAGGATTTGAACCTTATAATTCCTGCTGGTAAAAAAGTTGCTTTTGTAGGTAGGTCTGGTGCAGGAAAATCAACAATTTTTAATTTAATACTTCGTTTTTTTAATAATCAAAAAGGTGAAATATTAATAGATGGACAAAATATAAACAACGTTAGTCTAGCTTCACTTAGACAAAATATTGCCTTAGTAACTCAAGATACAATGCTGTTTAACGACACAATAATGTCAAACATAAAATATGGTAATTTAAATGCCTCAGGAGAGAAAGTTGAAAAAGCTGCAAAAGAAGCTGGGGCTATTGATTTTATTAATGAACTTCCAAATCAATTTTCTACTATAATAGGCGAAAGTGGAATAAAATTATCAGGAGGACAGCGCCAAAGAATTGCTATTGCAAGAGCTTTGCTGAAAAATGCTCCGATACTTTTTCTAGATGAAGCATCTTCATCCTTGGATAATTTAACAGAACAAAATATTCAAAAATCAATAAATCTTTTAATGAAAAATAGAACATCTCTTGTTATTGCTCATCGATTAAGTACTATCGAAGATGCTGATTTAATTTATCTAATAGATAAAGGAAAAATTAAAGGTTCAGGAACTCATCAAGAACTTATAGATAAGAATAAACTTTATGCTCAACTCCACTTAACAGGACAGTTAAATAATGAAAATTAAAAAAAAAATTTTCAAAAATTTTTTAGTCCAAAATATTATTGGATTAATTGCTGCATTTTATATTGCTATCGTTAGAACAACATCCTCAATATATTTTGAGAATCAATCCATTCCAAAAATATTTTGGAAAAATAATAAGCCATTTATTTTAGCTTTTTGGCACAGTCAATTAATGATGATTTCTTTCTGTTGGCAATCTAAAAAAAAAATAAATATATTAGCCTCATCTCACAGTGATGGAAGAATTGGAGCAATTATAGGAAAATATTTCAAGCTAAATAATATCCCGTCCTCATTAAAGGGCAATAGTTTCATCCTTAGATCTATTTTTAATATTTTAAAAATGAACGAATATGTTGGCTTAACTCCAGATGGACCTCGTGGTCCAAAAGAAGTAGTTTCTGAAGGTATAATCAAAATTGCTAAATCAACAAAAATCCCTATTATTCCTTGTGGCTTTTGGTCTTCAAAAAATATTAAACTAAAATCATGGGATTCTTTTTTAGTAACTCTACCATTTTCTAAATGTTTTTTTGTTTGGAATAATCCAATTTATATTCCTGCAAATCTAAAAGATAATGAAATTAGTAAATATCAAAATTTATTAAAAAAAATGATTGATGATAGTATAATGAAAGCTAAAAGTAAAATTTAACTAATGTTATTTTTCTATCAATTTTTTATTTTTTTGCTTATTCCATTAATAAAAATTAATTTATATCTAAGAATATTAAGGGGAAAAGAAGATAAAATTAGATATCGTGAACGTTATGGAATTTCATCAATAATTAAACCTCAGGGTAAAATTATTTGGATCCATGCTGCTAGTGTTGGTGAATTTAAATCTGCAGCAATATTAATAAATAAATTACATATAAATTATAATATTTTAGTCACAACAACAACAGTGAGTGCTGCAAATTTTGCAATAGAAAATTATGGTAATAAAATTATTCATCAATATGCACCTATTGATGTTAATAAATGGGTTAATAGATTCTTAGAAAAATGGAAGCCTCATATAAGTATATGGATAGAATCTGATTTATGGCCAATAACTTTGAATTTATTGAAAAAGAAATCAATAAGAAGTGTTTTTGTTAATTCCAGAATTTCTCCTCAATCTTATAAAAAATGGAAATTTATAAAATTTTTTTATAAAAATATAGTTAGTTCATTCGATGAAATTTTTGCTCAAAGTCCACTTGATAAAAAAAGAATTGAATTTTTATCAAATAGAAATGTAAATTATATAGGTAATCTGAAATTATCATCGATTGATAAAAATAATATTAAAACAGATTCTAGTGATTTCCTAAATAATCTAAACGATTTTAAGGTTTTAATGTTAGCAAGTACTCATCAAGACGAAGAAAAAATATTTTTAGAATTATTTAAAAATACTTTATCTAAAATTAACAAACTAAAAATTATAATTGCCCCTCGACATCCAGAAAGACTTGATGAAATTATGACTTTATTTAAAAACAAAAATATTAAATGCATAAACTTCAAAGATTCCAAAAATTTTAAAGAAGATATTTTTATAGTAGATTCATTTGGTAAAATGCCATTATATTTTTCTTTAAGTGATGTCGTAATTCTTGGAGGTTCTTTTATAAAAATGGGAGGTCATAATCCTCTTGAACCAGCAAAAAATAATTGTGCTATTATAACCGGTCCATATATTTATAATTGGGAAAATATTTTTGTTGACATGATTGATTCAGGAGCATGCTATATGTTTAATAACGTTATTGAAATTGAGAATTTTCTTTTGGATCTTTTTAATAATTCTGCAAAATTAAATATGATTAAAAACAAAGCTAAAAAATTTTCTGAAAAAAATTTTTTTCAATCTGAAAAATTATTTAGCACTATTAATAATATTCTCGGAGTATAATAATGTTAAAAGCCCCGAAATTTTGGTACAAAAAAAAAGACACTCTTTATTCCTCATCCTTATATCCTTTTTCATTGCTTTTTAGATTTGGTACTAAGTTGCGCAATTTTTTAAGTATTAAAAAACTTTCTCCTATTCCAATTATTTGTATTGGCAATATAGTTGTAGGTGGAGCAGGAAAAACTCCTGTTTCATTAAAAATTGGTAAAATATTAATTAAGGCTGGTTATAAACCTCATTTCATTGCTAGAGGTTATGCTGGAATGATTAAACAATGTACATTAGTAGAACCCTGGCATTCCCCCAAATCTGTTGGAGATGAATCATTACTATTATCTGAAGTAGCTTCAACATGGATTGGTAAAGACAGAATTAAATCTTCACATCTTGCGAAAAACAATGGTGCCGATTGTTTAATTATGGATGATGGTTTTCAAAATCCATCAATTGGAAAAGATTTTTCAATAGTTGTAATAAATGGAGAACAAGAATTTGGAAATAAAAGAGTGATGCCTTCTGGTCCATTGAGGGAAAGTGTGAAAAGAGGTCTCATAAGAACAAATTTAGTGATTGTAATTGGTAATATTAGCAGTGATTTAGAAAAAATGATTCCTTCTCAAATCCCAATATTTAAAGCAAATTTTACAATAAATGTAACAAATGAAATATACAAAGGTAAAAATATTACTGCTTTCGCCGGAATAGCATATCCTGAAAAATTTTTTAACTCATTAATAGAACAAGGAGCAAAAATTGTAACACAAATTTCTTATCCCGATCATCATATATATAATGAAAATGATTTATTGGCACTTGCTGAAAATGCTAACAAAACAAAATCTATTTTAGTGACTACAAGAAAAGATTTTGTAAGAATTCCAAAATCATATAGATCTATTATCAATACTCTCGATGGTGAGATTGTTTTTGAAAATGAAGAATTACTAACTGATATTTTATCAAGTATTATTGAAGATAGACTCATGAATGACAAAACAACTATTAAATGAAAAAATTAAGATATTCTATTGAGTTTTTTTTTATATATATATTTTTTTTTATTCTAAAATTTTTACCAATTAATTTTGTTTCATATTTTGGAGGAATACTTTTCCAAATTTTTGGTACTTTTACAAAACATCACAAAATAGCTGTATCTAATTATAAAAAAATATTTTTTAGTTTAAATGATAAAGAAATTAGTAAAAATGTGATGAAGAGCTGGGATAATTTAGGTAAAACTTTTATTGAATTTTCAATTTTAAACAAAATACTTGATGATAAAAATAATAAAATTGAAATCAAAGGAATCGAAATTCTACAAAAAATCAAAAATAATAATGAACAAGTAATTTTTTTTGGGCTACATCAAGCAAATTGGGAATTATTAGTACCAATACTTGATAAATTTGGAATAAGTGTTGGGGTCATTTATAGGCATATTAATAATTCATATATTGATCAATTCATTTTAAAAATAAGAAAACAAACATTAACTACAACTAAAACTTTTTTTACACCCAAAGGCAGAAAAAGCGCTCAAGATATTCTTAAAGCTATTAATAATAAACTATCGATGTTTCTCTTAGTTGATCAAAAAGATTCAGCAGGAAGTAAAGTAAAATTATTTAATTTAAATGTTAAAACGCAGGTTGGTTTTTTAAAAATTGCTAGAAAATATAATTTAAATTTAGTACCTATCCAGACTATTAGAAAAAAAATTAATAATTTTTCAATAATAATTCATCCACCTTTCAATCCTTTTCAAAAAAATCAAACCGATATAGATTCTATGCTTGAAATTCATAAAATAATTGAGCAATGGATAAAAACAAACCCTATGCAGTGGTTTTGGCAACATAACAGATTTAATTAAGTTTTTTCAATTTTACGTTGATGTTGCTATCAAAAAATTTTATTTTAATTTTATCAATTTTGTTCAATTGATTTGATTTTTTTATAATTTTGTTTGATTTTTTTAAAATAACAAAACCTTTTTTTAAATTATTATTAACCGAATTGGAAATAAGTAATCTTTTGAGATTATTTAATCCTGAACGTGTTAAATTAGTTTTTTGACTAATTTGGAATTCTAAATTTTTGTGAATATTATTATATTGTAAATTCTTTATCTTTAAAATATTTTCAGGAGAAATTAATTTACTATATAATTTTTCGAGATTATTAATTTTTTGTTCTTTAAGAATAGAATAAGAATTGTATAAATCTTTAGAAATAGTTAAAAACCGACCTTTATAAGAATCTAAGATAAGTCTAGGCTCTCGAATTAGTTTTGATAAATTTGAAATTAAATTTGCTTTCAGCACCATAATTCTTTTCATAGAATTTAAGAATCTTTCTGAACAAAAATTGATTTTATGTAATAGTTCATCTCTAACTGGAACAATTTTTTCAGCTGCTGCAGTTGGTGTTGGCGCTCTATGATCGCTAACATAATCAATAATGGTTGTATCAGTTTCATGCCCGATAGCTGATACAATTGGTATTTTTGATTCAAAAACTGACATTACTAATTCTTCATCATTAAATGTCATTAAATCTTCGACACTACCACCTCCTCTGGCGATTATTATTACATCAGGTTTATTAAAATAACTTACATCATTAAAACCTTTAATTGCTCTAATAATTGTTTGAGCAGATTCAGTCCCTTGTACAGATACAGGCCACAAGTCAATTGGAACTGGAAATCGTTCATTAATTCTATTTATAATATCATGAATAACCGATCCTGTAGGAGATGTGATTACACCTACCTTATTAGGTAGAAAAGGAATTTGTTTTTTATATTTATCATCAAAAATTCCTTTGGACGCAAGTTTTTTTTTTCTGTCTTCAATTAGCTTTAATAATGCTCCTTCTCCAGCTAACTCTAAATTGTCAATATCAATTTGATATGTCGTTTTATATCTAGACCATGTTGTTATTTTTCCTGTTGCTATAACCTCAACACCTATCTCAGGCTTTAACTTCAAATATTTGATTTTGCTTTCCCACACTACTCCACTAAGAATTGAATTATCATCTTTAAGTGTTAAGTATAGTTGCCCTTTTGTAGCTGGTCTAATTTCAGAAATTTCTCCTCTTAAACGAACATAACCAAAATTTGATTCCACTACATCACGAATTATTTTATTAAATTCTGAAATATAATATTCAGGAATATTATGTTTTTTTGACATCGTTTTTTCTTAATAAATTAAAAAAACTTTTTAATAATAATGAACACTCAATTTCTTTTATACCGCCATAAATTTCAGGAACATAATAATTGTTATGATTAAAATTTATTGCACTTTCTACTGCTCCTTTTTTTTCATCATATGCTCCAAAATATAATTTATCTATCCTTGCATAACTAATTGCTGAAGCACACATTGCGCATGGTTCAAGAGTAATAAAAATTGAAGTATTATTTAGATATCTGCTATTTTTTAATTTACATGCTTTTTCAATAACCAGAATTTCTGCATGCTTAATAGGATTATTTTGTTTGATAATTTCATTATGAAATGAAGCTATAATATTTTCTTTTATATCATCAACTAATACTGCTCCAACAGGCACTTCATTAACTTGAAGGCCTTTTTTTGCCTGCTCAATAGCTAAATCCATATAATAATTTGTATTCATAGAATATAATAGAAATTAATAAATTATTAATAACATAGATTGTAATGAAAAAACCAATTATTGGAATTACTCTAGATAGTGAAGAATCAGGGCATTATTCAAAATTCCCTTGGTATGCTATAAGACAAAATTATCTTCATTCAATTGAAGAATTAGGTGCCATTCCGTTTCCATTATCTCATTCATTAAATTCTATTAATGATATTGCAAGTTTTATAGATGGTATAATTATCACTGGAGGAAATTTTGATATTAAACCTTCAATTTATGGCAAAAAAAATATCAATTCTAGAAATGAAAAAAATATTAGAACTGCCTTTGAAATACAATTGTGTAAATTAGGTTTAGAAAAAAATATTCCCATACTGGGTATATGTGGAGGAGAACAACTACTTAATGTATATTTAGGAGGCACACTTATACAAGATATTAATAGTTTAAATTATAAAACTTTAGATCATGAACAATCTAATCCTCGTAATGAAACAAGTCATGAGGTTTTTATTGTATCTCAAACTAAACTTCATAGTATAATTCACCAATCAAGTATTATGGTTAACAGTGCTCACCATCAAGCTGTTGATAAGCTAGGTAAAAATTTAATTATTAATGGAAAATCAAAAGATGGAATTATTGAATCAGTAGAACACATAAATCATAAATGGTGCTTAGGGATACAATGGCATCCTGAGTTCTTAATTACTGAAGCTGACAAATTAATTATAACTGACTTTATTAAAAATACTCTCTAATTACTATGAGAATTGCAAAATATATTTCTAATGCTGGATATTGTTCAAGAAGAGATGCAGAGAAGCTTATATTAGATAAAAAGGTTTATATTAATAGCAAACTTTGTACAATACCAGGTACTAATGTTTCTTATAAAGATAAAATTTTAGTTTGTGGTAAAATATTAAAACTTGAATTAAAAATCAAATTATGGAAATTTTATAAACCAATTAAAGTTATATGCTCCAATAAAGATCCAAAAAAAAGAAAAACTATATTTGATATTTTGCCAAAAAACTTACCGAGGCTAATTTCTATTGGAAGATTAGATTTCATGAGCGAAGGTTTAATTTTATTAACAAACAATGGAGATTTTGCTAGAAAATTAGAACTTCCTTTTTCAAATATTCTTAGAGTTTACAGGGTTTGTATAAAGGGTGAAGTCAAAGTGAATTCAATAAAAAAAATAAATTTAGGAATATCCATTAAAGGAATATTTTACGGCAAAATAAAAGCAAAGATTGAAAAAATAAAAGATCAACACTGCTGGTTAATATTCAAATTACATGAAGGAAAAAATAGAGAAATACGAAATATTTGTGAATTTTATAAGTGGACTATTGTTAAACTTATAAGACTGCAATATGGATCAATTAAATTAACAAAACAAAATCCAGGTCAAATAGAAGAAATTAACAGGATTCCACAAGATTTTTTATGATAAATATTGTTGGAGGCATAAAAAAAAGAACCAAAATTGAGGTTTCTCAAAATAATGTTAGACCAACTTCAATTAAAAAACGTGAGTCCATTTTTTCAATAATAGAAAGTTATGAAATAAAAAATAATATTGATATCTACAACAAAAAAAATATATTTGATCTATTTGCTGGTAGTGGTGCACTAGGACTTGAAGCTATTTCCAGAGGAGCAAATTTTTGTTATTTTTATGAAAACAATATTGATGCTATTTATTATTTAAAAAAAAATTGTCAAAAGATATGTAAAAATAATCAATTTGAAATTAAAAAAGAAAATATTTTATTAAGTAAATTTAATAATATAAACAAGAAAATATCATTAGTTTTTATGGATCCTCCTTACACAATTAATCCTTTTGAAAAATTATTTAACAATATCTATCAATCTAAAATATTATCTAAGGATGCAATATTAATTTTAGAATGTTCAGAAAAGTTAAAAATTGAAATTCCTTCTTTTTTTTATTGTTTTAATAAGAAAAATTATGGAAAAACAAAAGTGTACTTTTTAATTAATAATATTTATTAATAATTAAACAATCTTAACATTTTCTAAAAAAACTACAGGAAAATTAATTAAGACAAAAATTAAACAATTGTTCACTACCTATTATCATAAGCTTTTTAATGATTATATATTATTAAAAAGATATTTTTTTGTTAATTGTTTTCCTTGCTCAACAGCAGGTTGATCAAATGGATTCACGCCTAACAGAGTGCAAAATGTAATAGTTTCTATAATACTAAGAGCCATTAATTGACCAATTAAAAATTCATCAATATCTTTGCAAAAAATTTCTCGCATAGGGAGACCATTTTTAATAAAAATATCTATAGTTGATTGTTGTTCAGCTTGCATTAAATCCCCCATTTTTTTTCCAGCTAAATAACTAACCTTGAATTTTTTTAAAATTTCGCTATTCATCTTAAGTCCAAGATCTGAGTGATTTTTTGTAATAAATGTGAAAAATTTATCTCTAGGACCATCTAAATACAACTGTAATTGACTGTGTTGATCTGTTGTTCCAATAGAATGAATTGGAGTAATACCTTTTGAATTCTTCCCAACACTTTCGGCCCACAATTGCAAATACCATTTACCAAAAAAAAATAAAGCATCAGAGTATGTCATTAAAACATTTAAATTGATCTTTCTTAATTTTTGCAAAGATAATATTAAATGAGCACTAATTAAGTGTTCTTTAAAAAAGCCATCTTTAATTTGTGAAATCAAATCCTTGGCTCCGTCACGTATTTTAGTAATATCTAAGCCAGCAATTGAAGCTACCAATAAACCAACATTAGAAAATACTGAATATCTTCCTCCAATATCAGGATGATGATACAAAATTCTACAATTATAATTATTTGCTATTTGTTTCAAAGGACTTTCTTTATTTTCAGTTATAACACAGCACTCTTCTAACAAATATTTCCCATTTTTTTTATTTTGTAAAATTTCTATTAAAGCAGAAAATTGGCAAAGTGTTTCTGGAGTATTACCGGATTTAGAAATTATAATTATTCCAAGTTTTTCAATATCAAATTGTTGAATTGAATTCTGAAATTTTATTGGATCAATATTGTCATAGAATTTTATTTTGTTGGATTCAGATCCGTGTAAAATATTAACTAATGCCTTAGCTCCTAAATTAGATCCTCCTGTGCCCAATACAATAAATTGATTTTTATTTTTAGATAATTGTTTTGATATTATGTTTATTTCATTAATATCATTAAGTTCATTTATAATATTAAGACAGGGTAAGTTAGCAAATATTTGAGAGAACTTAGTTGTTGTGTTTTCAACTTTGTTTAATTCTTCATTAATTTTTTGTATATCTACATTATGATAACGAACTTCAAAATTAATCATATTAAATTAGAAAAAAATAAATTTTTTCTTTTTTTTAATTTTTATTTTTTCTTTTTTTATAGTCACTTCACCTTCTGTAAATGACTCATTATTAAAAGTATTATCTCTAATTCTTTTAGACTCTGCTACAGCATCTAAAATATCTATTTCATTTTCCCAATTAGTATTAAAAATAGTTTTTGTTGATTTTTTTTGGTCGAACTCTTGATCGATTTCATCACGAATAATATCCGATGTATTAGAAGCACTTGCATTTAAAAGAATTTGATTCATTGTTGATATTTGTTTTTCATCAATTTTATTTTCATTATTTAATCCAAATAATATTTCTTGAGCTAATTCGTTTTCAAAATTTGTGATGTTCTTTTGCTGTAATTGATCAGGTGCTACTAAACTAAAATCTGGAGGAATTACTAAAGGCGGATTTTCAACTACTTGAAATTCATCAATCGATTTTCTTGTAACACCAGCGCTTTCTCTAACCTTTGAACAACCAGAAATAAAAATTAAAAAAAAAGAAATTACTAATAGGTTAATGATTTTAAATTTAGTCATATTATTTTTTTATACTTGATTTAAATATTCTATAATTTTCATAAATAATTATCAAAACTCCAATAGTAATATAAACATCAGCAAAATTAAAAGCAGGCCAATAAAAGTCTTTATAATGTATATATATAAAATCTAATACATAATCATTAATAATTCTATCTCCAAGATTTGAAATAGCTCCAATTAAAATCAACAAATAACCCCACTTTTCAATTTGGTTTGATGTGCTAAAAAATAGAAATATTATGAACACTGTAATCATTGCTCCAAATAAAACTATAATCCATACTGGCAAAACCTCAGCAAATAACCCAAAAGAGATACCGTAGTTATGAATATGAATAATATCAATAAATGGCAGTAAAGTTATAATATTGTTTAATTCAATTAAATTAAAAATTAGTTTTTTAGAGTAGTAATCTAACAATATTAATATGAAAAAAAAAATAAACTTCATTAATAACAATATAATTTACTATATCTCATTTAAATAATTGCTACTTTACATCTATGGCAAATTTCATGAGTATTTTTAACTTCTTTTGATATTTTCCAGCATCTATTGCATTTTAAGCCAGTTGCTTTTTTTACAATCACTGAAACACCTGGTATTTCATCAATATTAAAACCTGAAGATAAATTATTTTTTTCATTTGGGACTAATGTAGAAATAAAGGTTGCAGAAGAAGTTATTGCGATTTCTGCAATATTTATATTTTTACGAATAGAATCATAATCAGAAGATAAATAAACGTCAACATGTGCTTCTAAACTTGATCCAATTGTTTTATCTGATCGTTTTTTTTCTAGTGCACCAGTAATTACTTTTCGAATATTTTTAATTTTTTCCCATTTTTTAGCAATAACATCATTTTTAAATTTTGTATCAACAATTAAAAAATCTTCTAGATGAATACTTGTGCTATTTCCTCTGGATTGCCAAGCCTCTTCACATGTAAAAATTAAAAAAGGCGCTAGCCAACGTACAAGGCAATTAAAAAGAATATCTAAAATCGTTCTTGTAGCTCTTCTTTTTTTAGAAGAAAAACTGTCACAATAAATTGTGTCTTTGCGAATATCAAAGTAAAATGCAGATAGTTCATTAGAACAAAAATTAAGCAAAGTTGTGAACATTGAATGAAAGTTATGTTGAGAAATACAATCTTTTATAATTTGATCTATTTCCCATAATCTGTGTAAAATAAATTGTTCTAATTCAGGAAATTCATTGATGTCTATTTTTTCATTTTCCTGAAAGTCATTCAAATTGCCTATTAAATACCTAAATGTATTTCTTATCCTTCTGTATGAGTCTGTTTGTGCTTGTAAAATAGAATTATCGATTTTTAGATCATCATAATAATCAGATGCAACAACCCAAAGACGTAAAATATCAACACCATATTTATTTAAAATATCATCAAGTGAAATAACATTTCCAAGAGATTTTGACATTTTTCTTCCTTTACCATCAACTACAAATCCGTGAGTTAAAACACTTTCGTATGGTGCTCTCCCTCTGGTGCCTGCAGATTCTAATAGAGATGAATGGAACCATCCTCTGTGTTGATCACTACCTTCAAGGTACATCGAAGCTGGCCATTTTAAATCATCTCTTTTTTCTAAACAAAAAGCATGAGTAGACCCACTATCAAACCATACTTCAACAATATCTTTGACTTGATCATAATCACCAGCATCATATTCTTCACCAAGAAAAAGCTTTGGATTGCTAGTAAACCATGAATCGCTCCCTTCTTTTTCATAAATGTCAGCAATTCGATTAATAACATTGATATCTCTTATTGGTTCACCATTTCTTTTATTAATAAATAGAGGAAGTGGAACGCCCCATACTCTTTGTCTCGAAACACACCAATCGGGTCTAGTTTCAATCATAGACCTTAGTCTAGCTTGTCCTTGAGGTGGGTAAAATTTAGTTTCATCGATCGATTTCAATGCTTTTTTGCGTAGATTTTGTTTGTCCATTGAAATAAACCACTGCGGCGTATTTCTAAAAATAAGAGGGGCTTTAGATCTCCACGAATGTGGGTAACTATGACGTAATTTTCCCAAGTAAACAAGTCTGCCCAATTCCTTAAGTTTTTCAGCAATTTTTAAATCAACCTTGTAAACATGTTCACCTACAAAACCTTTTGCATTTTCATTATATCTACCATCATCGGTAACAGTTTGAACAATATCTATATTATTTTTAACTCCTAAATTATAATCATCAGCGCCATGTCCAGGGGCTACATGCACTATTCCTGATCCTTGATCAAGAGTAACAAAATCAGCTTCTAGCAATTTTATAGAAAAGTCATATCCGATATTTTTAAAGGGATGGTTTGTTTCAGTATCTTTGAGTTCTTTACCAAAAAAAAATTTTATAACTTCAGTTTTGATAATACCTATCTCTTTAGATACGTTGTCATACAATTCTTTTGCAACTAATATCTTGTCTCCTACTTTCGCAATACTTGTTTCATCAACTTCTAATATTTGAACCAAGGTATACTCAATATCTGAACCATACGCTAAAGCTCTGCTGCCAGGTATTGTCCAAGGTGTAGTAGTCCATATTAGAATATCATTTCCAATAAGTTCTTTGACTATACTTTTTGTAACCTTAAATTTTACATAAATTGTATTGGAGGTATGATCCTCGTACTCTACCTCAGCATCAGCAAGAGCAGTTTTTTCAACTACTGACCATAATACTGGTCTAGCTCCTTTGTATAGACTTTCATCAAGTAAAAACTTGCCTAATTCTCTAACAATTTGAGCTTCTGCTTCATTTGACATTGTCAAATAAGGATTATCCCAATCTCCTTCTACCCCTAATCGTCTAAATTCTTTTTTTTGTATGTTAATCCATTTTTCTGCGAATTCTCTACATTCTTTTCTAAATTGTACAATTGGAACGTCATCTTTATTGCGTCCTTTTTTTCTATATTCTTCTTCAATTTTCCACTCAATAGGCAAACCATGACAATCCCAACCAGGGACATACAGAGAATCTTTACCTGACATTTGCTGTGTTCTAACAACAACGTCTTTTAAAATTTTATTGAGTGCTGTTCCCATATGAATATGTCCATTAGCGTATGGCGGGCCATCATGAAGAACAAATTTTTCTCTACCTTTAGATTTTTTTCTCAAGAGAGAATAAATATTTTTCTTATTCCAAATATCTAAAATTTTCGGCTCCTTAGAAGGAAGATTAGCACGCATTTCAAAAGATGTTTTGGGTAAAAAAATTGTATCTTTATATTCCATATTATTTTTTTGAATGATAATTTTTAGCTATTTGAATATCTTTATGAATTTGTTTTGTTAAAAAATCAAAATTTTCAAATTTTTTTTCATCTCTAATAAATGTTAGAAATTCAACAGTCAAATCTTTACCATATATATTTTCGTCAAAATCAAATAAATGAACTTCTAGTAGTAGTTTTGTACCATCAACTGTTGGTCTATTGCCAAAATTTGCGACTCCGTTAAATAAATTGTTCTCGATTTTTACTTTAACCGCATAAACACCTTTTTTTGGGTGTATCAGATTAGACGGAATTAAATTTGCTGTTGGAAAATTAATTTTTCCTGCTCTTTTATCTCCGACAACAACAGTCCCGCCCATCGACCAGTTTCTTCCAAGCCAATTGTTGACTTTTTCAAAATTACCAGCTTGAATATTTTTACGGATTAAAGAAGATGAAAACACCTCTGATGTTGTATTAGACTTTACGGGATGAATAACTTTAATATTAAAGTTATTACCAGATTGATCTTGAAGCAAATTAACGTCACCTAGTCTATTTTTTCCAAATTTAAAATTAAATCCTACAATTAAATTTTTTATTTTGAGTTGACTTATTAATATGTCTTTAATAAATTTATGAGGTGTAAGCGATGCAATAGAATGGTCAAATGTTAAAGAAAAAAAATAATCTAATCCCAATTTCTCAAGAAAAGAAATCTTTGAACTTTCAGACATAATATTGAAATTTTCATAATTATCAGAGAAAAATTGTCTTGGATGAGGATTAAAACTTAAAATAGCTGATTGGAGTTGATTTTTTTTTGAATTATTAATTAGTTCTTTAATAATTTTTTGATGTCCTAAATGAATGCCATCAAAATTGCCAATTGCTAAATTAATATTAGAAATATTTAAAGAAGTACCTAGTTTAATATTATATATTTTCACGTATTAAGTTATAAAGATAAAATTTATAATAATCTTATAACTCTAATTTTTAATAAATGTAAATTATTCATGAATCAAATTTTTTTACATAATACTATTTTTTATTATATATTGATGTTTAATAAATAACTTAATAATAGTGTGAATATAAACCTTGGAATAGCACCAATTGCTTGGAGTAATGATGACATGCCAGAACTTGGTGGTGATACTCCTATTGAGACTTGTCTTTTTGAAGCTCAATCTGTTGGATATAGTGGAATTGAATTGGGGGGTAAATTTCCAAGAAACCCAGGTACAGTAAAATACCTCATTAATAAATTTAATCTTTATTTGCCTGGTGGCTGGTATGGATCAAAATTAAAAGAAAAGAGTATTGAAGAAGAATGGCAAGCTATGCAAACCCAAATTGAACTACTCAAATTTGTTAAATCCTCTGTTTTTATATTTGCTGATGTTTCAGGCTCTATTCAAGGAGAAGCTGGTGTTGCGCTTAGTGCAAGACCTAAATTAATAGATAGTGAGTGGAACAATTATTGTAACAAAATTACAGAAATTTCGAAAAGACTATCTGATGTTGGATTACCGATGTCATATCATTCACATATGGGAACTATAATTCAAACAGAACAAGATGTTGATCGATTACTTGATAATACAAATGATAAAACCTCACTACTTTTTGATACAGGTCATATTCTTTTTGCACAAGGGGATTATGAATCAATATTAAAAAAATATGTAGGTCGAATTAATCATGTACATTGCAAAGATATCAGACAGGAAGTTTTAAATAGATCACTTGCAAATGATCTAAGTTTTAGAGATTCTTTTTTAGAGGGAATTTTTACCGTACCAGGTGATGGATGCATCAACTATAAGCCACTGCTTGAAACTTTATATAATAATAAATATATAAAATGGCTAGTAGTAGAAGCCGAGCAAGATCCAAAAAAGGCTAATCCGCTTGAATATGCCAAAATTGGATATAATTATCTTAGCAAAATACTAACTGAAGTAGGCTATAATATTTAATATCTAGTAAGAGGAGCTTTCTTTTATTTCTTTTATTTCTTTCATTTCTTTGATTATACTTTGCGCATATGTCGACATCGCCCTATAATCTGATGAAATTGTAACAAACTGATAGCCTAGAGATATCATTTCTTTAGCGTATTCAGTAGTTCCATTATGTATACCAGCTATTTTGCCATGCTCTTTTGCTTTTTTGACAATTAGCTTAATATTTGAAAAAACAGGATCCTCCTTAACATCAAATTGTGGCTTTAAACCATAGGTTAAACTCATATCGGCTGGACCTACATAAATACCATTCAAATTTTCTACAGATAATATTTCATCAATATTTTTTACGGCTTCTTGAGTTTCAATCATTGCTAGTGTAATAATTTGAGTGTTAGCATCTTGGTGATAATCCAAACCAAAAGATAATTGTGCTCTCATAGGACCAAAACTTCTCTGACCTAAAGGTGGGTAACGACAATAAGAAACAAATTTTTCACATTCTTCTTTGGTATTAATCATTGGGGCTATGATTCCGCAAGTTCCAGCATCAAGCATTTTCATAATTATCCCTGGTTCATTCCAAGGAACTCTAGCAAATGGAATAGTAGAAGAATTAGCAATTGCTTGAAGCATGGAAATTGAAGTTGAATAATCATTCATACCATGTTGTAGATCTATAGTTAAAGAATCCCATCCCATTTTTGCCATGCTTTCTGCAGTAAAACTATTAGGAATAGATAACCAACCGTTAATAACGGCTTTGCCATTTTTCCAAATATCAATAATAGAATTATTTAACATGTAAATTATATTGCAGGACCAATATTAAAAATAATTTTTTTTGTAAGTTTTGTCATTTCTTTAATAGTTGGTTTCAACAATTCTATTCTATCATAACTTTTTTTATTTCTTAAAATATTTTTTCTAACTGTATTACCAAAAAGCATCCTAAGTTCAGTTCCAATATTAAATTTAGCAACATTATAATTTCTTGCTAGTTTTTTTCTAATAATACTTGGAATACCACTTCCCCCATGAAGTACAAGAGGGGAGTGAGTGATTTTTTCAATAGCACTAATTTTATCAAAATCTATTTTTGCAATTTTTGTTGTTTGCAAATGCTTATTACCAACAGAAATTGCAATTGCATCTGCACCACTTTCTTTTGCAAATAATTCTACCTCCTCTATTTTGCTCCCTATTGACATCTTACCTTCATTATAACCAACGAAACCAACTTCTCCTTCAACGGAAACATTAGATTTATGGGCTATTTTAACTATTGATGAAGTTATTTTTATATTTTGTTTTATTGGTAATTTTGAGCCGTCAAACATAACTGATGTAAATCCGTTGTCAATTCCCTCTAAACATTCTCGTACTGAATATCCATGATCAATATGACATACAACAGGTGTTTTTGTTTGATCTGCTAAATAACGAAACATTTTACCCAAAATAGAAACGGGTGTATATTTTCTGCAGCCAGGTCCTGCTTGAAGAATTATCGGAATACCAGTTTCATCTGCAGCTTGGGTATAAGCTAAAGCATCTTCCCATCCTAAAACAACCAGTCCTGCAACGGCATATTTTTTTTTATTAGCTTTGTTTAAAACTTCTTTTAAAGTTTTAACTGTCATTTATATTTAGCAATCATATCTTTAATACCGGGTATAGTTTCAATTTGATATGCGTGATCAGGTTGAAAGTATTGAACAAGAGATCTTTGACTTAATCCACCTAGAATTGTGAAATAATACATTTCATATCCAGGAGCAACCACACATGGATGATATCCTTTATCAATCACAACTGTTGATCCATCAGTAATGTGGTGTGCTTCTCCTAATTTGCCATCTTCTTTTTGAAAAAGTTGAAATCCAAATCCATGATTAGGTTTAAATCGATAATTATATGTTTCATCATGACGTGTTTCGTCAGGAAGGCGGTCAGTATCATGTTTGTGAGGTGGAAATCCGGACCAACCTCCTTGTCCCACCGTATAAAGTTCATTACATAGCAGTCTTCCAACTTTGTCATGGTGATTGGCACCAAGAATATGTTTAATTTTTCTATGTGTTTTAGTGTCATCAGAGCCATATTGAACCATATCAATTTCTTTTGATCTTACTGCAAAAGGTTGAAGTATTTTATCGTATTTAGCCCCGGCTATAAAAATTTCTGCTTTCTCAGTTTTACATACAAAACTAGCTTTAGTTTTAGTTGGTATATATACGCCTTCCGGTTCTCCATCCCAAACATTGGCAATTCTATTTCCAATAGTATTATAATTTATACCTTCTACTTCAATATCAATAGTACCCGTAGCTGGCACAATACAAGTTTCATAACCCGGAACAATGTACTCGAAAGACTGATCTTTTTTTAATTTTACTATATTAAAGTAATTTAGTGGAACTCTAGAGTCATTCGCATCAACAATAGGTTGATTGTTATTGTCTAGTGGAGGAATATGCATTTTAACTTTCTTTAAAGTTTGTTATCATATTTTCTTTTAGAAATAATTCTAATTCTTCCTTATCAGGCATAGCTGGCGAACAACCAACTTTTGTTACTACAATTGCTGCTGCTGCTGATCCATAAACAACTGAATCTTTAATTGATTTTTTATTTAAAAGCGATGAAATAAAAACACCCATAAACGCATCACCAGCCCCTGTTGGCTTTAATGCATGGACTTGAAATATTCCAGTCTTAATTTTTTTATTTTCCGTAAAAGTAATTGATCCATTTTCTCCCATTTTATAAATTACAATTGAAGCAGTAGATTTACTTAATTTTGCAGCTAATTTTATTCCTTCATTATAATCCTCTGCCATTACACCAAATTCATCATCATTCCCAATTATGATATCACTAACTTCTGCAGCTTTAAGATAGGTTCTGGATGCTTCTTGCAAAGAGCTCCATGTATAAGGGCGATAATCAATGTCCAAAATAATAGATAGATTATTTTTTTTTGCTTTATTTAAAACTTCTAATGTAGCTGATCGAGAAGGCTCTGCTGCTAAGGAAGTACCTGTAACTATAATGGAAGAAAATTTTTTATAATTAATTTGATTAACATCTTCTTTACTCATTTCTAAATCTGCAGCACTATTACGATAAATGATAGATTGATGTTCTTTAATTGTTGTTTCAACTACGGCAAAAGAAATTCTAGACTCACCTTTCACATATCTAATTAAAGAAGTATCAACACCATAGTGATTAAGTTGATTCACAGCTAATCTTCCTAGTGCATCTTCAGATACGCAGGTCAGTAAATGACATTTGCCACCAAGCTTAGTTAAAGCAACAGCAATGTTTGCCGATGATCCCCCTAAGTGAGTTACAAACTTTTTGGCATTTTCTGTTTTAGTTCCTGGAGGATCTGGATAAATATCAATTCCAGCCCTTCCTATAATAAGGAAGTTATTTTGTTGAATATTGTCAAGTATTGCATC
Organism: uncultured Alphaproteobacteria bacterium; assembly: GCA_902607435.1. Classification (GTDB taxonomy): domain Bacteria; phylum Pseudomonadota; class Alphaproteobacteria; order HIMB59; genus CACLJX01. The sequence goes on along the minus strand of CACLJX010000001.1, from coordinate 45,104 downwards.
TAAACTTTTCATATTAAGTAAATTTATAACTATTAATTTTAAATTAAAAATGATAATTTTTGTAAAAGGATATTAAAGCTTATGAAATACTTACATACAATGGTTAGAGTTGAAAACATCGAGGATTCTCTGGATTTTTATTGTAACAAACTTGGTCTTAAGGAGACAAGAAGAATAGAAAATGAAAAGGGGAAATTTACTCTTATCTTTCTTGGTGCTGAAAATAGTGATGAACGTCATGCTTTATTAGAGCTAACCTATAATTGGGATCCTGAAAAATACACAGGTGGAAGAAATTTTGGTCATTTAGCTTACAGCGTTAAAAATATTTATGAAACTTGTGATAATTTAATGAAAAAAGGTGTTACAATTAACCGTCCTCCACGTGATGGACATATGGCATTTATAAAATCACCTGATGGAATATCTATTGAACTACTTCAAGAAGGGAGAGCACTGCCTATCGCAGAGCCTTGGCAATCAATGGAAAATATTGGAACTTGGTAATTTAATCCCAACTCTCTAGTGCCATTTGTTTTTTACCCAATGCGGTTAAATCATTAATAGTCGCTCTCCCAGTATAATTCACTTCATAATCTTCTGCCGCAAAATCAGGAGGACTTTTCCCTTCTAAAAATTTTGCTGATTGTTTTTTTGCGTAATCAAAATTTTTTTGACAATAAGGAGTTGAACCAACATAAATTACATTACTATAATTTTTGCCATGATGTTTATCTTCTACTGCGTGAACAACATCAGGATGCCACCAAACTGTATCACCAGGATATACTTTAGGTATAGATATCAATGCTCTTAGTAAAACAGAATGGTATTTAGAGTTAACAGAAAGAGCCCTGGCGGGCATAGAACCACATAAAGAATTATTAGGCACATCATCAAGAAGGGCTCGTGTTAAAATGTAAGCCATGGATTTGATAATTGGAATTAATTGTAAAGTGCCGTCAGAGGGACCTTGTTCTGTAAGTGCTAACCACCCTTGAAAAGTTCGAAATACATGGCTAACAGCTGCCGAAGATATTTCTTCTGTTTGATCCCTAAATTGTGCATTAAAAGGATTATAATCCATTAACTTATCAGAGAAAATTGGTTCATAAATTTTTTGATAAGCACTATCAATCCATCGCTCTACTGATCCAGCATCACAGTGTGGAGATAGTCCTAGCGAAGCATCTCCCCCTTCACGCCGCCGGATACGATCCGCATATACTAGCTCTTTATTTGGATCAAAAATTTTTATATTGTTAAATTCATATTTCCACAAGTTGTTTAGCCAAGATTTAACAATAGCCATACTCTCTGACTCTCTTGCTTCTATTTGTGGTTTAGACCAGTACAATCCAAAAATTTGCGGTTTCCCCGACTGAAGATCACTAAAATATTGATCCAAGCCTGCTTTTTCTTTTTGATCTTCATAATAATTATTTTCATCAATATATTGCTCAATTTCACGATTCCATTTAATAACTTTTTCTTTTTCGAATACATTACGTATTACAACACAGCCTCTCTTTTTTACAAGATCAACAATTTCGTTATTAATTAATTGATATTTTATATTTTTATAATCAATCTCTGGAATAATTTTTTTATTTTGTATTTTTAATTTTTCGACTTCTTCAACATCAATCAAAATTTTTTTTTCTATATTTTCAAAGTTTATTTTATAATTATGAGATAACTGCTTTAATTTTACTTTTTGTTTTATTATATTTTTTTCAATTTGAACTGAGTTAAAGGATTGCATCACTTCATTAATTGTTTAATTTCATTTTCAGAAAAGACCAATGGTCTTTCACAACTTGTTCTTAAATTTTGTTCAACGCCATTGATGGCGGCATTAATTGTTGAATCAATCATATCTAAAACATGTAGAGAAAGTTTTCCGTTACATCTATTGGTTCTATTATTTTCTATAGCATCAATCATTTCAGATAATCCAACACCCCGATAATTAGCAACTTCTGGTTGTTCATTGGACCTCACGCTTTTGTTAAAAATATTCGTTTTACCAATCAACATATTTGAGGAAGAGTATTCTTTCCACTCACCACGTTCTGTATAAGACGAAAAAACAGATCCTCCAAACATATTTGGATCCGGCACTATCATTGATCCTTTAGTTCCATAAAGCTCAATGTGATTTCTTTGATGATTAATAACATCAAATGATAAAAAAAATTGTATCACGGCCGAATTTTTAAATTCTATTGATCCTATTATCGAAGTGGGGATCTCAACTTCAAATTTATCACCCTTTTTTGGTCCCGTGGCAATAGTTCTGTAATCATTGACTTTTATTGCTTTCGCACGAACGCATTTTGCTGGACCAAGAAGATTGACTAATGCAGTAAAATAATAGGGCCCCATATCAATTACAGGACCTCCTCCTTTCTTAAACCAAGATTCCGGTTCAGGGTGAAAAGATTGCACTCCAGGAAATGCAAAATTGATAGCTCCTAGCTTAATATCCCCTATTTTGTCTTGATCAATTAATTGACGAGCTAATTGAGCTCCTCCTCCTAAAAATGTATCGGGAGCATTACCAATATATAAGTTGTTATCATTTGCTAATTGTAGCAATTCAGCACCGTGTTCATAATTTGTTGATAGTGGTTTTTCACAATAAGAGTGTTTTCCAGCAAGTAATGTTTTCTTAATTATTTCATAGTGAGCTTGAGGAGTTGTTAAATTTAACACAATACTAATTTCCTTGTCTGCTAAAAGACCATCAACGTCTTTGGATTCAATATTATATTCTTGTGCACATTTTTTTGCAGCTTCAGCGTTTATATCTGCACACGATATGATTTCTATGTTGTTAAAATATTTCTGACTTCTAAAATAAGTTTCAGCAATGTGTCCACACCCAATTAAACCAATTTTTAACATAATATAAAAAAATTATTTTATTATAAAGAAGTTTTTAAATGTTTGAAAATTTTTCTCATCAAATTACCTTACAATATTATATGTTGAAATAAAAATTAATAATTATATGGTAAAAAAATGAGTATAAATAATCATTTTGCTTTAAATCACATATTGTCACCAAATTTAATATTAAAAGATTTTTTTGCATTATCAAATAATATGAATATTCAAAATATTGAAATACGAAATGATTTACCTAATGTTTCTCTTAAGGCTATGGAACCAAATATGATAAAAGAATTATCCAAAGAATTAAAAATTAAGATACTCTCCATTAATGCATTACAAAAATTCAATCTATGGAATGATAAAAGGAGGAAAGAACTTATATTTCTATGTGAATTTGCAAAAAAATGTAATTGCAAAGGAATTGTACTTGTCCCTTTAAATAATGGTAAATTTATAAACCATAAAGAACGCCAAAAATTATTATATAATTCTCTAAAAAAAATTAAGTCAATTTTAAATAATTATAGTTTAATGGGTTATGTCGAACCATTAGGCTTTAAAACATCATCACTTCGTTTTAAAAGTGAAGTAGCAGAAGCTATAGATCAAATTTCGCCAAAAAATACTTTAAAAATCTTACATGATACTTTTCATCATTACCTAGCAGGAGAAAATAAGATATTTCCTAAACAAACAGGTTTGGTTCATATTTCTGGAGTATCTAATAATAAATTAAAAACCTCAGAAATGCTTGATAAACATAGAGTATTAATTGATGAAAATGATGTTTTGAAGAATGTTGATCAATTAAAAAACTTAATTAAAAAAGGATATGAAGGAGTATTTTCCTTTGAACCTTTTGCAAAAAAAATTCAGAATATGAAAAATCCATCAAACAAAATAATTAAAAGTATAAATTATTTAAAAAAAACTTGCTCTATTAATTAAAAATTTTAAATTTAATTTATTTTAGGCGCAGGAAGAATTACATTTATTTTATAATTGGGATCTTTCGTTTGTTTAATAACAGCAGGAATAATTTCTTTGTATGCATTCCATAAATTTTTTTTTGGAATAGGAAGATCGTCTTTAATTAAGTGATGTAATTTTTTTAAATTATATGATGGTATCATAGGAAACATGTGATGCTCAATATGATACTCCATATGCCAATATAAAAAACTAAATATAGGATTTAAAATAACTGTTCTTGTACTAATACGATGATCTTTAATATTATTTGATAATCCAGCGTGTTGTGTTAAACCAAATAATTCAAAAAGAGTGTTACCGTAAAATGTAGGCAGTATAATATATATTATAGGGAGCCAGGATTGATAAATGATCGCAACTGTAAAGATTAAAATCCAAATTAAAACATGAATACGAGCAATTAACCTGCATTTATTTTGCTGTTTTTTTGGAATACAATCTTTCATAACATGAGTTGTAATACCTAAAGCATGTTGTAAAGTTTCCAAATGAGGCAATTTATGAATATATAAAAATCTACCGCAAGGTATGATTCTGCTTGCAAAAAAAAGAAGGTCTGTAGGTTTTCTAATTTCAATTTCAAAATCATACGGATCTTTTGTAAATAGTGTATGACTATGATGGTTAAAATGACTCCATCGCCATCTTGTAGGATCAAAATTTGTCATGAAACTTCCTATTTGATAAAAAATCTTATTATATAAATCTGTTTTAAAAGCAGTTCTATGACCTGTTTCATGCCAAATAGGATTGCTACAAGAATAAATATTTCCATATATTAATAAAAATATTATCCCCAACCATGTTCCCCAAAAAAAATAAGAAAGATAACCAAAAAAAAATAAACTAATAAAGAATAAACCTACATGTTGAAAACCTGCCCAATCAGACTTTTCTTTAAGTTGAACATATCTTTCTTTATCTAAATCACATAAATACCATTTATTTAAATTAACTTTCATATTTTTTTAGGAATGGTCATTACAAAATTAATTAATTTTATTAATTAAGTATCTTTATCTTTATTTCTCATTTTTTTATTACGATAATGATCAACAATAACTGCTCCAACAATAATCGCACCTTTGACCATGTCTTGATAATAAGCATCAATTCTCATAAAAACAAATCCAGAAGATATCACTCCCAATATTAAAACTCCAAATAAAGTTCCTGCGATCCTTCCTCTTCCTCCAAATAGTGATGTGCCTCCTATAACTGCAGCTGAAATTGCATCTAACTCATACATCATCCCCATACCAGCTTGTGCTGACATAGCCCTTGCGGCTGTTACTACTCCTGCTAAACCAGATAAAGCTCCAGCAATCGAGTAAACAATAATTTTATGTCTGACAATATTAATACCAGCTACACGGGCGGCTTCTTCATTTGAACCTATGGCATAGGTATGCTTACCATATCGAGTATATCGCATTAAAATATGAAAAACTGCTGCAACAACTAAAAAGATAAGAACTGGCCAAGCTCCTTGACCTAATGCAGTAAAGTCATCCCCTAAAAAACTTACAGGTTTGCCATTATTATACCATGCTGCTGCTCCTCTAGCAGAAACAAGCATACCCAGTGTAGCTATAAAGGGAGGAATTCCTGTCCGGGCGATGAGACTTCCACTAATAAAACCAGCAAATAATCCGCAAGCTATTCCTGCCAAAACCGGTACAATAAAAGGAAGATCCGTTAGATGAGGATAGATTGCTTTTGTATATGTAGAATTTTGTGCCAAACTTGCTGCTACTATTGCAGATAAGGCAACAAGAGATCCCCCTGATAAATCAATTCCTGCCATAATAATTACTTGTGTCACCCCAACTGCAATTATTCCAATTACAGATACCTGTAGGATCATAATGACGAGCCTTCGTTTATTAAGTAAAAAACTTTGTCCAATAAAAATCCATCCTAGAATTTCAAACACTAAAGCAATACCTAATAAAACTAAAAAAATGTTAAATTCAGGTGGTAATTTTCTATAACTTGAGATGAAATTTTTTTGTTTTTGAATCATTATAGAATAATTGCAGAATGAATCATATAAAGCTCGCCTCTTCGCCAACTCCTTGCTTTACTCCTGTAATGAGAGAAACAATTTCATTACCATCTGTTTTAGAAGTTTCAACACAACCGACAATTTGTCCTTGACGAAATACCCATATTTTTTCAACTAAATTAAATACTTGCCGTAAATTATGACTAATCATAATTAAAGGCACTCCATTTTCCTTTAAACTTCTAATAATTTTTTCTACTTGTTTTGTTTCTTGTACACCAAGAGCAGCTGTTGGCTCATCCATAATAATTAATTTTGATGCAAAACCAGCAGAACGACTAATTGCAACGCACTGCCTTTGTCCACCCGACATATTATTCATTGTAATTTTTATATCAGGGATTTTAATTCCTGTTTTAGCCAATACATCAATAGATTGTTTGAACATTTTATTTTCATTTAAAAAACTAAATGGTCCAAGGTTAAAATATGTTTCTTCCTGGCCTAAAAAAATATTAGAAGGAACATCTAAATCATCAGCTAAAGCTAAATTTTGATATACCGCTTCTATTCCAGCTTTTTTTGCATCTGCTGGAGTTTTAAAATTAACTAAATTACCGTCAAAATAAATTTTACCTGATGTAGGAATTTCTACACCTGTTACTTGTCTAATAAATGTTGATTTCCCTGCGCCATTATCTCCTACGATTGCAACATGTTCTCCGTCAGCAAGAGTAAAATCAGCATCGTGTAAGGCTTTGACACCACCATAATGCTTAGTAAGACCTTCTGTTTTTAATATTATTTTTTTTTCTTCACTGTTCATTTTAGTTTTTGAAAATGACCCCGCAATATATTTTTACTGCGGGGTCAAAAAATTGATTAAGTAGAATTAATTTTGTCCAATATAATTATCAATATTGGCCATTGTTACTAATTCAAATGGAATAACAACAAAGTTTGGAAGTGATGCGCCATCAACTAATGCAGCTGCAGCATCTACAGCTCCTGCGCCTTGAGCAGCAGCATTTTGAAACACTGTTACATCAAGATCGCCAGCTAGCATTGCATTCAATGCATCTTCAGTAGCATCAACACCACCTACAATAACATCATCCATGCTAATTCCAGCTGATTTCAAAGCTTGGATTGCACCAATTGCCATTTCATCATTATTAGCAAAAACAATATTGAATTCTAAACCAGCAGCAATCCAGTTAGTCATTATGTCGTTTGCTTCAAGCCTACTCCAATTACCAGTTTGCTCTTCAATTAAATCAATGCCATTACACATTGACAGTTTAAGTACTTCTCTGACATCTTCTGAACGTGAACGAGCTGCTTCATTACTTAATTGGCCCATTAGCATTACTGCTGTACCTGTTCCTCCAGCTTGAACACACATTTCAAATGCTTCTAGAGTTCCAGACCATTTTTCATTTGAGCCAACAAAAGTTGTTGTAGCGCCTAAAGCATCTAGATCAATAGGTTGTCTATTAACATATACTAGTGGTACACCAGCGCCTTCAGCTGCTTTTGTCATTGCTTGAGTAGTATCAGTATCAACTGCATTGACAATAATTGCATCTACACCAGATGCTATATAGTTTTGCACTTGACTTAACTGAGTTGTAACATCATCCTTTGCATCATCAACTTGCATAGTATGACCTGCTTCTTCAGCGCGTCTAACAGCGTCGTTTCTCATTACTGTTAGGAAATTATCATCAAATCTAGCAACTGAAAAACCTATTGTAATTGCGTTTACAGAAGTTGATATTGCTAAAAAGAAAATTACACTTACTAAAAAATATTTAATAGTTTTCATAAAATCTTCCTCCCTATTAAAAGTATTAAATTAATAACTACTATTTTTATAAACTTTAACAAGAAAAAAGGCAGTTTTACCTGCCTTTTTAATAATTTTATTTAAGTTAAATTAATTTACATAAAGTCAGCTGCGTTTTCTGCGGTGACAAGAACAGTTCCAGTGTCAATATTATCTGGAATTGATTCTCCGTTAGCTAACTTAAGAGCATTTTCTACTCCCATATAACCCATATTGTAAGAGAACTGAGCTACAGTTGCTGACATTTTACCAGCAGCAACACTTGCAGCTGCATCTGGGTTGGCATCAAATCCAACAAGTACAACATCAGTCATACCAGCACCTTCAAGTGCTTCCCATGCACCTAATGCCATATTGTCATTAGACGCAAATACTGCTTTAATATTTGGATTACCAGTAATGATATCTTCCATTACCGACATACCTTGTGCAGTATCCCAGTTTGCTGGAAGTTCAGCTACTATATTCAAACCACATTCTGTTAGACCTTTGTGTGATCCTTCAGCTCTGTGTTGACCAGTAGTTTGTGTAATCATTCCTTGAAGTATTGCTACATCAGAACCACTTGGAACTTTACCGCAAATATAATCAGCAGCAAGCTTTGCGCCATTATAATTGTTTGTTCCAATGAAAGTTACACCTTCATTAATACCGTTAGTATCAATGTAAACAACAGGGATTCCTGCTGCAATAGCATCATCTAGAATTGGAGCAACAGCAGACGGATCAGTTGGAGCAACAGCAATACCATCAACGCCTTTAGCAATTTGATCTTCAAGTTGATTTACTTGTGCCATTACATCACTTTCTTGTGGTGGTGATAAAATAACTAAATCAACACCTAATTCAGCTGCAGCATCTTTTGCACCTTGTTCAACAGAAGCCCAAAATGGATTTCCTGAACCAGGTCCTTTGGTGCTTAACAAAATAGTTTTTGAAAAAGCACTAAAAGAGAAAAGAATCGAAACTGCAGAAATTACAGAAACAAATAGTCTCATATTTTCCTCCTAAAAAAATTATTTAATAATGGTAATTAAAAAAGAAAATAATTCAACTTAATCTATTGTTATTTCCTGGTACCAAATTGCCTACGTAAAACATCTATATAAACAGCCAAAATAATAATTGATCCTATTAAAACTTGTTGCCAAAAAACACTAACATTCATCAAATTTAAGCCATTTCTGAGTAATCCCATTATGAATACTCCTGCAAAAACACCTAATACGGTTCCTCGACCTCCGAAAAAACTTGCTCCTCCAATAATGACAGCAGCAATTGCATCCAGTTCTGATTGCAAGCCAGCATTAGGGTATGCTGAACCAGTTCTGCCTGCAAGAATTAGTGCTCCAATACCTGCTAAAAAACCACATAAGGTATATACAAGAACTAAAATTCTATTAACGTTAATCCCAGCTGCTCGTGCAGCTCCAGGATTACCACCAATCGCATAAATCCATTTTCCAATTTTAGTTTGATTTAAAAAAATCCAAAAAATAACATATATAATAATTATAATAATTAGACTTGAAGGAATGTATTGTGCCGCACCCTCTCCGTAAAGCCACTCTAATTTTATTTTTCCATTTCCTATGGATCTAATTTGATTTGCAAATCCACCTATTGGAACACCACCTGAAATCAAGTTTCCAACACCTCTAAATATATAAAGTGTCCCAAGAGTCATAATAAATGGATGGGGCATTCGAAGAATGGTTATTCCTAATCCATTAATCATTCCGCATACCAATCCTACTGCAGGTGCAACGAGAACTACAATTTGCCAAGGAAGTCCGGCTCTTGATGAAATTGCAAGCGCCATTAAAGACAACATGAGTATTGATCCGACAGATAAATCTATGCCTGCTGTAACAATGACCATGAACACACCAAGGGCTAGCATAGACTGCCACGATATTTGTTTAAATATGTTAGTTATATTGCGCCATGAAAAAAATACATCAGGTTGCAGAAGATGTAAGACAAGTAACATTATTGCAATCAAAAGAAGTATCCCATACTTATCAATGTAGGGGATTAATTTAATAAAAAGAGTATCGTCTTTTTGTTCCATATACTTATATTTTTTTGCCCATTATCCATCCAATAACTTCATCTCGAGAAGTTTCTCTTAAGTGTGACTCAGCAAAATTTGTTCCTTGAAATAAAGCCATGACACGGTCTGATACGGTAAATATATCATCCATACGGTGACTAATTACAATTACACCAACCCCTAAATTTTTTAGACCCTTAATTAAATCTAAAACTTTGCCAACTTCTTTTACTGCAAGAGCGGCTGTAGGTTCATCCATAATAACTATTTTTGCATCAAAAGCTGTTGCCCTAGCAATTGCAACCGCTTGACGCTGACCGCCGGAAAGTTCTTCTACTCTTTGATCAGCACTTTTAACATTTATTTTTAACCTAGAAAGATGTTCTTCAGTCAGCTGTCTTTTTTGTTTATGATCAAGAAATTTAAATGGTCCAAACTTTCTTGTAGGCTCTCTTCCCAAAAAAATATTATCGCCTATTGGTAAGTTTTCAGCCAAAGCAAGATCTTGATAAACCATTTCTATGCCTAAATTTTGGGAATCTCGAGGACTAGAGAACTCTACTTTTTTGCCTTCAAAAAATATTGATCCTGCGCTTTGTTTAAATAAACCAGATAAGACTTTCATTAGAGTAGATTTTCCAGCACCGTTATCTCCAACAACACCTAACACTTCTCCAGGCCTAAGACTAAGATTTGCACTTTCAAGTGCTGTTATTGTTCCGAAATATTTTGAGATACCTTTGGCTTCAAGAATGATATCAGGTGGATTGGAAATCATGCATGGTACAATTAAGGAAAAAACTAATTGATTTCAATAGATTTTGTCTAAGTTATTAATAAGGATATAATTAATATTGAATAATTTATTTATAATTATATGGTTTTATAAATGTTAATTGATATTGATCCAATTTTAAGTCCCAAATTGTTAAGTGCCTTACGCTCAATGGGACATGGCGATACACTAGTTTTAGCTGATGCAAATTTTCCTTCATCATCACTAGCAAAAAGATTAGTTAGATTGGATGGTATTGATATTCCTAACGCCGCCAAAGCAATCTTATCTGTATTTCCACTTGATAGTTTTGTTGACTGTCCAGTCAAAAGAATGGAAATTGATAACAATCCTCATGAAATAAACGACGTACATAAAGATTTTATTGATGTTGTAAAAAATACTTCAGGCGATAAATGGAAAATCGGCACCATTGAAAGAATGCAGTTTTATAAAGAAGCCAAAGAAGCTTTCGTTATTGTATCTACAACTGATGCAAGAGCTTATGGGTGTTTTATTTTAAATAAGGGTGTGATCAAACCTGATGGGTCTGTGTGGTAAATAATAATTAATGGAGTAATTAAACTCCTTTTCTTTGTTTTTCTTTTCCTTCTTTATGCTCTTGATATGCTTTTTTATTATTGTCAGTAGATGAAACTTCTAAAGTAGGACTTTCCCAAAATGCAGTTCCCTCTAACCATTCATAGCCATGAGTTTTAAGTGCTATCACATAAGTTTTATTTGATTTTTTAGCTCTCAAAAAAGCTGCTTCTAATTCCGAAGTTGAAGTTATAGCCTCAGTTTCAGCACCCATGCTTGCAGCATGGGCAGCAAAGTCAACTTCAATAAAATTTGTAGCTCTTGAAGTTTTTAAATTACATAAATATTCCTTACCACCTTTAGCTAATTGGAGGCGGTTAATAACCATATGACCACTATTGTCACATACAACAATGATCAATTTTTTTTCATAAAGTATCGAACTGTAAATATCACTATTATTTAATAAGTAAGAACCATCACCAACAAAAACTATTACTTCTTGATTAGGTTTGGCCATTTTTATCCCAAGGGCTCCAGATATTTCATATCCCATGCAGCTATATCCCCAGTCTGTTTCAAAGGTATTGATTTGTTTTGGTTTCCACACTTGAGCAACTTCACCAACAAGACCTCCTGCTGCAGTCACAACAATATCTGTTGGATCAGCATTTCGATAAACAGCCCCCACAGCATGAGCATATGAAGGTATTTCTTGATTAGTAGGACCACTTTGTTTTTCAACATATTGATCCCATGCTTTAGTTTCTTTAACAGCTTGTTGATACCAATGATCTGGTGCTTTCCAATCTCCAAGGACTTTTGATAATTCCAATAATCCTATCTTGGCGTCAGACACAACCGGAGTTGCTCTGTGTTTAGTTACATCAAAGCGTGCGGCATTAATAGAAACCAATTTAAAATCAGGATTATGAAAATTCGTCCATGACCCAGTAGTAAAATCGCCTAGTTTAGTTCCTACAGCTAAAGCCAAATCAGTTTTCTTAGACAAAACATTTGCAGAACCAACTCCAAGACAACCAATTGGCCCAATGTAATATGGATCTTCTTTATCCATACAACCAATACCCATCACTGTAGAAGTAACTGGTATATGGTGTTTTTTTGCAAATTCAGAAAGTTCTTTTTCTGCTTCTGAATACAAAACACCGCCTCCAGAAATAATAATAGGTTGTTGGGAATTTTTAATTATCTCTGTTGCATTTTTAATCTGATTTTGATCGGGATAAATTCTTCTAATTTCATGAATTTGTTCTTCAAAGAAAACTTCTGGATAATCAAATGCTTCCCCCTGTACATCCTGTGACATTGATATTGTAGCCGGACCACAATCAGCTTGATCAAGCATCATTTGTAGTGCTTGAGGTAAGGAGGATAAAATTTGTTCTGGCCTAGTTATTCTATCAAAATACTTTGATACTGCTTTGAGAGAATCATTTTGTGTTGAAGTCGGGCTATGAAAATTTTCTACTTGCTGAAGTACAGGATCAGGAAACCGGCTTGCAAATGTGTCTCCTGGTAATAATAATATGGGAAGTCTATTGCTTAAAGCTACCGCTGCAGCTGTAACCATGTTTGTTGAACCTGGACCTACTGAAGATGTTGCAATAAAAATTTGTTTTCGTCTCATGGCCCTAGCATAACCAATACCAGTAAGTGCCATGTTTTGTTCATGATGCCCCCTATAACCAGGTAATTGATCTTGAAACTCTTCCATTGCTTGCCCAATACAAGCAACATTGCCATGGCCATATATTCCAAAAGCACCTGCAAATAATGGCATTTTTTTACCGTCAATTATTATTTTTTGCGCAACTATATATTTAATTAATGCGTGGGAGCAGGCTAATCGAAGTGTTTTCATTTTTTTAAATTCTTTAATATCTTATAATTCATATTATTTTTAATCCAAACATTTACTATAATATTTTTTTTTCTGTAAAATGGTTTAGTGGTTATGAATAATAATATATATCCAAATTATAGAAACGTATAAAAAGAAAATAGCATGAAAATACTTAAATTTGCTTTGTTAGGAGTGGGTCGAATAGGAAAAATACATGCTGCAAACATAGCTCTAAATCCAAAATGTAGTATTGAATGTGTTTATGATATAGATAGTAATGCTGCCAATAAGATTACAAGTTTATATGGTGGTACAGTAGCTTTATCTCCTAAAGAGGCAATTTCTAATCCCAGTGTAGATATTGTTTATATTTGTACATCAACACCAACCCATACAAAATACATACTGTCAGCTGCAAAAGCAGGAAAGGCAATTTTTTGTGAAAAACCAATTGACCTAGATATTAATAGAGTGAACAAATGTAAAAAAGAATTAGAGAAATATAATATTCCTATACATATTGGCTTTAATAGAAGATTTGACCCGAGTCATCTCTCAGCAAATGAAAGAAAAAATAAAGGTGAAATAGGTAAATTAGAACAGATCATAATAACAAGTAGGGATCCAAGCGGACCCACTGCTGCATATTTAAAAGTATCTGGAGGGATGTTTAGAGATATGACAATACATGATTTTGATTTGGCATGCTTTATTCTTCAAAATGATCCTATAGTTGAAATATATGCAACTGGGGATAGACTATTTAGCGCAGAGGCTAAAGAGGCAAATGATATTGATACTGCTATGATTATCATGAAATCAGAATCAGGAGTATTATGTCATATCAATAATTCAAGACATGCTTCTTATGGTTATGATCAAAGAGTTGAATTATTTGGCAATAAAGGAATGTTAATCTCAAATAATCAAACACCCACATCAGTTACTTCTTATAGTAATGGAAACACTAGTTCAAAAGATCATATACTTAATTTCTTTATTGAAAGATATGAAATAGCATACAAAAATCAGCTTGAAAATTTTGTGAATTGCATAAATAATAAAAAACCTACTACAGTTAATTTCGAAGATGGAAGAAAGGCTCTAATTATTGCCAATGCTGCTTATGATTCTTTTGAAAATAAAAAAACAGTTAAAATTAATTATAGTTAGTTAATTATGAGTAAAATTGCAATGATAGGTTCAATTCATGCTGATGGATGGTCTATTTTAGAAAAAAAAGGGTGTGATGTTTTTGAAATCAAAGATTTTTCATCAGATAATTTAATTAATAAATTGCATAACGTTGATGGCATTGTTCTTCGAACACCAAAATTAACAAGTGATATTCTCAAAAATTGTAATAATTTAAAAATAGTTTCTCGTCACGGTGTTGGATATGACAATGTTGATTTGAATTATCTCAATAATCATCAAATAGCCCTTGCAATAACAGGAACTTCTAACGCTATAAGTGTAGCTGAACATGTAATGATGATGTTTTTGAGTATATGCAAAATAACCAAACAATCTGATCAACTTGTTAGAAATGGAAAATATAAAGAAAAAAATTTATTGCCAGATTTTTTTGAATTATATGAAAAAAATGTTTTAATTCTTGGCTTTGGAAGAATTGGCAAAACACTGGCTAAACGATGCCTTGGCTTTGATTCTAAAGTATATGTGTATGATCCTTTTATTGATGCTTCAATTATTAAAAAGGATAATTGTTTTCCTATAAATTTGGAAGAAGGTTTGAAAATTGCTGATTTTGTTAGCATACATTTGCCTCTTAATAAAAATACTAAAAATATGATCTCCAAAGAACAATTATTGATGATGAAAAATACGTGTATCCTAGTAAACACTGCAAGGGGGGGGATAGTAAATGAACAAAATTTATTTTGGGCTTTGAACAATAAGGAAATTTATGGGGCTGGAATTGATGTTTATGAAAAAGAACCACCTAGTAACGACAATCCTTTATTTAAATTAGATAACATAGTGCTATCTCCTCACAGTGCTGCACTTCCACTTGAATGTAGAAAAAGAATGGCTGTAGAGGCATGTGAAAACATTTCTAATTACTTAAATAATAAATCAAAAATTAATGTTAATAATATTATTAATAGAAAAAATATAAATTTAAATATTTAAAAACAAGCTACCATTCTCTTCAGTAACTTCGTAAATTTTTAATGGTTTCATTCCTGGATCACTAATAGGATCTCCGGATACTATACTGAACGTTCGTCCACAACTTGCACATTCTAATTCTTCTCCCTCAATTGTGCCTTCACTCAACAAAGCTTGTTCTTCACAATGACAATGACCTTGAGTTGCAAAGAACCCACTCTCTAAATGATAAATAGCGTAATCAATTTCTTCATATTCAAAATTTTCTACACTGTCTTTATCGAGATCTTCTGATTGGCCAATATGAATAGATTCATATTCTTTTTCTTTATTCATATAAAAAATCTTAGAATAAATTTTTAAGAGAATAAATGTTTTTTTTGTATTTTTTTTAAAATTTATCTGAATTTTATATTTGTACGAGATAGTTGATCCACTTTTGTAACTCCCATCAGCTGCATATCTCTTTTTATTTCTGTTTGTAAATTTAATAAAGCTTTTTCAACGCCTTTTTGTCCTCCAGCTGCAAGAGCATACAAATAAAATCTTCCTCCAGAACAAGCTTTTGCACCTAAAGATAAAGCTTTTAAAACATGGGTCCCTCTTCGAATTCCTCCTTCACAAATAACATCAATTTTATCCCCAACCGCATCAACAATTTCTGACAATTGATCAAATGGAGAGCGAGATCCATCTAGTTGCCTTCCTCCATGATTTGAAACCATAATTGCTGTAGCTCCAATATCTACTGCTTTTTTAGCATCTGCTACTGACATTATACCTTTTAAAGCAAATTGTTTGCCCCAATGTTTATTAATTTCCTCTGCTGCTTTCCAATCCATTGATTGATCAATTAACTTAGTAAAATAATCACTTACAGACACAGATATATTTGTACCTTCTCCAAAAAAATCTTTTAATTGGCTAAGCTCAAATCGTGGATGAGTGAAATAATTAAAAGCCCAATTAGGATGCATAGCAAAACTAAATAAACTTTTTAAAGTTAATCTAGGAGGAGATGTAAATCCAGTATATAAATCTCTTTCTCGATTTCCTCCTACTATAGTATCAACTGTTAAAGCAAGAGCATCAAAGTTAGAATTTTTGCATCTATCAATCATGCTTTTGTTTAATCCCTTGTCTTTGTGAACATAAAGTTGAAAAAGTTTTGGTGTTTTAATTAAATCAGAAATTTCTTCAATACTTGCTGTAGCAAGTGAAGAAATACCGAACATTGTACCAAATTTTTCTGCAGCTTTACCAACTGCTTTTTCACCATCATAATGAAACAATCGTTGCAATGCAGTTGGAGCTAAATAAAGAGGCATATCAATTTTTTTACCCATCACTGTTGTTGACATGTCTATATTTTCAACACCAGCTAAAACATTAGGTATTAAATCACATTGTTCATATGCTTCTGTATTTCGCCGATAGGTCACTTCATCATCTGCGGCTCCATCTATATAGTGAAAAATAGGACTAGGTAGTTTTCGTTTAGCAAGCCTTCTAAAATCTTTTGTATTATGGCAATTGTTAATATTACCAAACATTATAATGAAATCACATTTTGATTTTGTTCACCCAAACCTTGTATGCCTAATTTAATTTTATCACCAGCTTTTAGATAAATTGATGGCTTTTTCCCCATCCCAACACCTGGGGGTGTCCCTGTCGAAACTATATCTCCAGGTTGTAAAGACATAAATTGACTTAAGTAGCTAATTAAAAAATTAACACCATATATCATTTTAGATGTAGATCCTTTTTGCATAATGTGACTATTTACTTCTAAATATAATTCTAAATTTTGAGGATCCAGAACTTCATCTTTTGTAACCAAATATGGTCCGATTGGACCAAAAGTATCACATGATTTTCCTTTGACCCATTGTCCTAAATGTTCTAATTGAAATTCACGTTCACTAAGATCATTCACAACACAGTAGCCAGCAATGTAATCTTGTGAATCTTGCTCTGAAATATATTTTGCTTCTTTTCCTATAATAACACCAAGTTCAACCTCCCAATCTGTTTTGTTTGAGTTTTTTGGTATAATTATATCATCATTAGGTCCACAGATGGAACTTGTTGCTTTCATAAATATTATAGGTTCTTTTGGTACTTCCATTCCAGTTTCAGCAGCATGATCTGAATAATTCAATCCTATACAAATAAATTTTCCAACTCCTCCTATACAAGGAGCAATAGAGATTATATCGTCAACTTTTGGTAAAGCAGATATATTAGCTGCACTCAATTTATTAATATTTTCAAGATTTAATGTCTTGTTTGACCAATCTTTTGTTAGTGAAGATGCATTTCTTATATTGCCTTCAACATCTAAAATGCCCGGCTCAATTAAGCCATTTTTTCTATATCTAAGTAATTTCATATAATTATCGAATCATTAATACCAATTGTGTATTAAAGAAAGTAATTAATAAAAAGTATGAATATATTAGTTACTGGTGGAGCTGGCTACATAGGAAGCCATGTCTCATTGAGTTTATTGGATGCAGGATATAATGTTACAATACTCGATGATTTGAGCACCGGGCATGAGCAATTAATACCCAAAAAAGCGGATTTTGTAAAATGCAATATAAATGACGTTGAAATCATTTCATCTATTCTTCAAAAAAAAAAATTTATTGCTGTGATGCATTTTGCTGCTTTTATTAAGGTAGAAGAATCTTTACAGTTCTCTAAAAAATATTTTATTAATAATACAAAAAATTCTGAAATATTATTTGATACATGTTTTAAAAATGGATTAATTAACGTTATTTTTTCATCAACAGCAGCTGTTTATGGTAATCCTATCTTAAATGGATTAATTGATGAAAATACAAAATTAAATCCTCTTAATCCATACGCAGAATCAAAAATTGAAACAGAAAAAAATTTGATTAATCTTTCTAAAAATAGATTAAAATATATAATTTTACGTTATTTTAATGTTGCTGGTTCAGATCCTCAAATGAGAAGTGGTTTAATTTCAAAAAACCCCACACATTTAATCAAAGTTTCTAGTGAAGCTGCTATTGGAAAAAGAGATAAAGTAATTATTTTTGGAAAAGACTATAATACTTTAGATGGAACAGCTATACGAGATTATATTCACGTTTCTGATCTAGCTGAAATACATGTTAAAGCACTTGAATATTTGTTAAAAAAGAAACAATCAAAGATATTAAATTGTGGGTATGGTAAGGGATATTCAGTTAAAGAAATTCTAGATGAAATTAAC
This sequence comes from uncultured Alphaproteobacteria bacterium, assembly GCA_902607435.1. Taxonomy (GTDB): domain Bacteria; phylum Pseudomonadota; class Alphaproteobacteria; order HIMB59; genus CACLJX01. Next base: position 26,726 of record CACLJX010000001.1, on the reverse strand, counting down.
AAGATATGTAACAATAGAATCAACATTGAATATGGTCCAAGACGTCCTGGAGATTCCATTAAATTAATTTCTGATATCACTAAGTTAAAACAAATAATTGATTGGACGCCTAAATATAATAATTTAAATTTTATATTAAAAACAGCGATTCAATGGGAACGAAAATTAAAAAATGAAAAAATATTTTAAAAGAATTTTTAAAAGAAATGATAGCAAGGATCTTCTATTATTTAGTACTGTAAAACATGAGGAAAAAAATATGCAAGAAATTGAAATAACAAATATTCTACCTCCTCACATGCGATGGCATCCTCTTCGTCAAGAATGGATTACATATTCAGCTGGAAGAGAAAAAAGAACTACTTTTCCGCCTAAAGAATATTGCCCTTTTTGTCCAAGTAATGATTTAAATTTTCCAACAGAAATTCCATTTAAAAATTTTGAAGTTGCAGTATTTCCAAATAGATGGTCAAGTTTTTGTACTCATAATGAAAATATTACCAAATTTGATGGTTTAAAAACTAAGCCTTCTAATGGACATTGTGAAATTATTGTTTATTCAGCAAACCATGAAGATACTGTTGCTGATATGCCATTAGAACAAATAGAACTACTCGTTCACACTTGGAATGATAGATATAGAGAATTATTAACAAATGATAATATTAAATATGTATTACCTTTTGAAAATAGAGGCAAAGAATGTGGGGTAACTCTGCATCATCCTCATGGGCAAATATATGGATATTCATTTATTCCCCCTGTAATTAAAAAAGAAATTATGGCTTTCCAAAAAAAAAATTATTTAAATGCCTTAATGCATGATCTTGAAAAAAAATATTATGTGTATCAAGATGACAATATAATTGCCGCCATTCCACCTTTTGCAAGATACGCTTATGAAATCTGGATTATACCCAAAACAAAAGTTGCAGGACCTTGGCAATTCAATGAAGATCAAATTAGATCTTTCTCAATTTGTTTACAAAAAGTTGTAAAAGGATATGATTCTTTTTTGAATAAGAAATGTCCATATATAATGGGACTTCATGCTGCGCCAAATTTAGAAGACGATAAGTTTCATTTTCATGTTGAATTTTATCCTCCCCTGCGATCTGGTGATAAACCAAAAATACTTGCTGGTTCTGAAACAATGGCAGGTGTATTTATTATGGATGTATTACCTGAAGAAACTGCTCTTATTTTAAGAAAACATATACAATGATAAAAATTGAAGAAAAAATTAATTTTTATAAAAATAGCCTTGATTCTTTTGAAGAAACAATGGACAAATATAAGTTTCTTCTTGATCAAGGAAAAAAAGCTATTTTATTTCCTGAAGAATATCGTAAAGAAAGTTTTAAAGTTGAAGGATGCCAAGCACAAGTATGGTTAGTCCCAGAATTTAAAGATTGCATATTAAATTTTTATAGTGACTCAGATGCTTTTATATCAAAAGGTATGGTGACAATTTTAACTGATATTTACGGGAAAAATAAACCTGCTGATATTCTAGCTTCAAATTTCGAATCACTTAAAAAATTAGAACTTGACGTCCTTTTAACTCCGGGCAGAAGAAATGGGGTTTATGCAATGATTCAACAAATAAAAAAGTATGCTCATTATTATGATGAAAAATCAATTTAGTTTTACTTACCTCATTCTACTTTTTCTTTTGATGAAAATTTGCTAATCAAACTATCTGAAAGTTCTTTACTTTGTACTATTTGCATTCGTTCAAATTCATGTTCAAATGAGCCCAATCCCTCTGTTAAACTTTTAACTTCAATAATTAAATTAAATAATTCACATCCGGGTATCTCTGCCTCCAAAACTTCATAGCCTACCCATCCATCTTTTTGAAGATTTTCTTTAATCATTCCTCTTTTACTCGTAACTAAAGTATAAATATTATTAATATTCTTAGAAGGTACCAAAAATCTTACTTTATGATAGGGTTCAAGTAAAACCGGTTTACAGTTTTCTAACGTTTCTCTTAAAACTTTAATACCAGCTATATGAAATGAATTTGAATTTGAATCAACATCATGGGTTTTTCCATCTTTTAAAGTAACTTGTATATCTGTTACAGGAAAACCTAGTGGGCCTTTTTGCATACATTCTTTGCATCCTTTTTCTACTGAAGGAATATAAGTTTTTGGAATCACGCCACCTACAATTTTATTTTCAAATTTAAAAAACTCTCCTCTTGGCAAAGGTTTCACATCTACAACTACCCTCGCGTATTGTCCGGCTCCACCAGATTGCTTTTTATGAGTTGTAGTATGATCAGACACACTGCCTTGAATAGTTTCATTAAAAGCAAAGTTTATTTTTTCTTCTTTTGTTTCAACATTATAATTATTTTTTAATTTATTTAATGCTATACGTAAGTGAATTTCTCCTTGGCCCCATAATAATAATTGTTGAGTAATTGTATTACGCTCAATAGCATACGATGAGTCTGTTGCTATAATCTCTTTTAATGACTCAGACAATTTAACGTCATCTTCTCTTTTAATTGTTATGATAGCTTTTGAATAAATAGGTTGAGGAGGAATAAGTATATCATTATCTTTCTTGATTTCCTTATCTTCATCAGAGATCAAATCTCCTGTATTAATTGATTCTATACGAGATAGGCCAATTATATCTCCAGCTTTAGCTTTTGAAATTTTTACAAATTCTTTACCTTGAAGGGAGAATAAATTTTGCAAACGTATACTATCTTGTAAAGTGTTGCCTTCTTGTAATTCACCAGACCATACTCGCGCTATACTTTGTTTACCTTTATGAGGAACAAAATTAGTTTTGAAAATTTGCACGCAAGCAGTATCTTTATTTATTTTAAGCCCATTTCTTTCAACTGTTTTTTTATAAATAGGGCAATCATGTCTGATAGTTTTTAACAAACGTCGAATGCCAGTTTCATTTTCAGCTGATCCAGTAAGAACTTCAACAATGCTATTAGAAGCTATATCTTTTTTCAAATGCTCATATATCTCTTCAGTTGAAGTTGGAACATCTTCTAATATTTTTTCCATTAAAGCATCATCAAAATCAGCTAAAGTTTCAAGTAATTTTTCTCGTATTTCCTCCCGAGCAGATGTTAATTGTTCTGGTATTTTGACAATTTGTGAAGGTTTTTCTTTTTCATAAGTGTAAGCTCTTTCATGAATTACATCAGCAGCACCTATAATTTTATCTCCTTCTCTAATAGGTATTTGTCTTATTACTAATGGTTTAGGAGAATATTCTTGAATTGTTCCTAGTAAATCTTTGATTTCAAAATTCAAATTATCAACTTTATTAATAAACAAAATATGAGGTATATTCATTTTATTTAAATAGAAAAAATAAGGAACAAGAGATAAAATTTTTTCTTTTATTGGTTCTATAACAACAATACTTAAGTCAGAAATTCTTATTGCTTGTAAAAATTCATTAATAAACTCATTGGAACCAGGGCAATCAATAAAAGTATAATCCTCGTCCATAAATTGAGCATTTGAGATTCCCATTGATATACTCATCTTTAATTCTTGTTCTTCTGACAAATGGTCTGATAAAGTATTATTGTCACCTATTTTACCTTTGTTAGGAATTTGTTTGCAAACGTGTAAAATGCTTTCCATTAAAGAAGTTTTTCCTGTCTGACTTGGTCCTACAATAGTAATGCATCTAGATGAATTAATATTTGATTTCATTATTTTCCTCTAAAAAAAATATAATCTGTTAAGTAAGTAAATTAATAATTCCATCACTTTTTTTAATCTTTAAACTTACTTCATCAATAGCTTAGTTGAGTAATGATAAAAAAACTCGTTAGTAAATTTAATTTCGTTCACTAGTATTTTAGTAAATTTTATGGATTTTTTACTACACTCTCAAGATACTTTTCAAAATAAAGTTTACAAAATTACCTGGTAGACTTAGAAATAAAAACCAAGTAAATATGGAAAAAAACAAAAGGGAGTATGGCGGAACTGGTAGACGCGCCGGATTCAAAATCCGGTCACTTCGGTGGTGTGGGTTCGATTCCCTCTACTCCTACCATGTATATAAATGAATTTACTTCGAAAACTCTATAATTGGACACTGGAAAAATCTAATCATCCAAAAGCTCCCTGGTTTCTTGCTATAATTTCATTTTTTGAAAGTTTTCTTTTTCCTATACCTCCTGATATTATTTTAATACCAATGATAATTACAAAAAGGGCAAAGGCCTGGATATATGCAATGATTTGCACATTTAGTTCTGTAATTGGTGGCATCATAGGTTATTTCATTGGATTTTTTTTCTATAATTCAATTGGGACACTAATTGTTCATTATTATGATTTAAATAATCAATTTTCTAATTTTGAATCTTACTACAATAACTGGGGGATTTGGATTGTGTTGGGCGCTGGATTTACTCCTTTTCCATTTAAATTTATTACAATAGCAAGTGGTTTGTTTGCTCTTAACTTACCATTATTTATTGTTGTTAGTTTTCTAGCTCGTGGTTTGCGTTTTTTTCTCATAGCAGGATTATTGAAATTATTTGGAAATTTTATAAGAAATGCTATTGATCGTTATTTTAATATTCTTACACTATTATTTTTTGTTTTATTAATTGGAAGTTTTTTATTAATCAAATTTTTATGAGTTACTTGATTAGATATTGGGCCGTTATTCTTTTCACCTTAAGTATTATTGCAATTTCTAGTGCATTTATTGCGGAGTATGTTTTTAACCTTTCTCCTTGTAAAATGTGTTTGTATCAACGCTACCCCTACTATTTTATAATAGGTGTTTTCATTCTTTTTTACTTGATAAGAAAAATATCAAATATATGGTTATATATTTTAACTGAGCTAGCTATTTTTTACGGATTGTTTTATTCAATATGGCATGTAGGAATTGAAAAAAAATTAATACTCGGACCTTCCAATTGTTCTGCTTTTATAAAAAAAACAAATTCTATTGAAGGACTTAAAGAACAAATACTTAATAAAACAATAGTTAATTGTAATGATATTACTTGGTCAATTCTAGGTTTATCTGCCGCAACAATAAATACTATTTTGCTTTTTTTATTTCTGTTGTTTAATACTATATTCATTATTAAAGTTTTTTATGAAAAAGAGAAAAATAACTAAAACTAAATTTAAAAAAGAAAAAATAAATCAAGGATCAAGAACTGAGAAATATTTACTAGAACAAATCATTCGTGTCGATCATGCAGGGGAATATGGTGCGACAAGAATTTATGATGGTCAAATAGCTATATTTGGTAAAAACTCTAAAATTGGTCAAACTATTCAGCAAATGGCTGATCAGGAAAAACTTCATATAGAAACTTTTGAAAAATTAATTATTCAAAATCGAGTCCGCCCAACAGCATTATTGCCAATATGGAATATAGCTGGATACTTATTAGGCGCTTCAACTGCTTTGTTAGGAAAAAAAGCCGCAATGGCTTGCACAGTTGCTGTTGAATCAGTAATCGGAGAACACTATAACAAACAAGCAAAACAATTAGGAACTGATCAAAAAAAATTAATACGCACTATTAAAAAATTCGAAAAAGATGAGTTAGAACATCATGATATTGGACTTGAACATGATGCTGAGAATACTTTTGGTTATAATTTTTTGACCAAAATCATATCCGTTGGTTGTAAAACGGCTATTGCAATTTCAAAAAAAATTTAGTTTTCTAATTCCGTATCCCAATACAAATAATCACGCCAACTTTTATGAAGATAATTAGGAGGAAAATTTTTTCCATTATTCAATAATTGCATAGAAGTCGGTTTAACAGGTGATTTGATCAAAATCATGTCAGTATATCGAAGAAGTCTTCTTCCTTTGCTAAGATTGCATAAGGTACATGCTGACACTACGTTTGTCCATGTTGTTTTTCCATTAAGATACTTTGGAGTAATATGATCAAATGTTAAATCATTTGCTGAAAATTTTTGATTGCAATATTGACAACAAAAATTATCACGAAGAAAAACATTAAATCTTGTAAATGCTGGTTTCCGTAAACATTTAACATAATCTTTAAGAGCAATAACACTAGGCAATTTAAAAGTTGTAGAAGGAGAATGGACTTCTTCTTCATAACTTTCAATGACTGAAACGCGATCGAGAAAGACTGACTTTATAGCATCTTGCCAAGAACATAGAGAAAGCGGATAATAGCTTAAAGGACGAAAATCAGCATTTAAAACAAGCGAAGGATTGATGCTTTTGTCCATATTAATTACTATGCTCCATAATCATATAATATAGATAAGATTATAGTATGACATTGCGTTTACGTCATATATTTTTTTTTATAAATTTTTGGACTAAATATAGAATCTTTGATGAAATAGAATGTGCTTCATTTTTTATAAGATGTGATTCATATAAAAAACCTTCTTTTTTCAATATACTACATGCTTCATCAAAATATTTTGGTTCTATAACTGTATCCTGTTCTCCGTGAACAATCATCATCGGTGTTTTTATAAAAGGTTTTTTATTATGACTTCCAGAAGGTAAAATTCTTCCTGATAGTAAAATACAACCTGCAAAAACTTGATTAACATATTTGCCTAGTTCAAAGGCCATCATCGCACCTTGAGAAAAACCTAGGATAAAAAAATCTTTGTATGTAACAAGATATTTTGAACACAAAACATCAATATATTTTTTAAGAAGATTTAAAGATGAAATACAATCTTGCTTTAGTATTTCTTTTTCTTTTGTTCCAGCTTCATTAAAATTAATCCCATTGGGATAAAGATCAAACCACTGTCTTCCAATAGGATATTGAGGAACAGTAGAAGGAGCATTTGGAGCAAAAAAATTAGCATTCAATTTTAAATCATAAAGTTCTTGTGCCAAAGGGATAAAGTTTTCACCGTTATCTCCATATCCATGAAGCAAAATAACAAATTTTTCCGGCCTTTTATGAGGTTCAAATGAAGGTCCTGTTAATGGATTTTTTTTGTTCATTATTATGTTACATATATTAGATATTTTTTAAAAGACTAGAAATAGAATATAAAATTTAGTAAATAGCTCCTTTTGGAATATGTTATGGGCATTCATTATAATCACAAATCTAAAGCTGGCGACAGAAAAATGGAAAAAGAGTTAAAAAGAAAAATGAAGCTCGAAGCTCGAAAACAAAAAAGAATCGCGAAAAAAGAAGCTGAATTGGACGAATTAGAAAGACTTACTAGACCAGACAAACCAATCTCTGAAGAAAAAGTTAATTCTTAAATAATCTATTTATTCTGTAGGGTGATTCTGTTTAATAAATTTTTTTAAAGCAGCAAGAGCTTGGTCAGCTTCTTCTAATAAAATCATATGCCCACATTTAGGTATAATAACAATTTCAGAATTTTTTATATTATCAGCCAATTTCTTTCCTTCTTTAACTGGTATCATCCTATCATATTCACCAAGAATATTAAGTGTAGGACATCTAATTTTTTTTGCTGCTTCAAAACCATTTTTATAATTATTACAAGCTCTAAAATCCACCCCCAAAGTTTCTTTGACAGAACCATTAAGTACTATAGTCCCTCCAATATTAATATGATGCAAACCAGGAACAGAGTGTCCTCCAAAATGGCCTGCAGGCCCGTGTGCCCAATCCATCATTAAATCAACAGCTTTTGCATCTCCATTTTCAGCTAAATTTAGTAATTCAGGATTCATAGGGATAGCACCGCCTCCTCCCATTAAACTCAAAGATTTTACCTTGTCTGGGTATCTCGAAGCTGTTTCCATTACAACTAAACAACCTTGTGAATGTCCTACTAGTGAAGCTTCTATTATTTCTAATGAATCAATTACATCTGCTATCCAATCTCCCATTTCTTCCATTGATTTTAATGATGGGCCATCAGAATATCCGTGTCCTGGTAAGTCTATTGCTAAAACACTATATCCATGAAAAGCAAAATAACGAGTTTGTAAAACCCATGTAACATGACTTAAGCCGCTACCATGTACAAATATAATTACTGGCTTGTTTTTATCAAAAGATTGACCACCAGTAGAAGCAAAAACTTCTTTATTATTAACTTTTAATTTCACTTATTAGCTACTAAACGTGGTTTTCTTGCGGCTCTAAAGCCGTTTTCAAAATCTTCAATAATATCTTCAACATTTTCAATACCAACAGAAAGACGTATCATATCTTCTGTTAATCCAGCTAGTTTCATTGTTTCTGCATCCATCTGTGCATGAGTTGTTGAAGCTGGATGAATAACCAATGTTTTTGCATCTCCCACATTAGCAAGATTAGAAGCAAGCTTAACTCCATTAATAAAGGCCTCTCCTGCTAACCTTCCTCCTTTAACGCCAAAAGCAATCATTGAACCCGCACCTTTTGGTAATATTTTTTTAGCTACTTTGTGGTCAGTATGATTAGGTAAATCTGGATGCGTAACCCACTCTACTCCTACATGATTTGTAAGATACTCTAGCATTTTCATAGTATTAGACATATGTTTGTCCATTCTCACTGACAAAGTTTCTATACCCTGAAGAATATTAAAAGCATTAGTTGGACTCATGCACGGTCCAAAATCTCGCATTCCTTCAGCTCGGGCTCGCATAGTAAAAGCCATTGGTCCAAATTCTTCTGCAAAAGATAGACCATGGTATCCTGGATATGGTTCAGTCATCGTAGGAAATTTATTGTTTTGTTTCCAATCAAATTTTCCTCCCTCTACTAATATTCCTCCCATTGATGTTCCATGACCACACATCCATTTTGTTAATGAATGAACAACTAGATCAGCACCAATGTTAAGTGGATTACAAAGATAAGGTGTATTAAAAGTAGCATCTATTACTAGCGGTATTCCAGAATCATGAGCAATTTTAGCAACTTCAGGAACGTCCATAATCTCTAACCCTGGATTTCCAATAATTTCTCCAAACACAAGTTTTGTATTTGGCTTAATTGCTTTTTTGAAACCTTCAGTATCTCTTGGTTTGACAAAAGTAGTTTCAATACCAAGTCTAGGAAGCGTTAAACGCAATAAATTAACTGTTCCCCCATAAAGTTGTGATGAAGATACAATATGATCACCAGAATTAACTAAAGTCATTATAGTAAGAAAAACCGAGCTTTGACCCGAAGCTGTTGCTATTGCACCAGTACCGCCTTCTAATGCAGAAACTCTTTCTTCTAAAACTGCAACAGTAGGATTAGAAATACGACTGTAAATATGCCCACCTTGTTCCAAGTTAAATAATGCAGCTGCATGATCTGTATCTTGAAAAACATAAGATGTGGTTTGATAAATTGGAACAGCTCTAGAACCAAAATTTTTATCTGGTTGATGTCCTCCGTGTAAGCTTAATGTATCAAATTTGTAAGTTTTTGGGTCCACTTTTTCTCCTTTGCTTTTTTTCTAAGTTCAAATTTTTGAATTTTTCCAGTTGATGTTTTGGGCAGTTCGCCAAAGATTACATGTTTTGGTCTCTTAAATCCAGCCATATTTTTTTTACAATATTCAATTATTTCCTTTTCAGTTGTTTGTATTCCTGCTTTCAATTCAATAAATGCGCAAGGTGTTTCTCCCCATTTTTCATCAGGTTTTGCTACTACAGCAACTAAAGAAACCGCTTCATGTTTAGCAATAATGTTTTCTACTTCAACAGATGAAATATTCTCTCCTCCAGATATAATAATATCTTTTGAACGGTCCTTGACTTGAATATATCCATTGGGATGCATAACTGCTAAATCACCAGAATGGAACCAACCTTTTTTCATTGTTTCTTCTGTAGCATCTTTGTTTTTATAATATCCTTTCATAACTGTATTACCTCGAATCATTATTTCTCCCATTGTTTGACCATCCATAGGAACATATTCGTATGTCCTAGGATTAAGAACAGCTACTTCTTCTGTATGAGGATAACGAACTCCTTGCTGTGCTTTAATTTCTGCTTTTTTATCTTGAGATAATTCATTCCAGGAAGAATTCCATGCACAATGTAATATATGCCCATATGTTTCGGTTAATCCGTAGACATGCATTACTTCAAAACCCAATTTTTCCATTTTTTCTAAAATTACACTAGGTGGAGGTGCGCCTGCCGTCATTGCATAAACTTTATTTTTTAATACTTTCTTATCTTCTTCTTTCGCATTAGCAATTAAATTTAAAACAATTGGTGCGCCACCAAAATGCGTTATATTATGTTTATCAATTAAATTAAAAATATTTTTTGCAACAATGTAACGACAAAATACTGCTTTTGCATTAAGTAAAGCAAGCGTCCAGGGATAGCCCCATCCATTACAATGAAACATTGGAACTGTGTATAGATAACTTAAATTATTTGGCATGTTCCAAGCAACAACGCTCCCCATTGACATTAGATAAGAACCACGATGATGATAAACTACACCCTTTGGTTGGCCTGTTGTTCCTGAAGTGTAACTTAAGGAAATTGCTTGCCATTCATCTTGGGGTTTTTTCCAGTTATAGTCTAGATCGCCACTAGATAAAAAATCTTCATAAGTCCATTGTCCTAGACGTTCACCTTCTCCTTTTTCTAATTGAGCCTGACTATCAACTATATCAATAATAGGAATTTTTTTATTAATTTGTTGTAAAGACTTTTTTATTACAGGAGAAAATTGTGTATCAACAATAAAAAGCTTTGCATCACTATGCTCTAAAATATATGCAATAGTATGAGAATCTAACCGAATATTGATTGTGTTTATTACGGCACCTGTCATTGGAATAAAGTAATGAGCTTCAAACAATTCAGGAGTATTAGCAGCTAAAACTGAAACTGTATCTCCAAGACCTATGCCAATTTTTTCTAATGCACTTGCGAACTGAATACAACGATCATAAGTTTGTTTCCATGTATATTTTCTATTACCATAAAACAAAGCTTCGTAATCTGGATATATATCTTTAGCTCTTTCTAAAAATGTTAGTGGAGAAAGAGGTACATAGTTAGAAGAATTCTTATCTAAATTCTTATTATAATTATTCATTCTTTTTACTTAAAAAAAATTTGAGATATATCAAGTTAATTTAATTCAATTTAATAATAAAACATATATCAAATTGTTTTACTTTAACAAAAATATCTAATATTTGAAAACTAATTATATAAAAATTATGTTAATTAGTTATTTGAATATCAGGACAATAAAAAGTTGATCTGCCATATTGAATAACACGCTTTATTTTAAAACCTGAAATATTTTGGTTTTCTTTATTGTACACCTTAAACTTATTTTGAAAATTACCTAGAGTGCCATCGGTTGAAATATAGTTCTTAATTGATGTTCCGCCTAACTTAATAGCTTGTTTTAGTATTTTTCTTATAGATTTAATTAATATTTTAATACTATCAACATCTAAACAAGATCCTTGGATAAAAGGGGATATCTTTGCATCATATAAAATTTCGTTTGCATAAATATTGCCAATACCAGCAATAATTTTTTGATTAAGTAAAATTTGTTTAATTGGAACACGAGAAAATTTAATTTTGTTAAATAAATAATTATTAGTTAATTTTTTATCAAAAGGATCTAATCCCAATTTTGCAATATATGTTTTATGACAAACTTCTTTACTACCACTTAAATCAACAAAGCCAAATTTTCTTGGATCATTGTAGGATAAAATTTTTTTATTATCAAAAAATATTAAAATATGATCATGTTTAGAAGGTATATAATCATCAAGCTTGGATATTTGAAATCTCCCAGACATTCCAAGATGAAAAATAAGTGAATAATTATTATTGAGTTCACATATTATATATTTTCCTATCCTGCTAATTTTTAAAATTTGAGTGTTTTTTAAAATATTTGTTATGTTTTTTGGTATTAAATATCTAAGTTTTCTTGAATATAATATAATATTAGTTATTTCTTTATTAAGTAATGATTGCAAACCGATAATAGTTGTTTGAACTTCAGGTAACTCAGGCATAATTATATTTATGGATAATCTTAAAACAAGTTTTGGCAAACAAAAAGTTAAACAAAACCAGAAAACAAAAATGGTACAAAATATTTTTAGTGAAGTTTCTGCAAAATATGATTTAATGAATGATCTTATGAGTTTTGGAACTCATCGAATTTGGAAAAAAGATCTTATAGGATTAATGAATATTCAAAAAACTGACAAAATAATTGATATTGGGTCAGGTACAGGTGATTTAATCAAAATAATAAAAAAAAATAACCCAGATGTTTCGTTAGTCTCAACTGATTTAAATTTTGAAATGCTAAAATATGGTAGAGATAATTTATCTAATAAAATAAAAAAAATTAATTGGATTAACTGTAATGCTGAAAATCTTCCATTTGAAAATGATTTGTTTGACAAATACATAATTTCTTTTTGTTTAAGAAATATAACTTTAATTAATAAAGCACTGACAGAAGCTTGGAGAATCTTAAAACCAGGAGGAAGTTTTTATTGCTTAGAATTTAGTACTCCGCAATCTTCCTTAATTAATAAAATGTATGAATTATATAAAAAAAATACTATTCCACTAATTGGTGAAAAAATTGCAAATAATAAAAAAGCTTATAAATATCTTGTAGAAAGTATCAATCAGTTTCCACATCAAGATATTTTATTAAATAAACTTAAAAAAATTGGATTTATAAATGCTACATATATTAATTTATTTAATGGGATAGTATGTATACATAAAGCTACAAAAATTTAATGAAGTTTTTATTTATAATTTCTGGATCAATCGCAGCAAAAAAATGCATAAAAATATTATCTATTCTGACTAATAAAGGAATGTATATAAATTGCATAGTCACTGATAGTGCAAAGAAATTAATAAATTCTAGTTTAATAAAGCATTCTATCAAGGGAAGAGTGTATTATAATTCTTCAGAAAAAAATAACAAAATGCTTCACATTAAATTAACGAGAATAAGTGATTTGATTATTGTATGCCCGGCAACAGCCAATCTTATAGCTAAATTTGTGCATGGGTATGCTGATGATCTTGCAAGCACGTCTCTTATAGCTTCTAATAAGAAAATTATAATAATACCTGCAATGAATGTAGAAATGTGGAATAATTCTATAAACCAGGACAATATTTATAAGTTAAAAAAAAAAGGAATAGAATTTATTGGGCCTGATTATGGTTACCTGTCTTGCGGTGAAAAAGGTCTTGGTAGACTTACAAAAGAAAATAAAATTATTCAGGTTATTTTAAATTATGCTCAAAAAACAAAAAAACTTAAAGATAAAACTTGCATTGTAACAGCAGGGCCAACAATTGAATCAATTGATCCAATAAGATATATTTCAAATTTTTCTAGCGGAAAACAAGGATATGAAATTGCTAAACAATTATCATTGTCCGGAGCAAAAGTTACTTTGATTACCGGGCCTACAAATTTACAACCACCATCAAATGTAAAAATTATAAATATTATAACCGCAGAAGAAATGTACAAAACTGTTCGTAAATGTTTAAAAACAGACATTGCAATTTTTACTGCCGCAGTGAGTGACATTAAACCAACAAAAAAAATAAAACAGAAAATTAAAAGAGAGAAATTTAAAAATATTACATTAATGAATAATCCTGATATTGTAAAAAAAATTTGCTCAAGTAAAAAACTACGTCCACAACTAGTAATAAGTTTCGCTGCAGAAACAGAAAATTTAATAACTAATGCTACAAAAAAAATTAAAGCAAAAGGTAGTGATTGGATTGTAGGAAATAAAATAGATAAAAATAACAGAGTTTTTGGATCAGATTTTAATAAAATTATTTTAATTAGTAATAACAAAATATTGAAATTTAAAAAAATGACAAAAATTAATATTGCAAAATTATTGGTTAACAAGATTATAGATAATTTTAAAAATAATAATCTATAAATGATAAATAAGATTTAAATTGACTATATCAGAACAAGAATTAGAAATTTTTTCTAGACAGCTTATTCTTAAAGAATTTGATGAAAAAACTTTTAATTATATTCAAAAACAACATGTAATAATAATTGGAATGGGCGGAATTGGATGTGCAGTTGCACAATATTTATTAACAACTGGAATAAAGATATTAACATTAATTGACAACGATAAGATTCAAAAAAGCAATCTTAATAGACAAATTCTCTATTCAATTCATCATGTTGGAAAAGCAAAAGTTAAGGTAGCAAAAAAAATATTAAATGGGATTAATCCCGAATGTAAAATAAAAACTATTTTTCAAAAAATTAATGGCAAAAATATAAAAAAATATTTATACAAACCATCTCTTGTCATTGATGCCACTGACAATTGGCATACTATGAATTTAATAAATAAATTCTGTGTTAAACAATCAATACCTCTTATCAGCACCTCTGTTATTGGTTTTGATGGCCAAGTAATTTTATTCAAAAATATAAAAGAAAATCATTTGTGTTTAAATTGTATTTATCCAAATAAAAATGAACCTAATTTGCCTAGATGCGAGTCTATAGGTGTAATTGGAACAGCTGCTGGTTTAACAGGATTAATTGCAGCACAAACTACAATAAATTTTTTTACTAAACACATTATTAAAAATATATTAATAATAATAAGTTCTAAATCAATGAAAATTAGTCACATAAATGTTAAGAAAAATAGTGGTTGTATTAATAATAGTAATAAATCTTAAGGTATTAATTAAAAGAATTAATTGATAATATTTAACAATTATATATCTAATAATGATATTATTATGAAACTAAACTCTTTTAACTATGATCAACTTATAGATTGTGCCAAAGGATTGCTATTTGGCAAAGGCAATGCACAGCTCCCCCTGCCTCCTATGCTAATGTTAGACAGAATAATAAATATCAATGAAAAAGGTGGCAGTTATGATAAGGGGGAAGTGATAGCTGAATTAGATATAAAGCCTAATCTGTGGTTTTTTGATTGTCATTTTAAAAATGATCCTGTTATGCCTGGTTGTCTAGGCTTAGATGCAATGTGGCAGCTTATAGGTTTTTATCTTGGATGGATTGGTCAACCTGGAAAAGGAAGAGCTCTTGGTGTCGGTGAAGTAAAATTTTCAGGTCAGGTTTTAAATTCTGTAAAAAAAGTCACTTACCACATCTCTCTTAAAAGATTAATTCTAAGAAAACTAATAATGGGTATTGCGGATGGAATTATGAAAGCAGATGGAAAACAAATATATGAAGTTAAAGATATGAAGGTTGGTCTTTTTACTACTGAAAAATAATTAATGAATCGTGTAGTAATAACTGGACTTGGAATAGTCTCGTGCATTGGCAATACAAAAGATGATGTTGTTTTTAATTTAAAAAATTTAAAATCAGGAATTGTTAAAGCTCCTGAATATGCAGAGTTTTCTTTTCGTAGTCTCGTCCATGGAAAGCCAAATATTAATTTAGAAGAAAATATTGACCGAAAAATTTTAAGATTTATGGGTGATGGTGCTGCTTTTAATTATATTGCAATGAAAAATGCAATAAAAGATGCAAAATTAGAAGAAAATGAAATTTCAAATGAAATGACAGGAATTATTGTAGGATCTGGAGGTCCTTCAACTCAAAATTTCTTAAATGCTTATGAAATAGCTAAGTCCCGTGGTTCTAGAAAAGTTGGTCCTTATATGGTACCAAGAACGATGTCGAGTACAAATACAGCAACCTTGGCTATTCCTTTCAAAATAAAAGGTGTAAATTATTCAATTTCATCAGCTTGTTCGACAAGTAGCCATTGTATTGGTAACGCATATGAACTAATTCAACTTGGAAAACAAAACATAATATTTGCTGGCGGAGGAGAAGAATTGCATTGGACAATGTCGGTTTTGTTTGATGCCATGGGCGCCCTTTCATCAAAATATAATGACACGCCAAAAACTGCTTCCAGAGCTTATGATGCTGATAGAGATGGTTTTGTTATCGCCGGTGGTGGTGGAACTATAGTTCTAGAAGAATATGAACATGCAAAATCTAGAGGTGCAAAAATCTATGCTGAGATAACTGGTTATGGAGCAACATCAGATGGTTATGATATGGTACAACCATCAGGTGAGGGCGCTGTCAGATGCATGCAACAAGCATTAAAAACTGTTAATGGGAATATTGATTATCTTAATACACATGGAACTAGTACGCCAGTTGGAGATATTAAAGAATTAGAAGCAATAAAAAAAGTTTTTAATGATAATATTCCTTTTTTAAGTTCAACTAAATCTCTTACAGGTCATTCTTTAGGAGCAACGGGAGTTCATGAAGCTATTTATGCTTTGTTAATGATGGAAAATAATTTCATAGCTGGTTCTGCAAACATTCAGATCCTTGATAAAAATGCAAAAGATTGTAATATTCTCACTGAAACAATCATTAAAAGTGACATCATTAACGTTATGTCAAATAGTTTTGGGTTTGGCGGTACAAACGCAACATTAATATTTTCAAAAATATAAATGCTTAAAGGAAAAAAAGGTATAATTTTTGGAATTGCAAATGATCACTCTATTGCTTGGGGTATAGCTAAAAAACTCAAAGAAAATGGTGCTCTATTAGCAATAACATATCAAAATGAAACTTTATTAAAAAGGGTTCGCCCTCTTGCAGACCAATTAAATAGTAATCTTTTAATTAAATGCGATTTTGCAAAAGAAAAATCTATAGATAAATGCTTTGATAAAATTTCAGAAAAATGGACTTCTATAGATTTTGTAATTCACGCAGTTGCTTTTTCAGATAAAAATGAATTGAATGGTAGATACATTAATACCTCTAAAAATAATTTTATAAATACTCTAAATATTTCATGTTACTCATTTACGAAAATTGCATATCTTTTCTCTTCTCTGATGAAAAATGGTGGGAGCTTAGTGACCTTAAGTTTTTATGGAGCGAATAAAGTAATGCCAAATTATAATGTTATGGGAGTTGCTAAGGCTGCTTTAGAAACAAGCGTTAAATACTTAAGTGTAGATTTGGGAGACCAAAACATAAGAGTAAATGCTATTTCTGCAGGACCAATGAGAACATTAGCTGGGGCTGTAATTTCAAAATCACGTGAAGTTTATAAATACACTCAAGAAAATTCACCACTTAAAAAAAATGTTAATTTAGAAGAATTAGGAAATACTGCTTTGTATTTCGTAAGCGATTTATCTAAAGCTGTATCAGGGGAAATACATTTTGTAGATTGTGGGTTTAATATTATTGGAATGCCTAAACCTTAATGTGATATAAATTATATTTAATTAAACAAAAGAATTAGGATCATCAATAAATATACTATCAACACCTAAAGACCATAACTCCTGTGCTTCTATTAACCTAATTTTTTTATTAGCATAAACAGTAACCTTTAATTTGTTATCTTTGCAAATCTTAACAATTTCTTGATTAATTAATTTAATATTAAATCCCATACAAAAACATTTTAATTTTAAACAATTTTCTAAAATTTGTAAAAAATTTTTAGTATCTTTATAATTGTCTATTAGGTATCCCAAAAAAACATTAGGCATTAAGTTTCTTATTAATTTAATAGAAAATAAATCAAAACTTGAAAAAAAATATTGACAATGAAAATTATTTTTTTTGAATAAATGACTAATAGCTTCAGCATTGTCTTTTTCCTTTTTTTTATTAGGTTTAAGTTCTATATTAACTCCTATTTTTTTATTTGAACAAATATCTAAAACTTCTTTTAAGGTGGGTGGGTACAAATAGTTAAATTTAGGATCAAACCATGTTCCTGCATCTAGATTTTTTATTACTTCATAATTATACTGATATGGATAACCAGTTCCAGAAGTAGTACGATTTAATAAATCATCATGAAGCAAAAAAGGAATGTTATCTTTAGATATTTTTACATCAATTTCAATCCATTCTAGCTTATGTTTTATAGCTTCATTTATTGCAAAGATTGTATTTTCAGGTGCAAGATCTTTAACTCCCCTATGGCCAATTATTTTTGGGAGGTTAATTGACATACAAATTTATTCAGAATCTACTTCTTTCATAGATAATTTTACTTTCCCTTTGGAATCAATACCTAAAACTTTTACTTTAACAATTTCTCCTTCATTAACAACATCGCTAACTTTCTCTACCCTCTCATTTTTTAGTTGACTGATATGAACTAACCCATCTCTAGCGCCCATAAAATTAACAAAAGCTCCAAAGTCCATTAATTTTACTACCTTGCCTTCATAAATTTTTCCAATCTCAGGTTCTTCAGTAATGCTATTAATCCAGTCTACAGCTTCTTTTCCTGCTCTCCCATCAACTGCTGCTATGCTTACCAAGCCTTCATCATTAATTTCAATTTTAGCACCTGTTTTTTCTGTAATTTCTCTAATTACAGCTCCTCCTTTCCCAATAACTTCTCTGATTTTATCTTTATGAACCTTAAGAGTTGTAATTGTTGGGGCATAATCTGAAATTTTAGTTCTTGCTTTATTTAAAGTTTTAGACATTTCATCTAAAATATGAATTCTACCTTCTTTTGCCTGAGCTAATGCTTCTTTCATTATTTCAGGAGTAATACTTGTTATTTTAATATCCATTTGCAGAGAAGTAATTCCTTCTTTCGTACCTGCAACTTTAAAGTCCATATCTCCTAGATGATCTTCATCTCCTAAAATATCTGACAAAATTACATAATTATCATTTTCTTTAATTAAACCCATAGCTATTCCAGCAATTGGTTTTTTTAAAGGAACTCCTGCATCCATCATTGAAAGAGATGTGCCACAAACAGTAGCCATAGAACTAGATCCATTGGATTCAGTTATTTCCGATACAACTCTGTAAGTATAGGGAAATTTTTCTGAAGATGGCAACATTGGATGTACTGCTCTCCAAGCTAATTTACCATGTCCAATTTCTCTTCTGCTAGTAAAGCCTGCTCGTCCAACTTCACCAACTGAATATGGAGGAAAATTGTAATGAAGCATAAAATTCTCTTTATATTCCCCTTCTATTGCGTCAATTCGCTGTTCATCAAGACCTGTTCCAAGAGTAGTTACAACTAAAGCTTGTGTTTCACCTCTTGTAAATAAAGCAGATCCATGAGTTCTTTCTAATACCCCTACTTCACATTTTATTGGCCTAACCGTGTTGGTGTCTCTGCCATCAATTCTATAGCCTGATTTTAACAAGTCACTTCTAACAATATCTTTCTCAATTGATTTTACAACTTCTCCTACTGCTACAGAAGATAATGTATCCGATACATATTTTTCAGAGATTAAATCTCTTATAGTATTTAATTCTTCTGTTCTTTTTTGCTTTTCTTGGATTTTATAAGCTTTAATAAATTTTTCTTTAAAATCAGAACTTATTTTTGGAGGAAGATTTTTAATTTCTTCTTCTGTTTCATCTAGTTTCCAAGGATCTTTAGCTGCTTTTTTAGCAAGATCAATAATTAGATCAATAACTTTTTTATAAGACTCTTGTCCTAATATTACTGCTTCTAACATTTGTTCTTCCGATAATTGAGAAGCTTCTGATTCAACCATTAATACACCTTGTTTTGTTCCAGCTACTACCAGTTCTAGGTTCGATTCTTTTAATTCATTTAATGTCGGATTAACAATTAGCTTTTCATCTTTCATGCCAATTTTTGCAGCTCCTAATGGCCCCATGAAAGGTAATCCCGAAAGAGTTATTGCTGCACTAGCTGCTATGATTGCCACTATATCAGAGTCATTTGCTTGATCATGTGATAATACCGTGCAAATTACTTGTGTTTCATTTTTAAAATCTTTGTGAAAAAGTGGTCTAATTGGTCTATCAATAAGTCTGCTAATTAGTGTTTCTTTTTCAGTTGGACGTGATTCTCTTTTAAAAAAACCACCGGGTATCTTGCCTACAGAATAGAATTTTTCTTGATAATTTACTGTTAAAGGGAAAAAATCTACGTCTGGTCTTGCTATTTTAGCGGCACAAATATTAGCCATTACAGTAGTGCCTCCATATGTAGCTATGACTGATGCATCAGCTTGTCTTGCTACTCTCCCTGTCTCCAATGTCAATTTCTTTCCGCACCATTCAATTTCTTTTTTATTAATTTCAAACATCATATTTCCTAATTTCCTAATTATATTTGTTAATTGTAAATTTTATTAAATTATCCGCGAATATTAAGTTCTTTGATAATTTTTTTATATTTTGCATTATCTTTTTTTAATAAATAACTTAACAATTTTTTTCTTTTATTAACCATGGCTAATAAGCCTCTTTTTGAATGATTATCACTCTTGTGATTTTTAAAATGCTCAGTTAAGTTTTTTATTTTTTCACTAAAAACTGCAATTTGAACTTCGGTAGAACCTGTATCCTTTTCGTTAATTGCATATTTAGATATTATAGTTTTCTTATTTTTTTTTGTTATCGACACCTTGCCTCCTATACAAACACCTTCTTAGGTTTAAAAAAAATTCCATCAAATTTACCAACTGAAACAACTATTTTTTTATTTGTTAATAAGTATAATTTGTCATCATTTAGTTTTAGAGATTTGGGTATATCCTTTTTGTTAATCTTAACAATTTTCCCATGAGAAATATCTTTTAATATTGTCTCTTCATCAATTTCAAAAGCCAAGATGTCGTCCAGCATTGATATTGATGGATGGAAACCTCTAATTCCAGAAGCCATTTCGCTCATTTTTAATAAATCGTCCAGTAAAATCGAATTTTTTATGGTAAATTTACCAACTTTCGTTCTTTTTAAAGAGTATACATGGGCTTTGGTATTTAAAATTTCACCAAAATCTCTTGCAAAGCTTCTAATGTAAAAACCTTTACCACATATAATTTTAATTTTTGATACATTAGGATAGGATTGATCAATAAATTTAGCTTCATAAATTTTAACTATTTTTTTTTTTGTTTCAAAATTTTCCATATTACGCAACAATTTATAAGCTCTTTGACCATTAATTTTAACGGCAGAAGCTTTGGGAGGGCGTTGAAGAATATTACCTCTAAATATCTTTAATTTTTCAGTAATTTCCTTTGATTGAGGAATATAAGAAGATACACATATTATTTTACCTTCTCTGTCATCTGTTAATGTTTGTTCTCCCCATTTAATCTCAAGCTCATATTCTTTAATATTTCTATGAATAAATGATATAAGTTTTGTAGTTTTGCCTATTGCTATGGGAAGGATGCCTTCTGCTAGAGGATCCAATGTGCCCGCGTGACCAATTTTGGATAAGTTAAATTTTTTTTTTATCTTATGTAAAACTGCAAAAGAGCTAAGATTAAGGGGTTTGTAAACATTTAACCATCCTTGGTAATCATTCATTAATTAAATCTCTTATAACTTTTTTATTTAACAATAACTTTTCAATTTTTTTAGCTTCTTCAAAAGAATCATCAATAAAAAAATTAATTTTGGGTGTAAATTTTATTTTTAGTTTTGCTGTTGAAATAGCTTTTTGAAAAAAAAATTTATTTTCATTTAAATAATCTATAATTTTAGATTTATTTTCACCTCCAAGAGGGACTACATAAATTGATGCAATTTTTAGGTCTTTTGACATTTTAACAAATGATACTGTAGTAGTGCTGATGTCAGTTTCTTCACTCGGTACAATATCTCTTAATAAAGTTTCGCTTATAATCGATCTGATAACTTCACCAAATCGCATTTGGCGTTGAGAGGGCAAATTGTAAGAATTCATATGTTCTAAAACTATAACTTTCTTGTAGTCTTAATCAATTCATATGTTTCAATAATATCATTCATTTTAATATCACTAAAACTTTCTACTACTACTCCACATTCAAAACCCTGTTTTACTTCTTTAACCTCTTCTTTAAATCTTTTTAAACTACTAATATTGCCACTATGAATAACAATATTATCTCTTAAAATGCGAATTTTTGAATTTCGAGAAATGATTCCTTCTTTTACATAACATCCTGCAATATTCCCAAATTTAGAAATAGAAAAAATTTTTCTTATTTCTATATTGCCTGTAATATTTTCTTTTAAATCCGGCCTTAAAAGACCTTCCATCAAATTTTTAATGTCATCAATTAGTTCATAAATTATTGAATAATATTTTATATCAACTCCGTCTCGTTTAGCTAAATCACGAGCTTGGGGTATTGCTCTTACATTAAAACCTACTATAAAACCCTTACTTGAAGATGCCAAGGCAACATCACTTTCCGTAATTGCTCCTACCCCTTTAAATATTACTTTTGCTTCCACTTCTTTTGTTGAAAGTTTTGTTATAGAATTATCAATTGCCTCAGCTGAACCTTGTACATCAGCTTTAATTACAACAGGTAAAAATGAGATTTGTCCATGTGAAATTTGTTCAAACATTTCCTCAACATTAGTTTTAATGACAGTATTCTTTTTTTGTAAATTTAGTTTTGATCTATATTCAGCAACTTTTCTTGCTACACTTTCACTTTCTACAACAACAAAATCATCACCAGCTAAAGGATTAGAATCGAATCCTAAAATTTCAATTGGACTTGAAGGTAAAGCATTCTTAACACTTTTACCAAGATCATTAGTTAATGTTTTAACTTTGCCCCATTCAGAACCTGCTACAAATATATCTCCGACTTTTAGAGTTCCTTTTTGAACCAAAACAGTTGCAACTGGACCCCTTCCTTTTTCTAGTTTCGATTCGATAACCGTCCCTCTCGCATTTCTATTTGGATTTGCCCGAAGGTTTAATAAATCTGCTTGTAGATGAATTGCTTCTTCAAGCTTATCAAGATTTAATTTTTTTAAAGCTGAAATCTCAATATCTAATACATCTCCACTTAATTTTTCAACGATGATTTCATGTTTTAATAAATCATTTCTTACTTTATCAGGGTCTGCGGTTTGTAAATCAACTTTGTTAATTGCAATAATTATAGGAACATTGGATGCCTTGGCATGAGAAATAGATTCAATAGTTTGAGGCTTAATACTATCATTAGCTGCAATAACTAAAACTATTATATCAGTAGTTTTAGCACCTCTTGATCTCATTTTAGAAAATGCTTCATGACCTGGAGTATCAATAAATGTAATTTTTTTATTATTGTTATTTATTTGATAGGCTCCAATATGCTGAGTAATTCCACCTGCTTCATCAGATGCTATGCTAGAACTTCTAAAAGAATCCAATATACTTGTTTTGCCATGATCTACATGGCCCATAATAGTTACTACAGGAGGTCTTTTAACCAAATCATCTTCTAAATCTTCTTTATCTTCAATTTCTTTTAATACATCATCCTCACTTACTAATTTAACACGATGTCCTAATTCGGTTGCAACAAGTGCAGCTGTATCAGCCTCAAGAGATTGTGCTGCATTTGCCATAACACCCATTTTCATTAAAACTTTAACTACATCAGCAATTTTTTCAGCCATGCGGTTTGCTAAATCTTGAACAGTAATAATTTCAGGAATAATTATCTCTCTTCCAATACTTATATCTTCATTTGTTTCAACTGATTTTAATTTTTCTTTTTCTCTAGCTCTTTTCAACTTTGCTAAACTTGGGAATTTATCAAACTCTTGTGCTTCTTCTGCAAGAATTTTAGATAAATTTAATTTTCCAGATTCATCTAGTTTAGGTTTTAAAGTTGTTTTTTTTGATAGATTCTTTTTTGAATCATTAGATTTTTTATTTTTTTGATTATAATATTTATTTGTTCTTGGTGTAAAACCACTTGAAGGAACAAAATTTGGAGCTGAAGAAGTTCTAAATGAAGATGATCCTCTATGATTTGATTGTGCTGTAGAAGTGCTTTTTTGTTGATTGTTTTTATTTCTAAAAACTATCTGTATAGTTTTGTTTTGATTTCCTTGATTTTTATTTACTGTTCTTGATGGACCAAGATTCTTTCTAATTTGCAGTCTTCCACTAGAAGATAATTTTAGAGGCTTTTTCTTATTACTATTTTTTTTATTTTCCAATTTATATCCAAGTAATAATTGTATCTATTTTTCTTCAGTGAACCATTTTTCACGGGCTTTCATAATCATATCATTAACTATTGTTTCTTCTAGCTCTAATTCTTTAAATATTCCTTCTTCTTTATCTAATAAGTCAAATGTAGATAAACCAGCAAAGTCATCTAAAGTTATTATGTGATTAATAGCAAGAAGAGCAAGCATTTTATTATCTATTCCTTTTAATTTTTTCAAATCATCATCAACATTTTTTTCATTGATAATTTTAATATTTTCTGCATCTTTGTTAGATAAATAGTTTTTAGCTCTTGTGACGATTTCTTCTGAAAGATCTTTGTCAAATCCTTCAATTTTTTCAAGATTTGCAGGGGTCTCATTAGCAATACTATCAACTGCTACGTATCCCTCAGTTACTAATAATTGAGCAATTATATCTTCCACATCAAGTATTTTAGAAAACATTACTGTCTTGACTTTAAACTCTTCCTGTCTTCTTTCTATTTCCTCTTCTTCAGTGAGGATATCAATTTCTAAATTTGTCAAAGTGGATGCTAGTTTAACATTCTGTCCTTTTCTGCCAATAGCAAGACTTAATTGTTCATTAGGAATTACTACTTCTACTTTCTTTTTTTCTTCATAAAGAAAAATTTTAGTTACTTCAGCTGGTGCTAAAGCATTTGCCAAAAAAGTTGCCTGATTTTCAGACCACATAACTATATCTATTTTTTCACCTTGAAGCTCATTAACAACAGCTTGTACTCTAGAACCTCGCATACCAACACATGCGCCAACCGGGTCTATTGTTGTATCGTTAGTGAAAACACTCACTTTAGCTCTAGAACCTGGGTCTCTAGCAACACTTTTAACTTCAATAACGCCTTCAAAAATTTCTGGAACTTCTTGACTAAACAATTTTGCAAGAAATTGAGGATGTGTTCTTGATAAAAAAATTTGATATCCTTTAGAGTCTTCTCTTACATCATAAATATATGATCGTATTCTGTCTCCATTTTTAAAGGCTTCTCTTGGAATAAGCTCTTCTCTTTTAATGATTCCTTCTCCTTTACCTAGATCAATTATAAAATTACCAAACTCACTTCTTTTGACAATTCCTATAACTATTTCTCCAATTCTATCTTTGAATTCACTATATTGTCGTGACTTATCTGCTTCTCTTATCTTTTGAATAATTATACCTTTGGCATTTTGTGCTGCAACTCTTCCAAAATCAAATGGAGGAAGTTTCTCAATAATAAATTCATCAATTTTGATATTAGGATTAATTTTTATTGCATCTTTTAGCAGAATTTGATTTTTTTCTTCTTCTATATCAATTGTTTCTACTACTTTTAGATAAGAACTAAGATTTATATCGCCCGTGTTACGATCAATTTTTACTCGAATATCTCTTTCAAATCCATATTTAACCCTAGCTGCTTTTTCAAGGGCTTGTTCCATTGCATTAAAAACTTCATCTTTTTCAATATTTTTTTCAAGAGCAACATTATTAGCAACTTGCAGCATTTCTTCTCTAACTACTTTAATTGTTTGTTTTGCCATAAAAAAAACCAAAAAAAAGGCGGGAAGTCCCACCTTTGAAAATATCCAAAAATTTAAGTTCTTATATTAAATTATTATTGAAAAACAAGTGCTATATTTTAGATAATATCATAATCATTGATTTTATATTGCAATTTAAGGTTTTTTTATAATATTTTGTTTTAATTATATTATGATTAGAATATTGCCAATCATGAGGTTTGTTATTTATCCATTGAAACAATTTAGATTTAGAAATTGAGTTTAAAATCGAAATAAAATATGAGATTGAATCAGTAACTATAAAAATTTTTCCACTGGATAAAAGAATGGAACTAATTTTATAAAAAAAAACATCATTAATTAACCTTCTTTTATAATGCTTCTTTTTTGGCCAAGGATCAGGAAATAATATCCAAATTTCATCCAATAAAATTTTCAAACTCATATTTTCAATTAAAATCATTATGTTTTGATTGAAAATTTTAACATTATTAATTTTTTTATTAATTAATTGATTACATAAGCTAAGATTTCCATCAATATATATTTCACAAGCTATAATTAGTTTTTCAGGAAATTTTTGTGCAAGATATAATGCATTTTCTCCATTTCCAGAACCAATATCAAGAATAATTTTTTTATTTTTAAAATTACTATCAACTTTTAATAAAAATTTATTAATTAAATTTCTATCAATATTTTTAAGTTCTTTCTTCCTTTTTTTCTTCCATAAATATAGAATTGATTAGTTATTTCCCTCATTTTTTTTATTAATTAATACAGCAAAAATAAAATAAATAATAAAAAAATAATAAATTAATTTATGATAATTTGTTAAATTATTTAACTGATTAGGAATACTAATATTAATATTCTTTTGTTTTTTTACATTTAGTGGAATAAATTTTAAAATCTTTCCATAGTTATCAATAATTGCTGAAACTCCATTATTAGATACTCTTATTAAATATTTATTAAACTCAGTACTTCTAATTCGCGACAAATAAAAATGTTGATAAGGTCCAGAAATTTTTCCAAACCATGCATCATTTGTCAAATTAATTATTATAGGACTAAATCTATTAGCTTTAATTAATAAATCATTTAAAAATATTATTTCATAACAAATAACAGGAACAATATCCAAATTATTTAATAGTTTCATAATTCTTTCATTTAATCCAACACTAAAATCTACATTTAAAACAGTAAAATCAAAAAATTTTAT